>CAYRVS010000235.1:0-927 GCA_964427725.1 uncultured Planctomycetaceae bacterium | reverse complement strand
AAAAGGTGTTGTAAGCTCGACTCCGCTTGATATGCTGATTTATGAGTGCCGGGACGAGGATCCACAGGCGCCGATCGTGCGATCAGGCAAGGACTTAATGATGTCGCCGAATCAGCTTCCGGAAGCGGCAACCTCTGGCGCTTCGCCGGGAGGCCATCGCGTGTTGTTGCGAGTCGGGAAGATCCAGTTGAAGTCCGGGCGACATCAGCGGCTCGTGCGACGCACCCTCGTGGACTTCTTGAAAGATGCGGAGCATTCGACCGGTTCCACCTTGTCGTTTCACAATGAGGGCGACGAAATCGTTGTGAGTGCGACATCCACGAGCCATTCCTTGGATCGTGAAGGTGCAACGGACAGCCTGCGTTTTGAGGATGCGCTGGCGGGCGTGCTGGCCCGGCGTGATTCCGCACTCAAACGGCTCGCCGAGTGATGGAGCGCATTCGGTTTCTGACGGTCGACGAGATCCTGCTGATTCATGCCGCCGTGGTTCAACTCCATGGCGGGAGCCGAGAACTCAGAGACCGGGGATTGTTGGAATCCGCCGTGGCGATGCCTGCCGCACGGTTCGGCGGGCGCTTTCTCCATGAAGATCTCCCGGCCATGGCGGCAGCCTACCTGTTTCACCTCAATAAGAATCACGCCTTCGTAGACGGCAATAAGCGTGTCGCCTTGCCCGGCGCTGAAACGTTTCTGGTGTTGAACGGCCACAGGATTGACGCGAGCAATGACGAGTTGGTCGAACTGACTTTACGCGTTGCCGACGGAAGGACCGACAAGGCCGAGTTGACGATGGCCCTGCGCGAACGTATGCGAGAACTCGATTCGATCAGGCCATAAGGGTCATCCCGTCTCGCGGGTGCGGTCCGTGGATGATACGGCTTGCGACCGTAAGTTCACTTGTTCACGGCTCACGCGGCCCCTTAGGAC
>CAYRVS010000234.1:0-6728 GCA_964427725.1 uncultured Planctomycetaceae bacterium | reverse complement strand
GTTGGCGACGGTCAGTTCGCCGCGTTGCCGCAGCCACAGGAGCGCCGCGATATGAATCCCCGCGGCTTTGGCGGCGATGATCTCGCGGTCACCCGACAGTCGGCCATAGACGACGCAGACCGTCAGCAGCATCGTCGCGGGGATCGTGAAGGGCAACAGGCTCGGCACGATGTAGGGCAGAATCTGGGCGATCTGCCATGGCCCCAAGCCATGTTCGCTGATCTGGCCGTAGACGCCGACGAAGACCATCAGGCAGGTCGTCATCGCCAGCACGGCGAGGAAAACGCGGAGCAGCTCCAGAAAGATGTAGCGCTCGAGAAGTCGCATTGCCCGTCGACGAGTCCGGGATGGTCGAAACGGCCCCCCATCGCCCCCCGGCGACGAAGCGTTGGCCCTTCGGGCTAGCGATATAGGTGAAATCGGCGATTGGGGTCAATCGGAGTTGCCGGACGGGGGGGGCCGAGGGGACGTCGCCCCTCGGCTTCGTGACGTGTGATGTTGAGGATCAGTCGGAGAGATTCGGGTTAATACCCCACCGCGGCGCCGTCTTTTCTTGGGTCCGACGCTCCGTGCAATACGCCGTGTTCCCAATCGAGCCAGATTCCCTGATATCCGCCGAATGAACCGCTGGCCCCCACTTCGACTTGATGGCCGCGACGGCGGAGTTCCTCGACCGTTTCCGGGGGGAAGCCTGATTCCAGGTGGACCATGCCCCCTTGCGGGTCTCCGGGGAGGCCGGTCGGGGTGGCGGAGCCGCTGTGGCGGATCCGGGCCGCGTCGCCCGCCGCCTGCACATTCATGCCGAAGTCGAGGATGTTGATCAGCACCTGCACATGACCTTGCGGCTGCATGTCGCCCCCCATCACGCCGAACGAGAAACAGGGGCGATCGTCCTTCGTCACCATGGCGGGAATGATCGTCTGGAAGGGACGTTTGCCGGGCTCGAAGCGGTTGGGATGATCGGCCGACAGGGCGAACAACTGCCCGCGATTCTGCAATGCGAACCCGACCTTGCCGGGGACGACCATCGAACCGAAGCCGTGGTAGAGGCTTTGAATCAGGGAACAGCAGTTTCGGTCACGGTCGACGACGGTGAGGTAGACGGTGTCGCCGTGTTCCAGGCGAGGATCGCCCGGCGGAACATCGTGGGCGGCGCGCTGGGGATCGAGCCGTGGGCGTTGTCGCTCGGCGTAGGTTTTCGAGATCAGGGTCGCGACTGGCGCGGGGGCGAAGTCGGGATCGGCGTAGAACCGGGCGCGGTCGGCGAAGGCGAGCTTCTTCGCCTCGACGAAGAGATGGACGTAGTCGGGATGTTTCGGTCCGAGCGAACGCAGGTCGTAGCCTTCCAGCAGGTTGAGCATCTGCAGCGCGGCGATTCCCTGGCCGTTCGGCGGCAACTCCCAGACTCGGTAGCCGCGATAGGTCGTCGAGACCGGCTCGACCCAGGGGCTTTGATGTTCAGCGAAATCGGCGAGGGTGAAGTAACCACCGTTCGCCTGACTGAACCGGACAATCTCCTCGGCGATCGGTCCGCGATAAAACGCCTCCGGGCCATGCGTCGCGATGAGCCGATAGCTCGCGGCCAATTCCGGGAGATGGATGACCTCCCCCACGCGGGGCGCGCGGCCGTGCGGCAGATAAACGCGGGTGGAGTCGGGCCAACGGCGTAGCGCGGCTTCGGAACCTTGCCATGCGGCGGCGATGACTTCGGCGACGGGATAGCCTTGTTCGGCGGTGGTGATCGCGGGCGCGAGCAATTCCCCCAAGGGTTTCACGCCGAACCGGGTCCGCAATGTCTCCCAGCCGTCGACGCAGCCGGGAACCGACCAAGGCAACGGGCCGTGATCGGGAATTTGGGCGAGTCCCATTCCCACCAGCGTCTCGCGCGTCAACCCGCGCGGACTGCGGCCCGAAGCGTTGAGGCCATGCAACGTCCGCGTCTTGGCGTCCCACACGATCGCGAACAGATCACCGCCGATGCCGCAGCTCATCGGTTCGACGACGCCGAGCATGGCGTTGACGGCAATGGCGGCGTCGACGGCGGTCCCCCCGCTCCGTAAGACATCAAGCCCGACCTGGGCCGCCCAGGGGTGGCTGGTCGCCACCATGCCATGATTCGCCATGACGACCGAGCGGGTCTGCCAACGCGGCAGGGTGGGGCGATCATGTTCACCGGCGGCGACGGACATCAGGCTATCTCCGAGCAGGAGAATTCCGCAGAGCGACCCGAGCAGTCGTCCGAACCTTAAGCCTTCAGGAACGTCGTGAAAGTTCAAGATCGGGTTCCTTCACAGGGCGCGCACTCGGATCATGGTCTGAGGAATGTCAGCGGTGGTCTGGTCTCATCCTGATGGCATGCTTGAGTGCGAGACACGGCGGGCTGACGCCGCGCCGCTCGTTGGTCGAATGATCCGTCAAACTACAAATATGCCTTCCAACCCCGGCGTTCGACCTCCGCGAGGAGGATCTTCACGGCGGCTTCGTCGTGGCGATCGGCGACCAGCGTCGCGGTCGGGGTGTGGACGATGATCAGGTCTTGGACGCCGATCGTCGCGACCAGATGTTCCGGGGTGCTGCGGATGATGCAGTTCGTGGTCGAGACGCCGACATGGAGCCCATCGACGGTGTTCCCGGCAGGGTCGGCGGGGATCAACCGCGACAAGGCATGCCAACTCCCGACGTCGTCCCAACCGAACGGGGCGGGAAGGACACAGACGTTCGCGGCCCGTTCGAGCACCGCGTAGTCGATTGAGATCGAGGTCATGCCGGGGAACTCGGCGGCAAGAGTTTCGTCCCAGCGCGTCGTGCCGATGGCGGGGACCAGCCGTTGTAATCGCGCCATGGTTTCGGGCTGAGACTCGGCAAGGGCCTCGAGGATCGTGCGGGCCTTCCAGACGAAAATGCCGCAGTTCCACAGATAGTTCCCGCCGGCGACGTACTGCTCGGCCGTCGCCAGATCGGGCTTTTCCTTGAACGCCGCGACTTTCGCCAAACGGGTCGTAGGTTCGAGTTCCGCGCCGCGTTGGATGTAGCCGAACCCGGTCGCGGGGTAGGTGGGGGTCACGCCGAAGAGGACGAAGGCCGACGGATCGCGTTCGAGCGATTCGGCGGCTTGACGGACCGCCGCTTGAAACGCCGAGGTGGGTTGAATGACGTGATCGGCGGGGACCACGAGCATCGTGGCGTCGGGATCGACGGCAAGGAGGCGGATCGCCGCAAGGCCGATGCAGGGGGCGGTGTTCCGCGCGCACGGCTCGACCAACATGTTCGTCCGCGGCAAGTCCGGCAGTTGCCGCGTGGTTTCCGCCGCGTGCGCCTGACCGGTGACGACCCAGAGTCGCTCGGGGGAGACCAGCGGCAGGCAGCGTGCGGCGGTCTCTTGAATCAGCGTGTGCTTCGTGCCGATTTTCAGAAACTGTTTCGGCAGCGTCTGTCGGCTTTGGGGCCAGAAGCGGGTGCCGCTTCCGCCGGCCATGATGACCGCATGCAACATTCGGCAGGTTCCTGCGCCGTTCCGGTGAATCGTCCCGGGGCATGATCCAAGCGCCGCGCGACGGGGTCAAGCGGGATGGAGAGGATGCCTCCGGGATGAAGCGGTCGGGATGGCCCGTGAAGGGTTCCTCGGCTACGATGCCGCGCTCCCTCGCCGCCCAAGGACGCACGGATGGTCCGCGATTTCGTCAATGAGTCTTTGTCGCACGATCCGGTGCACGGGTACATCCCGTTCATCGCCCGCAGCGGGCTCCCCGCCGGGGAGGTCGCCGAGCAGGAGATCATCGATCATCCGTGGGTCCAGCGAATGCGGCAGATTCACCAGTTGCAGACCGCCTGGTGGGTTTTTCCGTCCGCCGAGCACATGCGGTTTCAGCACATTCTGGGCGCGATGCACCTGGCATCGCTGGCGACCGAGCATTGGTACGAATCGCTGACCGAGGCCTGCCGCAACGTTCCCTCGCGGGCCTATGTCGAATCACTGCTGCGGATGGCGGCGCTGTTGCACGACGTCGGCCATGGTCCGTTCGGGCATTTCTTCGATGACCACTATCTCGACCAGTTCGGCATCACGCACGAGACGATCGGCGGGGTGATCATCGAGCAGGAACTGGGGGATCTGCTCCGCAAGATTCGTCGCAATCCGCGCGGCCAACTCGCGCCGCTGGAGGAGCTCGACCCCGCGCAGATTTCGTGGCTGATCCGTCGCCCGCGACCCGGCGCGGACG
Organism: uncultured Planctomycetaceae bacterium; assembly: GCA_964427725.1. Classification (GTDB taxonomy): domain Bacteria; phylum Planctomycetota; class Planctomycetia; order Planctomycetales; family Planctomycetaceae; genus DSVQ01. The sequence goes on along the minus strand of CAYRVS010000234.1, from coordinate 2,508 downwards.
GGGAGGAGGGGCATCCCGACTGGCTGAAAAAACTGCGGGCCCTCTTCAGCGGCATTTACACCGTCGACAACATGGACTTCGTGCTGCGCGACGCCTACATGACCGGCTACAGCACGCGGGCCTTCGACATCAGCCGCATCCTGCACTACACGTTCTTCACGCCGGCGGGCTTGACGATTCACGCCCGCGGCTTGCAGACGTTGATCCAATTCATCGAGACGCGGGCGAACCTGTTCCGCGCGATCTATTTCCATCGGACGGTCCGCGCCCTGGACCTCGCCTTGGAAGATCTGTTTCCCGAAACGATGCCCCATCTGTTTCAGGGGAACCCTCTTGAGAACCTCGCGGCGTACCGGCAGTTTACGGAATCATCATTCCTCGTCGACGTCCATCGCTGGGCGAACGCCGCCGATCCGACGCTGAAGCATTTGGGAGACCGTTGGCAGGAGATCCTGTCTAGGCGCGTTCAGTGGAAGATGGCGTGCGAAAAGACCCTCAATTTCCACACCAGCGTCGCCGAACGGATGTCGATCTTCTCCGCTCCCGATCTGGTGCTGCAACGGGTTCGTGAACGTTTGCCGGCGGCGATCCGTCAGATTCCGCTGAAGATCGACGTCGCCCGGCACTATCACCGCCCGAGCGGCCGGCTGCCGTCGAGCGGCCAGAATTTTTTGCTCGATTCGGGAACCGGGCAGGTTCAGGAATTGAACGACGACGACTTATTTCGCGCGCTGCCGATCAGCTTCGTGATCTTTCGCATCTATTCGCAAGATCACCGATATGATTCGGCGGTGATGACCGCGTTGAACGCCGTGCTGGGCGATGTGGTGGACGCGAAGACGAATATGTAGACCTGTTGGCGCGCGCGGACCGCATCGAGGCGCGACGCCTGTCCGGCACATGCGGAATACATCCGCGGGCCGGATGCCTGTCGCACGGGCGGCGTCGCCGTGGAGTGGGGCGAACGTGCCACGTCGGCGAGGGCTGTACGGGAAGAGGATGGATCGGGCCGGCCGCGGCTGGTCTGGTCCACCTCGATCAGCGAGTCTTCGGTTGACGACCTCGCCGGACGCACGATGAGGCACCGTCACAGCCACCCTCCAGACCCACGGGTTCCCGGCAGCGTCCTGGCTTGTGGGAAGTGGGAGTCGCTCGGCTCGTTCCCGTGCCGAGAGTCTGGTGTCTAGTGCTGCGTCACCTTTAGATATTCGGGTAGGCGGAGTCGAGGAAAACGAGGATCCTGTGTGGCACAAGGATGTGTGTCATGCCGAAGAAGTATGTCGTGCGACTGACGGATCAGGAGCGAAATGAACTCCACGCGGTCATCAAGAAACTCAAGGGGACCTGTCAGAAGGTGAAGCGGGCTCAGATTCTGTTGGAGGCGGATGCAGACGGCCCGAATTGGACGGATGAACGGATTGCCGAAGCATTCTGTTGCCGAACCAGGACGGTGGAATTGATTCGTCAGCGATTGATCGAGCGGGGCTTTAAGGACACACTGAACGGACCCCGGCGGGCCACGCCACCGATTGCCAAGCGGCTGGATGGGAAGCAGGAGGCACGCCTCTTTGCCATGCGGCTTGGTCCACCGCGGAAGGGTTATGCGAACTGGACGCTGAGACTGCTGGCTCGCAAAGTGGTGGAACTCGAAATCGTCGATTCTCTCAGTCATGAAACGGTGCGGCGCACGCTGAAAAAACCACATGACGAATCGCAAGATCGAATACCGGGTGATCCCGCCGGAGGCGGACGGCGAATTCGTCGCGCACATGGAAGAAGTGCTGGAGACCTACGAACAGCCCTACAATCCGTCCATTCCCACGCTGTGCATGGACGAACAACCGGTGCAGCTCTTGAAGGAAACTCGCCCACCGATCCCCGCCACAAAGGAGCACGGCCGTCGCGTCGATTACGAATACGAACGCGCCGGGACGGCGAACATCTTTATGTTCACGGAACCGCTGGCCGGTTGGCGTGAAGTGTCGGTCCGCGAACGCAAGACGAGGCTCGACTGGTCCGCCGAGATGGCTCGGTTGTTGGAAGACCGCTACGCCCGGTGTGAGAAGGTGATCCTCGTGTGCGACAATCTGAACACGCACACGAAAAGCTCGTTCTACGAGGCCTTCGACGCCAATCGAGCCCGGCAACCGGTCCGCCGCAACGAGTTCCGCCACACGCCCAAGCATGAGAGCTGGCTCAACATCGCCGAGAACGAACTCAGTTCGATGACGCGCCAGTGCGTGACGGGCCGCCGCTTCGGCGACATCCCAACACTCCGCGAGGAAACCTCGGCGTGGTCCCTGGACGTGAACTCAACCCAACGCGGAGTCGATTGGCAAATGAAAGTCGACGACGCCCGCTGTAATCATTACTCGGTCTACCCGAAAATTAAAACGTGACGCAGCACTAGAATCACGCCGCCGAGTCTTCCGCGAGTGGTCTGATCCCCGGCGGAGAACCACCGTCTCGCGGCTCCTTTCGGAATCCCGCCATGCAGTTGGACGACAC
>CAYRVS010000233.1:0-6749 GCA_964427725.1 uncultured Planctomycetaceae bacterium | reverse complement strand
CCTGTCGAGAGTTCACTTGGGTGGCCCAGGTTGACCGCAGGTCTACCTGGGCGGCGCAGCCGCAAGACTCATGAGCTGGACCCGCCGAACCATTCGGACCACGATCCCAATGGGGCTTGTCGCTCATGCGACCCCGGTAGCCCGCAGACGGGCAACCGGGGCCACCCACGAGGGTACCGATGCCATGGGAGGCAAGGCCACGAGCCGGGAGCCTGCCCGACGCGAGAGCACGTCAGTACAATCCGCCCCCACATGACGCCTCATTCAGAGACTCCCGCCCCACGATGACCGCCGGTTCCGCATTCGATCCCGCCGCCGCCGAACTCCCCGCCGGGTTGACCTTGCCACTCGCGCCGGGGGAGCGGATCGTCGCCGTCGTGCGGTCGGATGTCGACGCCGATCGACGGTTCGCCACGACGTGGCTGGTCTTGACGACGCAGCGGCTCCATGCGCTCCCCGAGGAAAGCGGCACCTCCGGAGCGGCTTGGTCACTCGGGGACGTCGCATCATTCCAAACCCGCGATCGCGCCGGGCTGGGAACCCTCGAACTCCTCGGGACTGCCCGTCGCCTGGCGGTCTGGCATTACACGCTGCGGCATGGCCCGGCGGTCCTCGTCTTGATGGAACGCTTCGAGCGGCTCAAGGCGGGGGGCGATCCCTTCCTGCGTGACCATGACGACGTCGTCGCGCCGGAAGCCGAGCCGCAAGATCCGCCGCCGAACACGATGGCGCTTCTGCGGTTGTGGGAGTTCGCGCGGCCCCATCAAGGAGCGATCGCCCTCGCGGGACTGATCTCGCTTCTCGCGACGATCGCCGGCATCGTGCCCCTCAAACTGACCGGCCCCCTCGTCGATGAAGTTCTGACTCCTTATCAAACGACGTGGCAGCAGTCGCAACAGACGGGGGATCTCACCGTCGTCAGGTGGTATCTGGTCGGCATGGCGGCGGCGGCGGTCGCGGCGTGGATTCTCGGCTGGGCGCAGGGGGCGATTCTCGCCTGGGTCAGCGAGCGGATCAGCGCCGACCTGCGCAACCGCACTTACGGTCATCTCCAACGGCTCTCCCTCGAATACTTCGGGGGCAAACGGACGGGCGATCTGATCAATCGCGTCAGCACCGATTCCGATCGCCTCTGCCAATTCCTTTCCGACAGCGTCGTCGACTTCGCCGCCGATTGCCTGCTCCTGGTCGCGATCGCCGTCACGCTTTTCCAGACGAATAGCTGGTTGGCGGCGGCGACCCTCACGCCGTTCCCCTTCGTCGTCTGGTTGATGTACCGTGCGCGGGATCGGTTGCAGGCCGGGTTCGCCGTCAGCAGCCGCACCTGGGCGGGCATGACCAGCGTGCTGGCCGACACCATTCCCGGGATCCGCGTGGTGAAGGCCTTCGCGCAGGAGGACCGCGAGATCGAACGTTTTCGCGGGGCCAACACCGCCGTGATGCTGGCGAACCAACGGGTCAACGCCGTCTGGACCTTCTTCTGGCCGTTGATCGCGTTTCTCAACAATCTCGGCGTCCTCGTCGTCTGGCTGTGCGGCGTCTATCTCATCGCCCGGCACGAACTGACGGTCGGGGCGCTTCTCGAATTCGTGCTTCTCAGCGGCCGCTTCTACGGCCGATTGGAATCGATGAGCCGGATGGTCAACGCCTCGCAGCGGGCCGCCGCCAGCGCGCAGCGGATGTTCGAGATTCTCGACCGTGTCAGCAGCGTCCCCGAACCGGCGAAGCCCGTCCCGATCACGCGACTGCGGGGGGACATCGAGCTGAAACACGTCGGCTTCCGCTACGGCAATCGCAAAGTGATCAAAAACGTCGACCTGTCGATCCGCGCGGGCGAGATGATCGGCCTCGTGGGACCAACCGGGGCGGGGAAAAGCACCCTCATCAATCTCATCTGCCGCTTCTTCGATGTCGCCGAGGGGGCGATCACCGTCGATGGGGTCGACATCCGCTCGTACAAAGTCGCCGACTACCGCCGCAACATCGGACTCGTGCTGCAAGAACCCTTCCTCTTCTTCGGGACGATCGCCGAGAACATCGCCTACGGCAAACCCGATGCGACGCGGGAGGAGATCATGGCGGCGGCGAAGGCCGCCCACGCCCACGACTTCATCCTGCAACTCCCCGATGCGTACGACTCCCTCGTCGGCGAGCGCGGCCAGTCCCTCTCCGGCGGGGAACGCCAACGCATCTCGATCGCCCGCGCGCTCCTCATCAATCCCGCGATCCTGATCCTCGATGAGGCGACCTCCGCCGTCGACACCGAGACCGAACGGGAAATCCAAGCGGCGATCGAGAACCTGATTCAAGGCCGCACGACGATCGCCATCGCCCACCGGTTAAGCACGTTGCGTCAAGCCGACCGCATCGTCGTCCTGCAAGCCGGCCAGTTCGTGGAAATCGGCACGCACGAAGTGCTGCTGGCCAAAGACGGCGCCTACGCCGCCCTGCACCGCGCCCAGCAAGCCCTCACCAAAGACATCGGCTGGTGACCGTTGAGCCGCGGGCCGCAGGCGAGCGCGGGACGAATTTCAAACCAACACGCGGCCGGGGCGGGTGCCCCGGCCTATGACATGATGGGAACTGTGCGAGCGTAGGATCAATTCACCACCGACGCGCCGTCACGCCAACTCCGGGATCGGCCGGCCACCCTCCACCACGATCGGGGTCGGGCGGCCTTGGGGGCTGGTCCAGTGGGTTTGCGGGTCGATCCCCAAGTGCTGGTAGACCGTCGCCGCGAGGTCTTGCGGGCGGACGGCCCCGGCGACGATTTCGCCGCCGCGACGGTCGGTCGCGCCGATCGCCTGACCATGCCGGAAACCGCCGCCGGCAACCAGCATCGACATCACGTTCAGCCAGTGTTCGCGGCCGGCATCGGGACTGAGGACCGGGGCGCGGCCGAATTCGCCGAGCATCAGGACCAGCGTGTCGTCGAGCATGCCCCGCTGTTCGAGGTCGGTGACCAGACCCGTAAAGGCCCGGTCGATCCGCGGCAGCAACGGGGTCAGCCCTTTTTCGATCCCCTTCCAGACGACGTTGTCGCCATGGTGATCGAAGTAGCCCCAGGCGCCGCTGACGACGACGAAGGTGGTCCCCGCTTCGACGAGCCTGCGGGCGAGGAGCGCCTTTTCGCCGATTTCGTTGCGGCCGTAGAGGTCGCGCGTGGCCTCGGTCTCTTTCGAGACGTCGAACGCCTGCTGGACATGCCCGCCGAGGACCATCTCGTAAGCTTGGCGGTGATAGCGGTCGACGCGGTCGAGCGTGGTTCCTTGATCGAGGTCACGTCGCAGCCGATCGAACTGTCGACGTAGCCCGTCGCGGTCTTCGAGGCGGTCGACGGCGATTCCGCTGGGCAGACCGAACTTCCCGACGACCTCGAGCCCCTTCACGGGGGCATAGGGCGCGCCCATGTCGCCCGCTTCGTAGACATCGGCGACCCACGACGGGGCCAACCCGACGAAGGGGGGCATATCGGGATGATTGGGGCCGCGGTACTTGGCGGCGACCGACCCCATCGAGGGGAACCCGCCGCCATCCCGGCCGTTGTCGGTTCGCTGGGCGAGCGGATTCCCCGCTTGGAAGGTGATCGGAGTGTGGTTGCTCGCCTTGCAGTCGACGGCGCGCAGGATCGAAAACTTGTCCATCATCGCCGCCTGCAGCGGGAGATGTTCGCTGAGCTGAATCCCCGGCACGCTGGTCGCGATGGGCTGATAGGGCCCGCGAATTTCCTGCGGAGCGTCGGGTTTCGGATCCCAAGTGTCGATCTGGCTGGGGCCCCCGGAGAGCCAGAAGAGGATGACCGCTTTCTTGTCGGTCACTGGTTTCGTAGCAGCTTCCCGGGCCTGGAGGACGCGGGGCAGACTGAGGCCCCCCAAGCCGGCGAGCCCCGTCTGCAGAAACCACCGGCGGGAGCGAACGTGCACCAGATCGGGCCGGGGCTCGAACCACGAGCGAACCGGGGCGGCGAGATGGGCGGAACGATGCGCGGCAGTGGAACGTTGGGGCATCGGAATCGGCCTAGGGACGAAATCACCGCCATCCTCGGGAACGACGGAATGGCATACGAGGGCGCACTCGCATGGATCTTCATCGGCCATCATATTAACCGGGCTCCATATGTTTCCGCCAGAGAGGAAACTCTGGTTCCGGCCGATACGATGCCCACACCGTCATGCGGCGCGCCCTCGCATGAGATCAGACGTCAATAGGGAATCCGCGATGCAAAAGCCCGCCGAAAGTTCGTTCCCGCTGCATGATGTGATCCGGCAACGGTGGAGTCCGGTCCTCTTTTCCAACCGCCCGATCCCCGCCGCCACCTTGGGCAGCCTGTTCGAGGCGGCCCGCTGGGCGAGTTCGTCTTACAACGAGCAGCCTTGGGCATTTTGCGTGGCGACGCAGGCCCAGCCGACCGAGTTCGCGGCCCTGTTGGGCTGCCTGATGGAGGCGAATCAGGTTTGGGCGAAGGACGCCTACGCACTGGTCCTCTCGTGCGCCCAGTTGCAGTTCGCCCGCAATCAGAAGCCGAATCGGCATGCGTGGCACGACGTCGGGCTGGCGACGCAAAATCTGCTCCTGCAGGCGACGGCCCACGGACTCTACTGTCATCCGATGGGAGGCTACGACGCCGCCAAAGCCCGGGAGACGCTGGCGATGCCGGCGACTCATGAACCGGTCGCCGCGATCGCCATCGGCTATCCCATCGCGACGCATGACGGCGCGCCCGACGACCTGAAACAACGCGACTTGGCGGCCCGCGTACGCAAACCCCTCACCGATATGGTCTTCACGGGTCGGTTCGGGAAGTTCGCGGGGCCGTTTCAGTAAGCCATGACGGGGTCCGCCGCGGCACGCGGCGGCTCGGTTCGCGCCCATCGTTCGCGTGACCGGTGCGCGCGGCGGTTGGTATGATTCGGCCGTCCTAGCGCCAACCCCGCCATTGCCGAGGAGAGTCCCGGGATGCTTGTTGCCTGCGTGGTCATCTACATGCTCATCACCGTGGGCGTGGGGATCTATGCGTCGAGTCGCGTCCACAGTTCCAAGGATTTCATGGTCGCGGGGCGGTCACTGCCGCTCTACATGAACTTCGCCTGCGTCTTCGCCACGTGGTTCGGCGCGGAAACCGCGCTCTCGGTCTCCGCCCGGTTCGCCGATCAGGGGCTCGGGTTCGTCTCGGGGGATCCGTTCGGGGCGTCGCTGTGTCTGCTCTTGGTGGCGCTCTTCTTCGCCAAGACGTTCTACCGGATGGAGCTCCTGACGATCGGGGACTATTACCATCAGCGGTATGGGCGGACCGTCGAAGTGATCACGTCGCTGGGGATCGCCGCCTCGTATCTGGGGTGGACCAGCGCGCAGCTATCCGCACTGGGGCTGGTGATCAACGTCCTCTTCCCGCAAATCAGCCTGAACGAGGCGATTCTGATCGGGGCGGTGATCGTCACCATTTACACCATGTTCGGGGGGATGTGGTCGGTCGCCCTCACCGACGTCGTACAGACGGCGGCGATCGTGATCGGCCTGCTGATCGTGGCGTGGCTCCTCGGCGATCGCGCGGGGGGCTTCGACAGCGTCATCAAGCACGCCTACGACGAGGGAAAACTCAACCTCTTCCCCCATGTGACGGCCTCCGCCTGGCTGATTTTCGTGGGCGAATTCCTCACGATGGCCCTCGGGTCGATCCCCCAGCAGGACGTCTTCCAGCGCGTCACCTCGGCGAAGGATGAGCGAACCGCCATCATCGGCACGTTCGCCGGCGGTTGCTTCTACTTCCTGTTCGCCTTCGTCCCGATGTTCATCGCCATCTCGGCGACCGTGATCGACCCCACCTATCACGAACAGTTCGCCTCGGAAGACGCCCGCGAAGTCCAGAAGATTCTCCCTCTGTTAATCCTCAACACCACGCCGATCTGGTGTCAGGTCTTGTTCTTCGGGGCGCTCTTGTCGGCGATTCTCTCGACCGCCTCGGGGACGCTGCTGGCCCCTTCGAGCATCCTCACCGAAAACGTCCTGCAGCAGTTCACGCAGCACTTCAGCGACCGCACGATGTTGTGGCTGCTGCGCTGTGTTCTGGTCATCGTCGCGATCATCGGCACCAGCATCTCCACCAACACCGAAAGCACGATGTATGAGCTCGTCGAGAGCGGCTACAAGGTGACCATGGTCATCGCCTTCATTCCGCTCGTGTGCGGGATCTACTGGGCGAAATCGACGACCCAGGGGGCGGTCTTCTCGATCCTGTTCGGCGCGGCGGTCTGGCTCCCGCTCGAATTCCCCGAGTGGCTGCATGTCCCCCGGATTTACGACGAAGAAAGCGAGCTCTGGTGGAAGGTCGTGCCGCCGCAGTTGTACGGGCTCGCCGCCTCGGCGATCGGGATGGTGCTGGGGTCTTTGCTGCCGAACATCATCCGCCACGCCGCCCCGACGCCCGAGGAGCTGGCTCAACGCGCCCGCAAACAGCCGTTGGCGGGACATTGAGCAGTCATCCCGCCGTCACTCGACGAATCGATGGCCAGAAATCCGAAAATCGAAAACCGAAGGAAATCCTAAATCTCAAGGGGAAAACGTCCTGCTCGCATGTCGTTTTCCTTTTGGGAGTTTCCCCTTCCTTCGGATTTCGTGCTTCGGATTTCGGATGTCCCAGGCACGACCCGCCCTGACATGTTCCCCCCACCATGAGACTCCCCGCGATGTCGCCCCGAATCGTTGGACTGACCGTCAAAGACCTGCGGTTTCCCACCTCGCGGTCGCTCGAC
>CAYRVS010000232.1:5273-6903 GCA_964427725.1 uncultured Planctomycetaceae bacterium | reverse complement strand
ACGTTCGGTTGATCGGGGTTAAAGGCCGTGCTGCAACCGCAGAAGATTTTGGTCTTCGTCTGCAACTGCACGTGGACTTCCAAGCCGATGATGGGGGTGTATCGCATGGCAATCTTCAGGGACGACAAACGACGTGCGCGAATCGGTGGATGGGTCGGCGCGGTCAGGCGAGTCGGGGGGCGCGGGTGTGCCAAGTGGTCTCCCGCTCGTACATCCGGGCGGCGCGCAAGAGACGGCTTTCCTCGAACGGCGGCCCCTGCAACTGCAACCCGATCGGCAGTCCGCCCGACGTGAACCCGCACGGTAGCGAAAGCCCCGGCAAGCCCGCCAGATTCGCGCTGATGGTGTAGATGTCGGACAGATACATCGCGAGGGGATCGTTGACCTTTTCCCCCAGCAGGAACGCCGGGGTGGGGGTCACGGGGCCCGCGATGACGTCGACCTGCCGGAACGCATCGTCGAAGTCCTGCCGAATCAATCGCCGCACGCGCAGCGCCTTGACGTAATACTGGTCGTAATACCCCGAGGACAAGGCGTAGGTGCCGAGCATGATCCGGCGTTTGACCTCGGCCCCGAAGCCTTCCCCGCGACTGGCGGCGTAGAGGTCGACCAACGAGTTCGCGGCGGACGCGCGATGGCCGTAGTGAATGCCGTCGTACCGCATCAGGTTGCTCGACGCTTCCGAGCAGGCAATGAGGTAATAGGTCGCGACGCAATATTTCGCATGCGGCAGCGTGACCTCGTGCAGCGTGGCGCCGAGGGACCGATAGACCTCAAGCGCGGCACGGACGGCGGCGGCGATCTCGGAATCGAGCCCCGTCGCGAAATGTTCGGCGGCGTAACCGATCTTCAATCCCGCCAACGGTTGGTCGACCTCCGCGACATAGTCGGGGACGGGGAGCGCGACCGCTGTGCTGTCGCGCGGGTCATGCCCCGAAATCGTCTGCAGCAGTGCCGCGATCCCGGTGACATCGGTCGCAAACGGGCCGACCTGATCGAGCGAACTGGCGTAGGCGACGAGTCCGTAGCGGGAGACCCGGCCATAGGTCGGCTTCATCCCGACGATGCCGCAGAGGCCCGCCGGTTGCCGGATCGAACCGCCGGTATCGCTTCCCAAGGAACCGGGGACGAACCGGGCCGCGACCGCCGCCGCCGAACCGCTGCTCGAGCCCCCCGGCGTCCGCGCGGGATCCCACGGATTCCGCGTGAGTTGATACGCCGAGTTTTCGCTCGACGAGCCCATCGCGAATTCGTCCATGTTGGCCCGCCCGATCAGGACGGCGTCGGCCTCGCGCAACCGCGCGACGACGTGGGAATCGTACGGCGGCCGATAGTTCCGCAGCATCCGACTGCCACAGGTCGTCGTGTCGCCGCGACCGCACAAGACATCCTTGATGGCGATCGGCAGGCCGGCCAGCAACCCAACGGGACCGCCCGCGGCGCGTTTCGCATCGATCTCCGCGGCCTGAGCGAGCGCGCCATCACGGTCGACCGAAAGGAACGCTCCGATCCGTTCGTCGCCGGCGGTAATCGCCGCGAGGCAGGCTTCGGTCACCGCGACACTGGAGATTTCCCCCGCGCGCAACCGACGCCACAGTTCTCCCGTGGTGACATCCCCCCACTCCATCGT
>CAYRVS010000232.1:0-5263 GCA_964427725.1 uncultured Planctomycetaceae bacterium | reverse complement strand
CTCCATCGTCTTGTCCCAACAACTTGTCCCAACAACTTCTCATGCGAACGGCGGACCACCATCGGGCCCCGCTTCTGTGCCGCAACCCGTTGCCCAGCGATTCCGTGCCTGGTCACCGTGGATCCGCTTGTTCGCGGGTGATGGTAATCGGAGCCCGTCGCCGTCGCGAGCCCGCCTCGGCCAGACGGTGGGAACCAACAGCGTGTGTCATCTCGACAACGTCGAGTACACAACCAACCTGGTCCAGACTGGAACCTCGTCATCACGCCGGAACGACACAGAGCAAATCGTCACACCCAAAGAGCGGCGCGGCGTCAGCCCGCCGTGCCTGAGTGCGTCTGTGAGACTCGCTGCTGGGACAAGAAACCCATGGAACGTCAGGTGCCAAGAAATGGTCCGAGCGCTTGATGACGCGCGCGGCACACGCGGGTGTTTCGCATGGGTCGCCGATCCTCGGTTCGATCATCGACCATCGAGATTCGGCGTCACGGCGGGCTGACGCCGCGACGCTCGTTGTGGACTCGCCATCTGGCGATCGGCACTTGGAGGCGGTGTCGCAGTCTGGCCCGAAACGACGAGGTCCGACCACTTGCCGCGGTCGGACCTCGTGTCATGGGACATCAAGTTTGGCGAACGCCGGGTGACGCTCACCATCTCATCGTTGTCATTCGGGCGACTCGGTCGCGGCTTCGGACTTGAGGCTGTCCGACACAGGGGCCGATTCCACGATCACCGAAAGAACGGCTTCCCCCACCAAATCCTCGAACAGCGACAGGGCTTCCCCGATGGGGCTCTCATCGTCCTCCCGCGATTCCTCCTTGTCACGCGGGGGAGTCTCCCGCTCTTCGTCCTCCATCCTGGCATCGCGTTCCTCATCACGCTCCTCTTCCCGCCGAGGCTCGTCGTCATCACGGTCCGCTTCACGCGGGGGCCGCGGGCGCTCCTGGTCACGTTCACGCGGCGGCCGACCGCTTTCTCCCGGAGGACCAAAACCGGGTCGCGGACCGGGGCCACCGAACAGCCCCGGATTCATCCCCGGGGGCATCCCCATCATCCCGGGTCCGCGCGGGCCACCTTGACGCATCGCCTCCATCTCGCGACGGAGTTGGTGGACCTCTTCACGCAGTTGCCGCATCGCATCCATCACGTCGTTCGGTCCCGCGTCGGGACGAAGCTCGCGTCGAGGTTCGATACCCGGGCCCCGACGTGCCGGCTCATCGTCGGACATGTCGAAGACGAAGACCCGACTTTCGGCCCGATGTTCCCCGCGGGGCCCCGGCGCCGGTGCGGCCATCGACCGCATCAGATGATGGAGAATTTCCAGCTTCTCGCGCTGCCCTTCCGGGCCCCGTTCGTCGAGCTGCCGCATGGCGGCTTGCAGTTCTTCGAGAATCTCCGGAATCGGTCGCGGGCCTTCCGGGCGACGTCCCTCCCGCTGGGGCGGACCGTCCGGTCGACGGCCATCTCCCGGAAGCGGACCATCCGGACGCCGCCCCTCACCGGGGGGCGGCCCGCCACGACCACGCCCCGGCTCTCCAGGCGGCGGTCCCTCGGGACGACCTTCGGGTCGGCTTTCGCGTGGCGGTCGACCTTCCGGCGGACCTTCGCGATCATCCCGATCATCCCATGCCAATTGCCGCGGGGAGTTCCCCGTGGCATCGATTCCCGCCGCCGTCGCCGGCAGCAAGGTCGTGCCGAACCAGCAGGCGGCCGACAAGCCCACGCCCGCCAAGCCCACCGACCACCAGTGCGACTCGGTGGTGGCGGGGGCCACTCCGAGTACCCGTTTCACTCGATGCAAGAGCGCCATCCGCGTCCCTCCCCAACCGACACCCCACCGCGGCGCGAACAGTCCGGCCACCGGGGAACCTCCCCGGCACCGTCGCGCCGCCGTCTCAAGGGCTTGCGCGTAGACCACCGGCCGCCTCGTCACCGAGACCGCGAGCGCGTCGCAGCACAACTCCCGTTCTTCCCGAATCTGTCGCGACACCCACCAGACGCATGGATGGAAGAAGAACAACGTCTCCACCAACCGCTGCGCCAAATTCACCCACAAGTCGTACCGTCGAATATGCGCCAGTTCATGCGCCAGTACCGCTTCCAGAACCTCGACCGGCACGTCGGCCAGCCAGCTCGCGGGCAACAGAATCAGCGGCCGCGACCATTGCAGCGCAAGCGGCTCGCGAACATCGCGCGAAATCCGAATCGCCGGTAACCGCCGCAACCCCAGATGCCGCGACAACCGCGTGGCAAGCCGATCGACCTCAACCGGGACCGGCTCCAGCCGCCGGACGATGCCACTCATCCAAGTCACCGCGGCGATCAACCGCAGACTGGTGATCCCGATTCCCAGCACCCATCCGGTGACGATCCAGCGCGACCAATTCCAGCCTTGAGTCGCCGTCGGCGCGACTGCCGCGCCCGGGATCGTGACGGCCGCCGGTTCCGCCGCGTCAACCGCAAGTCGCCACACGACCTCGGCACCCGACTCCGTCGCCGCCAACTCGTCCAGGATTCGCGTCAAATCGCGCGGCGGTTCGGTCGTGGCAAGCAAGGTGGGATCGGTGGTTTGCCGATCGATCGGCCGCGCCCCATCCGAGGCGAGCATCGTCGGATTCATCGCCAACCAGGTCATGGTGACGCACGGGGCCATGACCATGACCCCCAAGACCATCAGCCAGACCGCGTAACGACGTTCGGAAGCTTGCCAGCGGGTGAGTCGCAACCACGCTCCGCCGAGCAGCGTGCAGAGCACTCCTTGCCACAAGAAATGGAGCAACGTCCAGGCGATCAACTCGGCGGGGAAGGACACTCCGAAGGATGTGGGAGTCATGGTGTCTCCTCCGCTCTTTCATACTGCGCGAGCAACTTACGGATCTCGTCGAGCTCTCTCGGGGTCGGCTGGGCTTGATCGAGGAGATGCGCCACCAAGGCCGACGCCGAGCCCTCGAAGGCCCGCTGCCAGACATCGCCGACCAGTCCGCCGAGCGTCTTGGCCCGTTCCACCGCCGGCCGATACCGAAACGCCCGGCCTTCGGGGATCCGTTCGAGGAGCCCCTTATCCGCCATGACGTTCATCAGGCTCATCAGCGAGGTATAGGCCCGCGGCGGCCCGGAACCTTCGAGCCGTTCGAGCGCCTCGCGCACCGTAAGCGGGCCCCGCTCCCACAAGAGCTTCAGCAGCTCGAGTTCCGCGGGGGTCGGGTGAATGGTTTTGGGTCGCGCCATCGATCGACCTTAGCTGGCATCTGGCGGGCAGATATGCCGTGCAATGAATCGTCGCTGATTCTACGGTGGAACCCGTAGATGTCAACGGGAAAAACCGTAGATCGCCGGAAGGAATCGGACGGACAGATCGTCCATCTCGGAACATGCCTGCTTAACCCTTGTGAGACAAGAAGGTTCCGCTCAAAGCGGCAACGCAGGCAACCGGCGGCATCCTGAAGAAAAGAGCTTTTCGAGGACCGTAAAAGGATCACGATTCACGTGACAGGGCTGGTCTTACCCGATCAGTCGTCGTGAGAATTCCTGTTGACCGCCGACATCCGTCAACCGACGGACGCGGCCCTCAAAAAGATAGGTCAAGCGTTCGTGGTCCAGCCCCAGCAAGGCGAGGATCGTGGCATGGAGGTCATGGACATGGATTGGATCCTCGACCGCCCGGAAACCTAGTTCATCGGTCGCGCCGATCACCTGTCCGCCGCGGACGCCGCCCCCTGCAAGCCAAGTGCTGAAGCCGTAGGGGCTGTGGTCGCGTCCTTGGTTCCCTTGCATCACCGGGGTCCGACCGAACTCGCCGGACCAGATCACCAGCGTGCTGTCGAGCAGCCCGCGCTGGGCGAGATCGCTGAGCAAGCCGGCGATTGGTCGATCGATCGCGGCGGCGGCCGCGCGATGTCCCCCCGCACAATCGCCGTGCCCGTCCCAGTCGGAACAGAAGAGCTGGATGTAGCGCACGCCCCGTTCGACCATCCGCCGCGCGAGCAGGCACATCCGCCCGAAACGTTCGGTCGGCGCGGCGTCGAGCCCGTAGAGTTGATGCGTAGCGGCCGTTTCACCGCCCAGATCAACCAGTTGCGGCGCGGCGGTCTGCATCCGAAACGCCAGTTCGTAATTCGCGATCCGCGCCTCCAACCGACTGTCTTCCGTTCGCTCCGCCGCGTGTCGCCGATTCCAGGCGGCGACTTGATTCAGCAGTGCGCGCTGTTGTCCGATGGAGACGGCCTCCGGCGGCGCGAGGTTTTGGATGGCCGATCCTTCGGACCTGAGCATCGTGCCCTGATAAACCGCGGGGAGAAATCCCGCGCCGTACGAGCCGACTCCGTTGCGCACGATGCCGTTGTCGCTCATGACCACATACGCGGGCAATTCGTCGCTGACGCTGCCCAGGCCATACACGACCCAGGCGCCGACGCTCGGATGCCCCAGCAGCAGCGAACCGGTGTGCATCAGGCTTAAGGCCGGACCGTGAATGAATGACTCATGATGACACGAGCGGAGCACGGCCAGACGATCGGCGTGCCGCCCGACCTGCGCGAAGATCTCGGAAACGGGGAGTCCGCATTCGCCATGGCGGTCGAACCGAAAGGGGGAGGGCATGAGCGCCGCGCCGGTCGCGGCCATAAACTGCAGTCGCAACCCGTCCGATGCGAAGCTCGGCGGCAACGGGCGACCTTGAAGTCGCTCCAGTTCCGGCTTCGGATCGAACGTGTCGACCTGACTCGGCCCGCCCTGCATGAACAGCGAGATCACGGCTTGGGCTCGCGGCGGCAGATGAGGCGCGCCATTCGCTGCGGCCGGGGCCTCGCGCTCAAGCAGCGCCCCCAACGCGATCGCGCCAAGGCCCGATCCCGCGTCCGCCAGCCACTCCCGCCGGGTGGCGGCCCAGCCCGCCCGCCCGCATTCGACGCGATTGTTGACGAAGTCGGTCATCGGCTACTCCACGTACAGAAACTCGTTGAGATTGAACATTGCCAAGCAGAAAATCGGCAACGCGGCGTCGCGCGTCGACCCCGCCGCAAGCGTATCGAGGAGGGCCAACGATTCCGTCCGTTCGTCCGCGGTCGGTCGGCGACCAGTCACGATCTGCCAGGCGCGGTCGATTTGCGCGATCGGTTCGGCGCCCGCTTCGCGGCTCAGGCGCGCGGCCAGGAGTTCCGCCTGACGAAAGACGCGTCGATTGTTGAGTGTCCATAACGCTTGGGGAGCAACGGTGGTCGAATCGCGGCGACCGGTGCTCACCGCGTTGGGGGGGCTGTCGAAG
>CAYRVS010000231.1:0-6974 GCA_964427725.1 uncultured Planctomycetaceae bacterium | reverse complement strand
CCGTTATGACGGCGTGCCGCTCGGTGAATTCTAGGGCGTGACGGACTCATCACGCGTTCTGGCGGCCCGTCGCCATAGTCGAATGGCGGCGGGCCCCATGTGATTCGGTTTTCGGGCCTTCTGGAAAGAATATCGTCATGATTCGGAATGCAGGGCCATTGAGTTGGTTGCTGGTCTCGGCGACGGCGATCCTCACCGGCTGCGGTGGTGGTGACCAGTTCAAGGTGGCCGCGACCGATGGTCGCGTGGTGTGCGAGGGGCAACCGGTCCCCTATGTGTCGGTCTTCTTCGAGCCGCTGCCGGGCGAGAAGTCGGCTCTTACTGGTAAATCGGCGGTCGGTTACGCCGACGCGGAAGGGCGTTTCGTCCTGACGACCTATGATCAAGACGACGGTGCCGTGGTCGGGAAACACCGCGTCCGCGTGGCTCCGCCGGCGGGTGAGAATGCCCAAGGCAAATTCGAGTGTCCCTGTGTGGTGAGCGAACGGGAGGAGGTGATGGAGGTCCAGATCGAACCGGGCCAGAACACGTTCGAGGTCGTGCTGAAAAAAGCCACCCCGGTCGATGTTCACAACGCCAAGAAACGCCCCGATTACTCCGACCCCGAAGTCGACGATTAGTCCGCGGCATCGACGCTGTCGCACGACGCGTCCCCCAACTTACTCACCATGCTTTCCGCCTCCACCATCACCGATCGCAGCTCGGCTTGGCTCACGGCGGCCTTGCGGCCGATCGACGCCGCCAGTCTGGCGGTCTTTCGGATCGGCTTCGGCCTGTTGATGGCGTGGTGGGCGACCGACTATCTGCTGACGGGCCGCGTCCGCGATCTGTACGTCGTTCCCACGTTTCACTTCACCTACGAGCCGTTCGCCTTTGTCCGGCCATGGCCGGGGGTCGGCATGATGTGGCACTTCGCGGGGCTGGCCCTGCTCGGGCTCGCCATCGCCGCCGGCCTGTGGTACCGCCTCGCGTCCACGCTCTTCGCGGTCGGATTTCTGTATGTCTTTCTGGTCGAACGGACCAATTACCAGAATCACTACTATTTAATTTGTTTGATCAGCGGTTGTCTGCCGCTGTTGCCGCTGAATCGGCTGTGGGCGATGGACGCGGCCGATGGGCGCGTCGTCGCGAGCGAGACCGTTCCCGCGTGGTGTTTGTGGGTGGCGCGGGCGCATCTCGCGGTCCCTTACTTTTACGGTGGGATCGCGAAGCTCCACCCCGACTGGTTCGCAGGCGAACCGATGCGGGCGCATTTGGCCCTGTCGACCTGGGTTCCGGTCGTTGGTCCGTATTTGACCCAGGAATGGCTGGTGCAGGGCTTTATCTGGGGGGGCTTGCTGTTCGATTTGCTGATCGTGCCGCTGCTCTTGTGGCGGCCGACGCGGTGGGCGGCCTATGGCCTGTGCGCGGTCTTCCATCTGACGAACGCGGTCTTGTTCCACATTCATGTCTTTCCCTGGTTCATGCTCTTCGCGACGTTGCTCTTTTTCGAGCCCGACTGGCCGCGCCGGCTGCTCCGCCAGTCGCCGATCACCATCCCCGTCGGCCAGACCGCGACTTGGACGAGTCTGTCGACGCTACAACGCTGGACCGTCGTCGGGGCCATGCTCTACGGCGGGTTTCATCTGGTCTGGCCGCTGCGGCACTACGCCTATCCGGGAGACGCCGCCTGGACCGAGCAGGGGCATTGGTTCGCGTGGCGGATGATGCTCCGGGCCAAAACCTCCGCCGTTCGCTACTACATGACCGACGCGGCGACCGGAGTGACTTGGGTTCCGGATTTGCGGCCCTACCTCAGCGGCGATCAGGTCGGAAAGTTTGGTCGCAGTCCCGAGATGATCCTGCAACTGGCCCAACATCTCGCCGGCGAATATCGGCGCGAAACGGGCCGCGAGGCGGAGGTCCGCGCGCTCGTCCTGACCTCGCTGAACGGCCGCAAACCGCAACTGCTGATCGATCCGCAAGTCGATTTGGCCCGCGAACCGCGTGGGTTCCAACCGCGACCGTGGATCATGCCTTTGACCGAACCGCTGCGCACGCCGGCGTGGTCGGAACCACTCACCGAGTGGGAACGGCTGGTCGAGTTGCCCCCGCTGCCGGTGGTGACGATGCCGACGACCACCCGCATGGCCACGCCGACATCGGTCGCCGGCAATCCCCCACAATGATGCGATTCCCCCTCCCCCCCTCGGAGTCCGCCCGATGCCTGTGCGATGCTTGACTTGGCTGTTGACCTTGTGCGGCGCGTTCGCCGCCTGCCCCGTGTCGGCCCACGAAGGTCACGATCATCCCCCCAAGAAAGTGCTCGATGAGGACGCTTACCGTCCCTCGGCGCTGCCGGATCGGGTGATTCTCACGTGGATCGGCGATCCGACGACGACGCAGGCGGTGACCTGGCGGACGTCGACCGAGGTGAAGAAAGCCTTCGCGGAACTCGCCGTCGCCGATGCCAATCCCGGCTTCACCAAGTCGGCGAAGAAGCTCGACGCGAAGTCCGAGCCGCTGAAGACCAATCTCGGCGAGGCGCACTATCACACCGTGAACTTCGAGGGACTCGAGCCGGGCGTGAAGTACGCCTACCGCGTGGGCGACGACGTCAATTGGAGCGAATGGTTCCACTTCAGCACGGCGAAGGTCGAGCCCGAGGCCTTCTCGTTCATCTACTTCGGCGACGCCCAGAACGACATCCGTTCGATGTGGTCGCGGGTGATCCGGGAAGCCTACGGCGACGCGCCGAAGGCGAAGTTCATGATTCACGCCGGCGACCTGATCAACAACGCCGAGTCGGACGCGGAATGGGGCGAATGGTTCGGCGCGGGGCACTGGCTCAACGGCATGGTCCCCAGCGTTCCCGTCCCCGGCAATCACGAAATGGCGAAGCTCGAAGACGGCAAGCGGCGGCTGTCGCATCACTGGCGGCCCCAGTTCGCACTCCCCGAAAACGGCCCGCAAGGACTCGAGGAAAGTTGCTTCACTTTCACCTATCAAAACGTGCGGATCATCGGGCTCAACAGCAATCAGGACATTGAAGTTCAGGCGTCGTGGCTCGATGAGGTTCTGGCCCAGAATCAATCGGAGTGGGTCGTCTGCACGTTCCACCATCCGATCTATTCGACCGGCAAGAACCGCGACAACGCGGCGCTCCGCAACACCTGGAAGCCGGTCTTCGACAAGTACAAGGTCGATCTGGTACTGCAGGGGCACGACCATACGTACGGCCGGACGGGGCTCGATACGCCCTTGGTCACCACGGGGAACGTCCCGACCGGCGTGAACAAGGTGGATGGGAAGACGGGAACGGTGTACGTCGTCTCGGTCAGCGGGCCCAAGATGTACGACCTGCAGATTCAACCGGTGATGAAGCGGAACGCCGAAGACACGCAACTCTATCAGATCATCTATGTCGATGGTCCGAAGCTGCGGTTCGAGGCCCGCCTCGCGACGGGGGAAGTCTACGACGCCTTCACGCTGGAGAAGCGTCCGGGGCAGATCAACACGCTGCTTGAAGAGACCCCCAACACGCCGGAACGCCGCCGGGCCACCCCCGCCGCGGCCGATGGGGCCAAGCCGACTTCCGAGAAGCCGGCGGCCAAGGTCGCCCCGTAATTTTCTCCGTTCATCGAGGCACGGGTGCTCGGGCCCGTGCCTCTCCTTTGGATCCGAGTCCCCTCAGATCAGCAGGCCGATTGTCATGACCATGAATCACGACTTACAAGCGTGTCTGAAGTTCGCATCAAGGCGATCAGCGCTGCTGGGTGGGCTGCTGATGTTATGGGCCGGGATCGCGGTGGCCGCGGACCGTCCCAAGTCGGTCACGCTCTCGTTCCGCTCGGGGGTCGACGGGTACCACGGGACCGTCGACGCCGAGGTGTGGGCCCTCGCACCCACCACGATCCTGAACGTCAACCCGCAGGTCACGTCCGACTCCAATAATGACGGCGGCGAAAGCCAGGTCTTGATGCGGTTCGACGAGATCATCGGCGATCGACCGCGGCAGATTCCCCCCGGCGCGGCAATCGTCTCGGCCCGCCTCTACGTCAGCGCGTTCGATCAAGGGGACACCGTCCATCTCCATCGGATGCTGGTGCCGTTCGGTAAGGCCCCGACATGGAACAGCCTGGTTTCGGGGGTCTCGGCCGATGGGTACGAAGCGGCCCGCACCAAGGACGCCTTCACGTTCGGGAAGATCGCCGCGAACTCGTCGGAAATCAGCTTTGACGTCACCGACACCGTGCAGGCTTGGGTGAACGGGGTCGCGAATCACGGCTGGGTCTTCCTGAACACCGGCGGGAACGGCTGGGATTTCTACGCCTCCGATTTCGACAAGTTGAATCAACGGCCGCGGCTGGTCGTCGAGTTCCAGCCGCCGCAGGGCTCGTAAGTCTGCATCGCTCGAACTCGCAACATTCCCAGATTCGTCTCCAGTCTTGGTCGAAGGAATCGTCACCATGTCCATGGCAGCCACGTCGGAACCCGCGACGAAATATGCGTCGACACATCGGACCTCGCGGCGTGAGATCCTCTACGCCGGTTGGTTGGGGGGGCTCGGCCTCACGTTGGGGGATTGGCTGCGGCTCGAAGCCAAGTCGGCCGATGGCAGCTCCGCCAAGCCGTCCCCCAAGGCGAAGTCGGTCATCCAGATTTATCTGCAAGGTGGGTTCGCCCACATGGACAGCTTCGACCCCAAGCCCGATTCGCCGGTCGAGTACCGCGGGACGATTCTGGGAAGCATCGAGACTTCGGTCCCCGGCGTCTTTTTCAGCTCGCATATGCAACAGACGTCGAAGGTCGCCGACAAGCTGACCGTCGTCCGCAGCATGACCCACACCGAGGTCGACCACACCCGCGGTGAACACAGCATGTTCACCGGGTATCGGCCCAGTCCCGCATTGGTCTATCCCAGCCTGGGGAGCGTGGTCTCGCATGAGCAGGGGCCCCGCGGCGCGGTGCCACCCTATGTCTGCGTCCCTACGCAAGGGAGCCAGTATCACGGCAGCGGTTACCTCAGCAACGCCTTCGGCCCGTTCGCCTTGGGGACCGATCCGGCCCGGCCCGGCTTCCGCGTCCGCGACTTGAACATGGCCGACGGCATCGACGACGCCCGGTTCGCCTCCCGCAAGAACTGGAAGCAACTCGTCGACGAACACTTCCATCGGCAGATGCAAGATGACGCGCTCACCACGATGGACTCGTTCTATCAACGGGCCTATGACCTCCTCGCGTCACCCGAGGCCAAGTCGGCCTTCAGCTTGGATGGCGAAGCGCCGGCGACCCGCGACCTGTATGGCATGAAGGCGTGGGGCCCGGTCCTGCGGCCCTCCGCCGGAGCGCGGTTCCTCATCGCGCGGCGGTTGATCGAAGCGGGCGTGCGCTGTGTCACCGTGACCTATGGTGCCTGGGACACGCACTCGTACCACTATCGCGGGATCGAAACGCAGCTCCCCGATTTCGATAAGGCGTTCGCGGGGCTGATCACCGACCTTGAACAGCGCGGGCTGCTCGATTCCACGTTGGTGGTCGTCTCCAGCGAATTCGGGCGGACGCCGAAGATCAACGCCGGCGGCGGCCGCGACCACTGGCCCCGCGTCTTCAGCCTGGTGATGGCGGGCGGTGGGGTCCGTCGCGGACAAGTCTACGGAACGTCCGATGCGTTGGCCGCCGAACCCGCCGACGCGGCCCTCTCCGTCGAAGACTACATGCACACGCAATATCACCTGCTGGGGATCGACGGCCGCAAGGATCTGATGTCCCCGGGCGATCGCCCGCAGCAGATCGTGATGAACGGCCGAGTGATCCCCGAGTTGCTCGCCTGATCGAACCGGCTCGCGGCGCGCTTAGGTCGGTCGCCTTGGCGCGCGTGCCCCGGAGTCACGGGCAGGAAGCCCGTGTCACGTCGTCCGCCATGGAAGGCCGGCCTCTTCCAAGAGATCGGGATCGCATGCCTTCGCGCTTTCGCCACGCGTTGTGGCTTGGGCTGGTGCTGGGGACTACCAGTCCCTTGACCGCCGCACCCAGCATCGAAACGGCCCTGCCGGGGCTCGGCCAACGGGGGACCACGTTCGAGCTGCGGTTGACCGGCGCCGAGCTGAATGAAGTCTTGGAGCTCGCGTTCTATCGTCCCGGGCTGATCTGTCGCGAACTGCGGGCCGCGTCGGAGAATGAATTGACGGCGGTGATCGCGGCGGATCCGACCTGCGCGCTGGGGACGCATCCGTTTCGCATCCGCTCGACAACGGGCTGGTCGGAACTGAAGATCGTCCGGATCTCCCCCTTTCCGATCGTGGAGGAAATCGAGGAGGACGGCGTCGCCCCGCAACGAATCACGGCGACGAGCACGATCTTCGGAACGCTCCCGGGGGATGACATCGATCGCTTCAGCGTCACGCTGCGACGCGGCGAACGGTGCTCGGCCGAGATCGAGGGGGTTCGTCTGGCGGCGGGTCTGACCGACACGCGGTTGAGGGTGCTCGATCCGACCGGTCGCTTGCTCCTCGTCGCCGATGATGGGCCGCTCTTCGCCCAAGACCCGGTCGTCTCGTTCCTCGCCGAGACGGACGGCGACTATGTGATCGAAGTCGCGTTGTCCGGCGAGGCTGGGGACGACAACAGTCGCTACGCCCTCCATTTGGGGACGTTCCCCCGACCATTACAGGTCTATCCCGGCGGTGGCCCGTCCGGGACCGCCGTCAATCTGCGGTGGACCGGCGACGCCGCCGGGGATTGGACCGAGACGATCACGCTCCCGGCCGCGTCGGATCGCTGGTACGGCTTGGTCGCCACACGCGACGGTCAGACCGCGGCGACCAGCCAACCCTTCCGCGTGGTTCCCTACGACAACGTCCTCGAACCGGAACCGGAAGACGCCCCGCCCGAGGAAGTGCTGCGAGCCCCGTCCTTACCGATCGCGTTCAATGGCCGCCTGAGCACCCCGGGCGATGTCGATCGGTTCGCGTTCCTGGCGAAGAATTCCGACC
>CAYRVS010000230.1:0-7074 GCA_964427725.1 uncultured Planctomycetaceae bacterium | reverse complement strand
AGACTCCACGATAGCCCACCCGCAATTCCCAGGCCGTTCTTGGCGAAGGCCCTGGGCTGCGGCTGGCGTTGCTGGCGGGTTTTCGGTATGCCAATTCGACGGCAGCTTGCCGACGCCCGCATCCTGGGCGGATGGCGTGACGACGGTGCAAGGAGTGTCAGACATGTCTGTCCGCGGGATTCGCGGTGCCACCAGCGTGGCGGAAGATCGTCCCGACCTGATTCTCGCGGCGACGCGGGAACTCTTGCAGGAGCTGTTGCGGCTGAATGGAATCGAGATCTTCGACGACATCGTCTCGGCGATCTTCACGACGACCCCCGATCTGACGTCGACTTTTCCGGCGGAGGCCGCGCGGGCCTTGGGGATGACCCAGGTGCCGCTGTTGTGCGCGTCGGAGATCGCGGTCCCGAAAAGCCTGCCGCGGTGCATCCGCGTGCTGCTGCACCTCAACACCACGAAACGGCAATGCGAGATCGTGCACGTCTATCTGCACGAAGCGAAGAAGCTGCGGCCGGATGTGCAGAGCGCGCAGTGAGTCTGGTCGAAAGTTGATGGTTGAGGGTCGAAGGTCAGAAATACCGTTTGACAATCGCTGCGTGATTTCTGGGCATGCGGTGGCGTTTGTCCGACCCTCCACCTTCGACCATCAACCATTCCTCACTTCCGCGTGTACATCACCGAAACCGTTGACACGAAATCCGACGGGACGCGGCCGGGGTTGGGTTGCGAGTTGTAGGTGTAGTTGAGCCCCAGCCGCAGTTTCCAGCGGTCCTTGTCGTCGAGATCCACCAGGAAGCCGGTGGTGCTGAAGACGCGGACCAGTTCCATATCGAGGACGCTGGGTTGCACGCGGGTCTTTTGCTCGAACGAGGCCCGTTTGAGGACCGGCCACCGCAGCTCGACCTCCCCGAACAGGTCGGGGGACTCGCGATGGTCGTACGGATCGCGGAAGAATTCGATCGTGTACGCGGGGCCGAACCGGGTGATCAGCCGTTTGTTGGCCTCGTTGTGGAAGCGGTAGCCCAGCCCGGTCGAGAGGGTGCCGCGGTAATCGAGGTTCGCCGGGGCGTCGTATTCGTTCTTGCTGGTGAAGAACATGATCCAGCGATCCCCCTCTTCGAGGGGCCAGTCGAAGTTGGCGTTGGCGATCCACTTGTTGGCGGTTTGTCGCCCGCGGCTGCGGCCCCAGTTGCCGGTGATGTCGATTTGCCGCATCTGCCGCGGCGTGCTTTTCTCGAATTCGATCTGGGTGTTGAAGAGATCGGTCTGGGCGTTGCCGTCGATGAATTGCCCGCCGAGGTTGATCCGTCTGGTCCACGACCGGGCGAACTCGTTGAAGGCTTCATAGCCGTCGCTCGCCGCGAGCCAGCCTTGTTGAACCTGCGAGTACAAAGGAACACGATCGATCCACCCGGTTTCGGGCTCGGCGAGCGCCGCGGCGGGCGACGACAGCGGCGGTGATTCCACAACTGGTGCCGCCGGAGGCCCGGGCGGGGCCTCGATGGGTGCCGGCGGAACCGGCTCGGTGGGATCGAGATCGACCCGGGTGACCCATGACAGCGGCACGAAGAGCTCTTCGCCGTTGCGCAGTCGCCAGTGGAGTTGCCCGTCGACGACCCCCAGGCTGCGGCCCGCCAGTTCATCGCCCGATTCGAGGATGAGGACTTCCGGCGTTTGCGCTCCCTCGAGCGATGCGGCTTCGAGACTCCCTCCCGACGACAGACCGACCGCGCAGAGGTACGCCAAGATCAGCGACCAGCATTCCACGCGGCGGTGTCGACGAGGCGGCAGCACGATGTCGCGGCATCCGGAGGAACAAGCTGCGCGGAGACACAGGGGGCGGGAGTGTAGTCACCGTCGAAATGGTCCGACAACGCGAATCTCGGACGGGCGGCGAAATCCGCCGGTTCGCGTGGCGGAGGCAGCCGCGAGGTGCCACTACGGAACGCGCGGGGCTAGACTACGTCGCCTGATCCATCGATGACCGACACCCTCCCCAAGCGATTTGCGTTGGAACCACATCCCCTGCGGCTGATGCGGAATCTGGCCCGGACCCGGGAAATTGGGACGGTGCTCCTCACGCATGGCTTCGGCGACATCCTCGCCCGGCTCGGGATTCCCGGGGTGTGGCGGCGGTGGAGCCGTTGGTTCCGCCGCGAGACCGCGCATCCGCGGCCGTCGCTCACCGTTTATGAACGGGTGCGGCTCTCGCTGGAAGCGCTGGGCCCGACCTTCATCAAGTTCGGGCAGGTGATGAGCACCCGGCCCGACTTGATCCCGCAGGGGATGATCGCCGAGCTGCAGAAGCTGCAGGAAAGCGTCCCGCCCTTTGCCTCCGACGAAGCGGTCGACGCGGTCGAACGGGAACTCGGTCGGTCGGTGACGGAGCTGTACGCCGATTTCGATCGCACCCCGCTCGCCGCCGGGTCGCTCGCGCAGGTCCATCGGGCCCGGCATCACGATGGGACGCCGCTGGCGATCAAGATTCGCCGACCCAACGCGCCGCGCGACATCGAGCGCGATCTCTCGTTGATGCAGGAACTGGCGAGTCTGCTCGAACGGCATGTCCCGGAGTCGCGGGTCTTCGATCCGACCGGCCTCGTCAGTCACTTCGCCCGATCGGTGCGGCGGGAACTCAACTTCGCGCGGGAAGGCCGCACGATGCTCGAGTTCGCCCGGCTGTTTCGCGACGATTCCTCCCTGTACGTCCCCCGGGTCTATCCCGAACTGACGACCGAGGGCGTCTTGACGATGGAATTCGTCGAGGGGCTGCGGGTCGACCAGGCGTACGATCTCGCTGTCTGGCCCTGTCAGCCCGCCGACGTCGCCATCCGCGGCGCCCGCATCTTCATGAAAATGTCGTTCGAGTACGGCGTCTTTCATGGCGATCCCCATCCCGGCAATCTGCGGATTCGGCCCGACGGCGGCATCTGCCTGCTCGATTACGGCATGGTCGGGATGCTCGACGACGTGACCCGCGAACGGCTGATCGATCTCTTCGTCGCGGTCGCCCGGCAGGATGTCGACGGGTTGGTCGATGTCGTCCTCGCGCTCGGGCAGCCGTACCGCGAGGTCGATCGTCCGCTCCTGAAGATCGACATGCGCGATTTCGTCTCGAACTACTATGGAGTCGAACTTGAACGGCTGCACGTCGGCCATATGCTCAGCGACTTCGTGTCGATCCTCGGGCAACACAGCATTCGCTGCCCGGGAAGTTTGACGCTCCTCATTCGGGCGCTGGTGACGCTGGAAGGGATCGGGCGGAAACTCGATCCGTCGTTCAATCTCGCCGGGCATCTGCAGCCGTTCGTCGAGCGGATGGTCAAAGCCCGCTATCAACCCGGCAACTTGGCCGATCGTCTCGTCCGCGAGACCCACGCCTTCTGGAAAGAGGCCCGGTTGACGCCGTGGCACGCGGCGACGGCCTTACGCAAACTCGCCGAGGACGAGCTGCACCTGCGGCTCGACCACGCGGGACTCGATCATTTCACGCTCGAGCTGGAACGCTCGAGCAATCGGTTGGCGGTCGGCATCGTGATGGCGGCGATCATCGTCGCGTCGGCCTTGGTCCTCCGCAGCGCGAACGACCCCTGGTGGTTGACGCTGCCGATGTTCGTCCTGTCGAGCATCCTCGGAATCTGGCTGATCTATGGGATCTTTCGCAGCGGGCGGTTGTGATGGTTCGGGCCGCGCTCGCCTTTGGCTCGCGGCTAAACCTGCTTAGGTGTGGTACATTCGTGGTGTGATGACATGATCATTCCTGGGCGAACAACGCGATGACGGCGACGGTGATTGACGGCAAGGCGATCGGGCTGCGGATGCGCGAGGGGATCGCCGAGGGTGTGGCGATGTTCACGCAGCGGACGGGGGTGCGGCCGCATCTCGCGGCGGTGCTGGTGGGGGACGATCCCGCGAGCGCGGTCTACGTGAAGACCAAGCATCAGGCCTGCGAACGGGCGGGGATGCTGAGCACCGTTCATCGCCTGCCCGCCACGACCACCGAGTCGGAACTCCTCGAACTGGTAGGCCGACTCAATGCCGATCCGGCGGTACACGGGATTCTGGTGCAGCTGCCGCTTCCCAAGGAGATCGACACGACGCGGGTGCTCGACGCCGTCGATCCGCGGAAGGATGTCGATTGTTTTCATCCCGAGAACGTCCGCCGGTTGATGCAGCATCGGCCGCGGTTTCTGCCGTGTACGCCGCAGGGGATTCAGGTCCTCTTGCGCGAGACGGGGCGTGATCCCGCCGGGAAACATGTGGTGGTGATCGGCCGGAGCGACATCGTCGGCAAGCCGATCGCGATGATGCTGGCGCAGCGCGGGGCCTGGGCCGATGCGACCGTCACGTTATGTCACAGCCGCACGGAGGATCTGCCGAGCATCACGCGGACGGCGGACATCCTGATCGCGGCGATCGGCAAGCCGGAATTCGTGACGGGGTCGATGCTCAAGCCCGGGGCGGTGGTGATCGATGTCGGAGTCAACCGCGTCGGCGACAAGTTGGTGGGGGATGTCGAGTGGGCGTCGTCGGTGGAGGTCGCCGGGGCGATCACGCCGGTTCCCGGCGGCGTGGGCCCGATGACGATCGCGATGGTGCTGCAAAACACGCTGCGCGCGGCGGAGTTGCAGGCGACATGAGCGGCACGAACGGCGATGTGACGATCACGTTGAACGGCGAGTCGCGGACGGTTCCCCAGGGACATAGCGTGCGTGATTTGCTGGGGGAATTGCGGCTCGACGCACGCTATCTGGCGGTGGAGATCAATCGCGCGGTGATCCCCCGCGCGCGGCACGGCGAGACGACGCTCCAACCAGGCGACATCCTCGAGATCGTGACCCTGGTCGGCGGCGGATGACAACGCCCCGTGTCTATCAGAGCCGCCGCGTGTCGCGGCGGTCTTCGTTCATTACGGATGGATCCAAGCTGGGGGGGCCTGGGGAGGGTGCCGCCACCACCGAAATTCTGGGGGCGGACGATGACGTCCGACCCCTGCCACCCATCATCGACATCGTGATGGGAACGCTCCGCCGCGACACGCGGCGGCTCTGACGGCGGTTCGTTTGCCGGCTCACCGAGTGTTTGCGGAATCTGCTACACTATCCCCGATCTCAGGCAACATGATCGGGAGTGGAATCCGTGTCGGTGGTCGAGCGTCCGGGTGATCGTGCGTTGGTGGTGGGGTCGCATACGTTTTCGTCCCGGTTGATTGTCGGAACGGGGAAGTACGCCACCTTCGAGGAGATGCAGGCGTGTCTCGCGGCGAGTGAGGCCGAAGTGATCACCGTCGCCGTGCGGCGGGAGCGGCTGATCGACGCGCAAGGCCGCAACATCCTCGACTTCATCGACCTCTCGAAGTACACGATTCTGCCGAACACGGCGGGGTGCTTCACGGCGGATGACGCCGTGCGGGTCGCGCGGTTGGGCCGCGAGATTCTGCTGGGACTCGAAAATCCGGGGGCCGACTGGGTCAAACTGGAGGTCCTCGGCGACAAGAAGACGTTGCTTCCCGATCCGGTGGCGACGCTGGAGGCGACCCGCGAACTCGTCCGCGACGGCTTTCAAGTCTTGTGCTACACGACCGACGATCCGATCACGGCGTCGCGGCTCAAGACGGCGGGCGCGGTCTCGGTGATGCCCGCCGGCAGCCCGATCGGCAGCGGTCAGGGGGTGCTCAATCCCAATAACATCCGCATCTGCCTGGAATACTTGAAGGACAACGATCCCGATTATCCGGTGATCATCGACGCCGGCGTGGGGACGGCCAGCGACGTCGCCTTCGCGATGGAACTGGGTTGCGACGCGGTCTTGCTGAATACGGGGATCGCGAGCGCGAGGGATCCGTTGATGATGGCGCATGCGATGAAGCATGCGTGTTGGGCGGGGCGCGAGGCGTGGCGGGCGGGCCGGATTCCGAAGAAGCTGTACGCCACCGCGTCGAGTCCCGAGACGGGCTTGATCAGTCCCGCGGCGCGCTGAGTTCCGCCCCCCGGAGTCGCCATGATGGCCCATCCCGAGGTGCCCCGATCGACCGCCGAACGGCTGCAGCGCCGGCTCGATGCGTGGGCCGCCGAAGCGCGGCACGACGTCGAACCGGGAGCGGTCTTTCGGGCTTGGTTACACATGGCGGTGCATGTCGCGCGGGCCGATGAAGCCGCCGTCTGGCTGCGTGCGAACGAAACCGAATGGCGTCGACTCGCCATGACGGTCGAGGGGGAAGGAGATCCACGGATTGTTGCGGTTCCGGCGACCCCAGAGCCGACGATCTTGGAGGCGCTCAGTTCGGGGACTCCGACGATCGGGCGGATCACGTCGGCCGACGGCCCACCGGTGACGCGGGTGCTCGCGGCGATCCGTCAGGGAGGGCAACCGGTCGGCGTCCTGTCGGCGACGTTCGCGGAATTGACATTTCATGCCGATGAGGCGGCCCTGGTGCCGTTCCTGGGGGCGAGCGCCGACATCGCGGGCGAATTCCTCGGTCAACATGAACTCCGCTGGCTGCGACGCGAGCAGGCGCGCGGACAGCGGTGGGAAACCTTTCTGACCGCCGCGACGACCGACGGGACCTTGCGCGGATTGGCGCAGCGGATCGTCGACGATGGGCGGCTGCTGACCGGCGCCGATCGCTTGGCGGTGGCGGTTTGCCGTGGCGGAGCGATTCGGATCCTTGCGGTGTCGGGGGTCGATCAGATCGATCCCCGGTCGAACACGATTGAGGCGTGGCTCGGTTTGTTGCGAATGGCCGCCGAGACTCAGGGCATGCCCGACGCGCCGGGTTGGACCGCCGCGGTCGCCGCGGCCAGAGTCGTCACCACGGCGACGGAGTTGGAGGTGGTCCCTTGGCGCGATGCCGCCGGTCGACTGGTGGGCGGGCTGATCGCCGAACGGTTTGGGGACGTCCCCGATAACGATCCCTGGCGACGCGAGGCCCAACGCTTGGGTTGCTATGCCGCGGCTCCGTGGTTGGCGTGCTGGGAGCGCGAGGCGACGGCGTGGCAACGCCTGACCGGTGGCCGGGGGCATGGCCGCTCCTTCATGCAACGACGGTGGGTTGCCGCCGCGGTGGTGCTCGGT
>CAYRVS010000229.1:0-7079 GCA_964427725.1 uncultured Planctomycetaceae bacterium | reverse complement strand
CGCGCGAGGGGCGGGTGCCCCTCGCTATGGGAGCGCTCGAATTGGCTCGGCTCTCCATCGACGCATAGGTCGGGGCACCCGCCCCGGCCGCGCTCACCGATAGCAATGGGAGCTGATGCGCGCGGGATCAGGGCTTCTCGGATTACGGCGCGGCCTGTTCCACCGCCCGCGATAAATCATCGACAGCCCGCCGCGGCAACCCGTCTAGATCGTGATTTTGCAACCACGCCAAATCCTCCTTGGCCAGTGAGTACCGCTGGGTCTGATACGCCAGGACCGCCCGGTAAAACCGATCGGACGCCGAGTTCGGTTCCAGAATCAAGACCAACTGCGTGTACCGCAACATCCGTTCGTGGTCTTCGACGTTCCGCGCTTCCGAGAAGAGGTTCCGCAGCATCCGCGACAGAATCGCCCGCGACGACGCCGCGGCCAGGTAGGCGTCGTCCCATTCGCCGAGATTCTCCCGCACGCGAGCTTGCGCGTCCTCCAGGGTCAACTCGCTCCCTTGGTCGAACACGTCGATCAGCCGCGATGCTCCTTCCGCGGGCGTGAACCGCACGACGAAGTGCCCCGGCAAGCCGACTCCCTCCAAGGGAATCTCGAGCCGCCGCCCGAGCTCCAGAAACAAGACCGACAGCGTGATCGGCAACCCTTCGCGGTCATCGATCACTTCGTTGAGGTAGCTGTTGCTGCGGTGGCCGTAGTCGTGCCGACAGCCGTGAAAGCCTTGCTCCTCGAACAGATCGCGCTTAAGCGCGGCGAGCCGCGTCGCGGCGTCGGCCTGATCGGGCAGCTTCCGCCGCACCCGTTCCGACATCTGCTCGACCGTCCGCAGATAGGCCTCCGGATCGAGCTCGGGATTGTCGGCGGCGGCGATCAGCAGCGCGCCGCGCAGCAGGTCCAGCGTTCCGTTCTCGGCCTCCACCACCCGCGCGAACTCCGCCCGAATCCGGGCTTCGTGGACGGCGGACGCGAACTGCCGAACCCGCTTCGCCCGGGCCTCCAAATCCCGCGCCTCCCGCTCGAGCGCTTCAAGTCCCGTCGCGCCCGTCTTGAGGAACGGTTCAGTCGCCGCGTCGTCGGCGGGACGATCGAGCGGCAGCGTCGCCGCGATCGCCTGGGCTTGCGTCCGCAATTCCGCCGTCGGCTCCCGGTCGGGAAGCATCGAACCGACGCGAAACTCCTTGAACTCGGCCGCCGTCTCGCGGAACTTGCACAGCCCAATCCGCCCGGTTGTGAACGTGCTGTCTTGTGATTCGATCACCAGTTCGTCATTGAGATAGCAGCGTAGGCGATCGGCCTCCACGCGGACCTTCAGATGGTTCCAGCCATCGGCTCGATAGCGGGCCGACTTGACCTGCGCGAGGACGTTCCAGGCGTAGACGTCGGGCCCGTCGAACCGCGACAGCCGAAGCTCGCCGTTACTGGGATAGAAGCCGTAATGCCGATCGCCTCCATCGGCGTGAAAGACCAATCCCGCCGCGCCGGCGGCCGGCTCAAATCGCACGCTGACGGCGACCTCATAAGGAACCGCCGGGGGGGCGGCCGTCGACAGGCACAAGCCGCGGCCTCCCAAGCCCCCTCCCGCTCCGTCGACCAAGATGCGGCCGGCTCGCTGCTTCCATCGGCTCCCGAATAACGTCGTCCAATCGGTCGGATCGAGCACGCCGATCGTCAACCACTGCGTCATCGCGATCGGATTCGGATCGTCCAGCAGCGACCGCAACGCTTCGACCGGGATCGCGAATCCCAGGTTCTCGGTCTTCAGCGACTTCAGCGTGATCAACCCCTGCGCGCGACCTTGCAGATCGAGCAGCGGCCCCCCGCTGTTCCCTCGTTCAATCGGCATCGCGATTTGCAACATCGGCCGCCCATCCACCTCGCGCCGCCCCGACAGCACCCCCGTCGCCACGCTTCGCTCCAACCCTAGCGGGTTCCCCACCGTCAGGACCGGTTCCCCATCGGGGAGCGCCGTCGACTCTCCCAAGGGGAGCACGGGCAACTCCGTCGCGTCGATCTTGAGCACCGCCAGATCATTCACCCGATCGGTGGCGTGAATCGATGTGACCG
Source organism: uncultured Planctomycetaceae bacterium (assembly GCA_964427725.1). Taxonomy (GTDB): domain Bacteria; phylum Planctomycetota; class Planctomycetia; order Planctomycetales; family Planctomycetaceae; genus DSVQ01. The sequence continues at coordinate 5,009 of CAYRVS010000229.1, read as the reverse complement.
CGAACTCCCGGCGATCATGCAGCCGCACCCGAATCGGCCGGGCCTCCCCGATGACATGCAGATTCGTGGCGATGAGCCCATCCGATGAGACGATGAACCCGCTCCCCAGTCCTTGCTCCTCCCCATCGCGACCCTCAAAAGTGATCACCACCACCGACGGCTTCACCCGGGCGGCGATCTCCTGCGCCGTGACGCTCATCGGCGCGGGAGCGGCGGCCTCTTGGGCGGCGTTCGTCGAACCCAGGAACGCCGTAACGAAGAGCGGCACAAGGTAAACCGGCAGTCGGGTCAGCATGGTGAGCTCGAGAGGATCGAGGGATTTCGCGGCGCTGGAAATTTATCGTAGCGGCTCACGACGCGCCGAAGGAAGGGGGCCACGACGCGCATCAACCATGGATCAACCGTCGCAGGCTTCCCCCGGGTTCAAAGAGTCTCATCAGCGAAAACTCGATGGCCCCCGGTCGATTCTTTTGGACACCGCCCCGAATGCGACCTAGGGTTTTCGGGGAGGCGTGTTGGTCTCTCCGGGTGACGTCCGGTGTTGACGACCATTGAGCCTGATCGGCGGGTCGTGCCGCGCCGGATGTGCCTCGTGTTCGGTGTTTACCGATCGTGCCGCGTACTCCGGCCCGCAGGGAGTGGACCGTGGTGCCGACCGAGCGGTCGAAGGGCCCACCATGCCTCCGCGCGTTTTTCTCTGCGAGCCTCAAGCCCATCTGTCGCGGGCGATCGCCGTCCAACTGCTGCGGGCCGATTGCCAGGTCTGGACCTGTGGTTCGACGGGCGCCACCCTCGAGCGTCTGCCGAAGATTCTCCCGGACCTGCTGCTGGTCGATGTCGACTTCCCCGGTAAGGGATGCTGGGAGGTCATTCAACGGGTGCGGACTCACATGGCGTACGACGGCCTGAAGGTCATCGGGTTGACCACCCGACCGATCGCCGACGCCGAGCACGACGCCGCCACGCACGGCGTGGGGTTCGACGAACTGATCAGTCTTCCCTTCAGCCCCCGGGAACTGCGAGCCCGGATCGCCGGTTGGTGTGGCCATGGCGCGTTGGTCACGCCCGCCTCACACTGAGCACACCACCGCAGGCGATGAGACGATGCCAAGATCGACGGGCTTGGCCATCAACGGACATCCACGTGTGCCCAACCGCCGCTACGGCTTCACATTGAAGACCGCCAGCGTATCTTGATCGCGGATGTAGAGCCGGCCCCCCGCGATGACCGGATGGGCCCATGCCGGGCGGCCGCTGCGGTTCGGCGGCGTGAACCGGCCCAACTCGCGATAGCCTTCCGGCGTCGCCTCCGCGAGCGCGACCGGCCCCTCTTCGCTCCGCAGATACAGCTTGCCGTCGGCATAGGTGACGGACCCTTTCCCCACCGAGCGATTCTGCCACGCGGGTTTACCCGTCCGCAGATCGAGGCACGTCAGGATCGCCTCGTCGAAGCCATAGACGTAGCCGTCCAGCAGCACCATCCCGCCGTGATGGTTCTTCATCTCTTTGGTCGTGTAAACGACGTCCGACGCCACTTGATTGCCGCGACTCGCGAGTCGAAACAGGGCCGCTCCGGTGCCGTACCCGGAAGCCGTGAAGACGAAGTCCGCGGTCGCCAGCGGCGCCGAGCAGTTCGCCGTGTCGTTGGCCGAGGCCCGTTGCCCCCAGAGCGGCGTCCCATCGTTGGCCCGAATCCCCACCACTCCCGTGTGGACAAAGTTCACATACTGCCGCACGTTCCCCACCGTCACGACGATCGGCGAGGAATAGCCCGCTTGCGGGGCGCCTTGCACCAGCGAACGCCAAATCGGTTTCCCGGTCCGTTTGTCGAGGGCCGCCACGGTCGCGGCTTGACCGCCCGGCGTGCAGATGAGTTGATTGCCGTCGATCAGGACCGACTCGCTGATCCCCCAGACGATGTTGTTCCCTTGGTACGTCTGCAGGATGTTGTCGCTCCACACCACCGACCCGTCGGTGATCCGAGCGCAGACCAGATCGCCGTTCGCCCCCAAGGCGTAGACGTGATCGCCGTCCACGGTGGGGGTCCCGCGCGGACCATTGCCGGTCCCGTCCTCCCGCTTGCGACCGGTCCGAATCGACCAAACGGGCGCGCCGTTCTCGCGATTCAAGGCGAACAAGATCTCATCATCGCCGCGCGTCCCCAACGTGAAGAGCTTGTCCCCCACGACGGCGACTTCCGAGTACCCCTCGCCCAAACCTTGTGCGACATACACCAGCGGCGGGCCGCTTTCGGGCCACTCCTTCAGTAGGCCGGTCTCGGCACTGATGTTGTCGCGGTTGGGGCCCCGATATTGGGGCCAATCGCCCGGCGCGACGGACGGGTCCGCATTCTCACCATCGGCGGCGGCCGGCGCGGGCTTCGCTTTCGGTTTGGCGGTCGGCTTCGGGGGAGGATTCGGTGTATCACCCGTCTCCTTCGCCGCCCGCACCGAGATCTTGGTCGCCTCTGGACTGGTACCGACCGTGGTCACCGTGGCCTGCTGCCCGACTTCGATCGTCGTCAGATCACCATTCTTGCCGAGGACCGTCACCTTGCCGTTCGGGGCGAGCTTGTAGGTCAAGCTTTTTCCGGTGCTGGTCACCTTGATGGTCAACGTTCCCGCCGCCGGCGAGACCGCCTCCACGACTCCGCTGACGACCGCCGCTTGCCCCGCCGGATGCTCAAGCACACACAGCCCAACGAAGACTCCGACCACCAAGCTCCATCCACGATGCGACATGCGCGGGCCCCCCTAAGATGACGACGAACGGATGAACCGGAATTCGTGGCCAACCGCCATCCATCAATTCAGCTTGATGAAATTCTTGCCGGAATGCCAACGCGAACCAAGCCGGAACTTCCACGAAAGTTCACTCACCACCAGGCGAGCCAGCTTCCGGGAATGGGCGTCTGTCGCCGCACGCCATCGTGATGGACGCCGACAGAATCTACAGACACGATGGACCGACCACCCGTTTGAGCGCTGCCACATCGCGATCGGCACCGGCCATGCCAGGCCGATTCGGCTGATGCACGAACGAACCGGACGGCATCGGCCGCGCATCGCCGATCGAAAGATGCTCCACGGTCTGGAAGTTTGCGTCGTGGATGCCACCCGACGAGTGACGGAAGGCCGCGCCTCACTGCTACGGCACCATCAGCCCCTCGCGGATCGCGAACCGCGCCAATTCGACCCGATCATGGATGCCCAGCTTGTTCATGATCCGGTACTTGTGGCTGTCGACCGACTTCTGGGAGAGCTGCATCATCGCGGCGATCTCCTTCACGCTTTGACCGCACGAAAGATGCCGCAGGACTTCGATCTGCCGACTCGTCAGCCCCGCCAGGTCGCTTTCGCTTTTCGCCACGAACCGTTGCGTCGCACGATCGAAGACCAGCCGGGACTCGACTTTGGGCGAGTAGACCGTTTCTCCCATGGCGACCCGGCGGATCCCTTCCGCGATGAAGTCGACCGACTCCTCTTTGAGCAAGTAACCGCTCAGCCGCATCCGCAGCGATTGTGTCAGGAAGACGTCCGCGAGGTATCCGGTGAGCAGCAGGATGCGCAAGCCGCCTCCGAGCAACTGCAACTCACGCGCGGTCTCGAACGCTCCGCGACCCGGGATGCAGATATCCATCAGCACCACTTTGGGACGATGCAGCTTCGTCTGCTCCAAAGCCTCTTCCGAGGTCCGCGCGATCCCGACCACTTGGATCCCCGGATACTCGGCCAAAGTCCGTGACAGACTTTCCAGCAGCACGAGATGATCGTCGACCAATAGAACGGGAATCGGCGGCTGGTTCATCGGGGGGCCTTGCCACGGGGTGGCGGTGTCACTGGGATGCGAAGGGGTAAGCCAAGTCGTGATGATGGATCTGGTTCCGAATTCGCACCGGCGAGCGTGAGGATGCGATTCGGGCGGCTGGGGTCAAAGCCACCAGATGATCAACGAGATTTTTCATACTCCAAAAAATGGAGGTGGAACCCGTGCCTACACCAACCACTTCACGGCCACAGCCCAGGAAAGATTTCAGTAGAACAAGATACCATACCCTCTGTAAGCCGCACACCAATCTACGAGCCTGCGAGTGGATCACCTCCCCAGCACACCCGCCCAACCACTTCCACCGTCAAGAGTCATTCCCCCGCCGATCGGCCATTCGCTCAGGTTTCGTCGTGATACTCCATCAGGCTCACAACCCGTCGCGAGCCCAATTTTTCACGACCCCCCAGGAACGAGAGCTCAATCAGGAACCCGCACCCCACCACCTCCGCCCCGGAGTCGAGCGCCAACTTCAGGCAGGCTTCGATCGTGCCGCCGGTCGCCAGCAAATCGTCAATCAACAACACGCGCGAACTCGCCGTGACGGCGTCGGTGTGAATCTCCAACGCGTCCGAACCATACTCCAAATCGTACTGTAACCGCCGCGTCTGATAGGGGAGTTTGCCCGGCTTGCGGACCGGAACGAACGCGGCTCCCAATTCCAGCGCCAGCGGAGCCGCGAAAATGAACCCGCGTGATTCCGCCGCCAAAATCGCGGTCGGCCGCAGATCGCGGAACGAAGTCGCCAAGGCGGTTACCGCCCGCCCGAACGCTTCCGGCGTGCCCAACAGCGGGGTGATGTCGCGAAACATGATCCCGGGTTTCGGGAAGTCGGCGACGTTACGGATATACGACTTCAGTTGATGCGGATCGGACATCGCGGGTTCCGTGGTGAGCCGAATGGGTCATCCATCAGGGCGGGCCGTCGGCTCCATGTGGCTGATGGGTTGATGGGGGACAGTCAACCAGAGTCCCCACGGTACGGCAAGGGGCGCGGAATCTCGTTTCATGGAATTCAGCTCGTCTCGTGGAACCCCTCAACGACGCGAACCCGGCGACGAAGATCGTGCCGGGTTCGCAAGACTTATCGGAGCGGTAGGCCGATTGAACCTCGCCGAGTTATTCGGCGGGGGGACGACCGCCGCGATTCCCACCGGGCCCGCCCGGGCCGCCCGGGCCACGAC
>CAYRVS010000228.1:0-7213 GCA_964427725.1 uncultured Planctomycetaceae bacterium | reverse complement strand
GCCGCAGCTGGCCGGCGTCGAGCGGACGTCGGCCCGTGAGGAGCACGGCGGAGCCGATCATGACGATCAGCGTCCCCGCGCCGAGCGAGCGCGGCGTCAGTTCGAAGCGGAGGAATTGGTAGAGGAACAAGAGCCCCAGCCCGCCGAGCAAGACCCATGCGGCGGCGGTGAGGCGGGCGCGGAGCAGCGCGTGCGAGGACTGCTGCGGGTCGGGATGCTCTTCGTCGATCATCCGGACGGGGGGCACGGAGAGCCGCGAACGCGAGCCGGAATCGGAACTCCCGCTGGGGGAGGAATCGGGTTCGCGCGCCGCGCGGGAGAGGCTTAGGGGCTCGTCGGGGCGGAGCGCTTCGCGATCGGACACGATCCACGTCGGTTCCAACCACGCGGGGTCGAGTTCGACGGTGGGCCCGGTCGGCGAGGACATGCGCGATCCCTGCGACCGTCACGACCCGCACGTGCGCCTCGGTGGAGACGCACGGCCCGCGGGCTTCGCAAGCGGCGCTATCAGGATGTAGCTCATCCGGCGCGGCGACGTACCGACCACCCCGACATGGGCTGACGAGAAAGTGAGAACCGTGCTGCCTAACCGCCACGTCTCCGGTGAAAGCGGCACGATCGGCAGAACCGCGCGGGGCGTAACCCTCGGCTGAAGCGAACGTCAGGCTCGACTAGCGCGAGCCGCGCAGCCGCGGGTCGGAGGCGTCGCGGAGGGCCTCCCCCACGAAGTTGTAGCAACTGATCGTGATGAAGATCACCAGCCCCGGGTACCAGATGATCCACGGGGCGCGGAAGATCGCCTCGCGGCCGGAACTGAGCATCCCGCCCCATGAGGGGGTCGGCACGCTGATCCCCATGCCCAGGAACGACAGGCTGCTTTCGGTGAGGATCGCGCTCGCCACGCCGAACGACGCCGAGACCATCACCGGGGCGATCGCGTTCGGCAGGATGTGGCGGAAGATCAGCCGGGCGGGGCTGTAGCCCAGGGCCCGGCCCGCGAGGACGAATTCCTGGTCGACCAGCCGCAGGAACTCGCCGCGGATCAGCCGGGCGATCCCGGTCCAGCCGGTGAGGCCGATGATCACCATGATGTTGAAGATGCTGGGGCCGACGAAGGCGACGATGGTCAGAATCAGGAAGAAGGCGGGGAAGCAGATGATGACTTCGATGATCCGCGAGATCACGAGATCGACCACGCCGCGGAAGTAGCCGGCGATCGCGCCGATGATGATGCCGATCGTCACGTAGATCGAGACGGCGACAATGCCCACGGAGAGGCTGACGCGGCCGCCCCAGATCATGCGGCAGAGGATGTCGCGGCCGAGGGAATCGGTTCCCAGCCAATGCGGACCGTTCCAGACGAGGCTTTTCGCGGTGGTGGCGCGGCCGGTCTCGGTCGGTTTCTCGGGTTTGCGGGACCACGCGGGGGGGGCTTCGCGGTGGCTGAGGTCATCCTCATCGATGCCGAAGGCGACCGCCGGCCAAATGACCGAGTCGTAAACGACGAGCGCGGCAGGGGCCTCCTCGCTCGCCGCGCGCACGCCTTCCTTGTAGTTCGTCCGGTCGATGCGGCTGGGGACCAGGCTCCACCAGACCGTCCCCGCAAGCGTCGGGACTACGAGCCACAGCCCCAGCAACAGATTGCGGCGCAGGACCGTCCGTTCCGGATGGAGCCAGGGGGCCAGTCCGCGGCGCCACAACGGCAGCGTCAGCAGGACGACGTTCCAGACCATGAACCCGACTTCAAGTCCGTTGAGCGACGCCAGGATCGGCCAGTGATTGCGGGTGACGAGGGGCTGATCCCGTTGGCCGAACTCTGTCTGCAGGCGTTTGCGCAGTTCGCCGATCTCGCGCGGACCGTCGGGCGTTCCCGCCTGCTTACGGGCCGTTTCGAGCAGTTCCCCAAGAGCGGTCCCCTGCTCGGGCGGCAGCGCGGCGCGCATCAGCCGTTCCTGCAGCGCGAGGGACTTGCGGAGCGTCGCGGCGGTCTCGGTCCCCGCCTGCTCGGTCGTTTCCGTCGCGAGCCGCTGCAACAGTTCGCGGAGCGTGCGGACCGACTCGCGGTACTCGAAGCGATTGACGCCGCGATAGAAGAAGGGGCGATCGTTGGCGAGGAACGGGGCGAAGATCGCCACGGTTCCCAACGTGACTATGAGCCCCAGCGACCAGACGGCAAGCCGGCGTTTGCGGAACTGCCGCCAGACAAGGGCCCATTGGCTTTGATCGTTCGCGTTCGGCGGGGCGGTCACGGGGTCAGCGCTCCGACTCGAAACTGACGCGGGGATTGACGAGCACATACAGCACGTCGGAGAGCAGGATGCCGAACAACGTGAGGATCGCCGACAGGATCAGCGTCGCCATCACGAAGTCGTACTCGCGGGCGAGGATGTTCTCGTAGGTCATGCGGCCCATGCCGGGGATCGAGAAGATGAACTCGATGATCACGCTCCCCCCCACCAGCGAGGGGAGCAGCGCGGCGAGGAGCGTGATGATCGGAAACAGGCTGTTCCGCAGGGCGTGCACCAGGATCACCCGGGCCTTGCCGCAACCTTTGGCCTCGGCGGTGCGGATGTAGTCCTGCCGAATGACCTCCAGCATGCCGGAACGCATCTGCCGGCTGATGTAGGCGAGACCGCCGTAGGTCAAGCAGCCGACCGGCAGGATGATGTGCTTCAGATAGTCGACGAAGCGGTCCCACACGGGGAGCGTTTCGGCGTTGTCGGCGGTCAGCCCAAGAATCGGCAAGACGGGGGGCTTCAGGCCCACGAGCTGCCACCAGTCGGCCATCACCGCCATCCGCAACAACTCGGCGACCCAGAACGACGGCAAGCTGTAGAGCAGAAACAGGCCGATGGTCAGCCAGCGTTCCGACCGGGCGTGCGGAAAGGCCGCCGACCAGATGCCGGAGGGGATCGACAACGCATAGATCAGAACGAAGACGATCAGGTTGAGGAGGATGGTGACCCGCAGGCCTTCCCACAGCTCCTTCCAAATGGTCCGTTCGCGCTGAAAGAAGATCAGATCGCCGGTGACCAGCCGTTTGACGAAGTAGCCGAACTGTATGTGAACCGGCTTGTCGAAGTGGAACTTCTCGCGGAACCGTTTGATGGCCGATTCGGTCCCGCGCTCGGAATCAAGACCGGCGTTGGCCTGTTCGGCGCTGCCGTACTTCAGGGCCGAGGGATCCCCCGGGGCGAGCTTCATCACCAGAAACGACACGACGATGATCCCGAACATCGTCGGGATCATCAGCAGAAGTCGCTTGGCGATGTACTGGAGCACGCGGGAATCCGAGACGGTGGATGGGGGCGACGGGCGGCGCGCTCCCCGGCGGGTCGCGGCGAAACGGGGAGGTTGGTTGCGGGGAGGTTATTTGTTGAGTTGTTCGTCTTTGGGGACGTACCACTCGGTGAGGTCGAACCCGGGCCGCAGGCGGTACCACTTCACGCCGCGGAAGCGTTGATGGTAGGCCCCTTGGTCGGTGACGCAGTACAGGAACATGTAAGGCTGTTCCTGATCGACGATGCGATGGAATGAGTGGTGAATCCGCTTCCGTTCCCCTTCGTCCAGCGTCACTCGCAAGCGTTCGATCAGTTCGTCGGCGAGGGGATGGCTGAACGAGACGTGGTTGCTGCCGCGGCTTTCCGCCCCGGCTCCCGAGCTGTGCCAAATCTGATAGGGATCGCTTTCGATCGGCGTGGCCCAACTGAGGGTGCAGATGTCGAAGTTCTTGGCCCGGATCCGATCGATGAACGACGCCCATTCGAGAAGTTCGACGTCGAGTTGCACGCCGACCGTCTTGAGATTTTTCTGAAACAACTGCACGCGGTCCTTGGCGACCTGATTGCCGTCGGGCATCGGCAGTTTGAACCGCATCTCGAGACCGTCCTTATCGAGGATGCCGTCGTTGTTGGTATCGACCCAGCCGGCTTCGGCGAGGAGATCGCGGGCGGTTTCGGGATCATAAGCGAGCGGGGCGACGGTGTGGTCGTAGCCCGGGCCGAAGTAATACTGCGAGCCCGAGACGATCACGCCGGAGTCATACAGTTTCTCGCGCAGGAACTCCTCCTTGTCGAACAGCATCGAGAGCGCGATGCGGACCCGGCGGTCCTGAAACTGCGGGCGAAGCTGGTTGTAGCCGATGTAATTGAACATCGGCGAATACCAACTCGCTTTGACGTACTTGTCGGCGAACCAATCGGGGGGCCCCTTCAAATCCTCGTGGAACTGTTCGGGGGTCATCATCCAGAAGAAGTCGAGTTCGCCCGCCTTGAAGGCCTGCATCGCCGTGACGTTGTCCGGGATGAAGCGGATGATGATTTTGTCGAGGTAGGCGGCTTTCTCCGGGAGCCAGTAATTGGGATTGCGGACGAGTTCGATGCGATCCTGCTTCACCCAACGGCCGAACGTGTATTGGGCGGTCCCCAGCGGGTTTTCGGAGTTGTAGCGCGGGTCGGTGTTGAAGAACTTGCCGAAGACCGCGCCATGGGCCGAGACCTTCTTCTGGGCGGCTTCTTCTTCGGGCGTCAACCGCGCGAGGGTCAGTTCCCCGAGCCCATCGGCCTTAAGGTACTGCTCGAAGAGATGAAACGGCGGGCAGAAGGCGGAGAGGCCCGTGGTGAACTCGAACGCCTTGAAGTACTGCTGCCGATATCGCATGCGGACAATCTGCGGCGTCAGCGACGTGCATTCGACGAGGTCGGAGTAATAAGTGCGCAGCGAATCGCCATCGACGGTGGGGTTGTTGATCGTCGCATAACCGAATTCGACATCGCGGGTGGTGAACGGGGTGCCGTCCGACCACTTGACATCCGGGCGCAGATAGAACGTGTAGTAAGTCTGCCGTTGGTTGTCCTGCCAATCGTCCTTGTTGAGGACCAGTTCGGTCTTGCCGAGAGCCCCCAGCTCGTCGGCGAGAGGATTCTCGGGCGTCCCCGCCGTCACGATCAACTCGCCGGCTTCACCCGCCTTGGTGATCCCATAGACTTCCGCTCCGACTTTGACCTCGTACTCGCCGCTGGGCATCCCCGAGAGGACCAGTTTCCCCGCGGGATCGCTCCAATGGTGATAGCCCCCCGTCGGAGCGCCAACAATCCGGCCTATAGGGAAGATACCCACCCAGACACCGCCGACCGGTTGACCGGCGGCGTCTTCGGTCAACAGAGTCATTTTCGACTTCGGATCCTCGGGATTTTCCGGTGGGGTGTACGTAAGTTTGAAGTAGCCGACGGGGGGGACGGCACTCCCTTCCACGCGCACCCGGCGTTCCTTGCCAGGATAGTTCGGGCTGAGTTTGACCGAGTCTTCCGCGACCCATTTCTCGGCGATATGGGGCTCGTACTCGAAGGTTTCGGGGTTCTGCCGCGCCAGCCCCTCCCGCAGATAGGTGGCGATGTACTGCTCGACCGCCGAGGTCTCGACGATCGAGTTCAGGATCTTCGGCTCGGAGTTGAAGCGGATGCTGATCGAATCCCCCGTCGCCTTCTCACCGGGCTTGGTTTTCGCACGGGGGTTGTTCACGTCGACGGGGACCGCCCCGGTCAGTTGCATGTCGGTCTGCTTGACCGTTAGCCGAGGAATTTCGAGGCCATCGACCTCGGTCATCACCGGGACAAACGGGACGGTGGGGGCATCGGGCCAGCCGGTGGAAGCAGAACCCCCGGCCGACTCGGTGGGCGCGGCGGAAGTCTCCGGCGCGTTGGCGGGGATCGCAGGGGCGGGTTGTGAGGGAGTGCACCCGGTCAGCCAGAGACCGCAGCCGAGCAGGCCGAAAGTGACAACGCCGAGCCAACGATTGGGACGAGGGGCGATCACATCCATCAGCGGCGATCCTTCCGGCCGGGACGACGAACTTCCGTTCAGAAGATCGACTCGCCGCGGCGTGCCTGAGGTCACATGACTCCTAGGCCCGAATTCTTGCAGAGACCGCGCAGAGTGACAAGGTTGGGGTCCGACGGTAACTTGAGGCTTGGATCTGCAAGAACCGTGATCACATTGTTGCCGACGACTCGCGGCGGCAAGCACGTCAGGTATGATGACCCGCCAAGCGGTCTTCGGGACGGGCGATCGCTCGGAGCATGATCGCCCGGTCGGACCCATAGCGCACGAGCCGTAGCTCAGGATGAACCGCATGACCGGCTCGGGAATTTACCATCACCTGCTCCAGCCCGACTTGCGGATGATGCTGCAGGAGGATGACGAATACGGCCTGCACGAATTCTGCGAAGCCCTCTACCCCGTCGTCGTCGCCGAGGTCCTCGAAGGGATGTCGGTCGAAGAGGCCTGGCGGGTCCTCAGATCGTGCGGCATCGACCGGCAGGCCGAGATTCTGGAATTCCTCGAGCCCCGGCAGCAGATCGAACTGGTCGACGGGATCGATCGCGAACATCTCTCGAAACTGATCGAGGCGATGTCGTCGGATGACCGGGTCGACCTGCTCGAGCATATGGACGAGGAACGGGTCGAGCAGATCCTCCCGCTCATCGCGCAGGCCGAGCGGGACGAGATTCGCAAGCTGCTGTCGTATCCGGACGATTCGTGCGGCTCGATCATGACGACCGAGTACGCGTCGCTGTCCGAGAACATGACGGTCCGTGACGCGCTGGATCGGTTGCGGCAACAGGCGCCCGATCGTGAAACGATCTACTACATCTTCATCGTCGACGAAGAACGGCATCTGCACGGCGTGATCACGCTGCGGCAATTGATCCTCGCCCGGCCGACGACGTTGCTGGCGAGCATCATGCGGCGCGACCTCGTGACGGTCCGCGTCGAGGACGAACGCGATCTCGCCGCGAAGGAACTCGCCCGGTTCGACCTGTTGGCGCTGCCCGTGGTCGACGATCAGCAGCGGCTGGTCGGGATCATCACGCACGACGACGTCCTCGACATTGTGCAGGAAGAGGCGGAAGAGGACGCCTATCGTCAGTCGGCGATGGAACCCCTGGAAAACAGCTATTTCTCCACGCCGATTCTGATCATGGCCCGCAAACGCGGGGTCTGGCTGGTGGTGTTGTCGCTGATGTCGCTGCTGACGGCGGCGGTCTCGCGCGGGTTCGCCGGGGTGCAGGAACGGCATACCTGGATGGAGTGGTTTCTGCCGCTGGTCTTGGGGAGCGGCGGCAATACCGGGTCGCAATCGGCGACGCTGGTGATCCGCGCGATGGGCATCAGCGAGCTGTCGCGGTCGGAACGTTGGGGGGCGCTGCGACGG
>CAYRVS010000227.1:0-7244 GCA_964427725.1 uncultured Planctomycetaceae bacterium | reverse complement strand
CTGGTCACCCGCCCGCTGCAAGGGGAGGGGGGCTTTTCGCTTGCCACGGGCCACCAGCATCCAACCGACCACCGCCAACCCGGCGACCACCGTCACCCCCAACGCGATCAACGTCGTCGTCGAACTGATCGCGGCGGCGGGTGGCGGACCGGGGGCCTTGGCCTTGGTCTTCTTCTTCGGTTTCGCGGCGGGCGCCTCCGCCACCGTTTCGGGGACATCCTCGGCGGGTTCGAGATTGACGATCGGCTTCCCGCTCTCTTTCAGAATCTCGTGATACAGCTTGTTGAGCGCGGCGAAATGTTCTTCGGGGATGTCCTTCGTCACGCTGACGGTCGCGATCAGTTCGATCTCGGCCTTCTCCAGTTCCGCCGTCCGCTTTTCCAGGCTCGTCTGGGCCAGAGCGTATTGCTGCCGCGATTTCGAGCCTTGCAGCCGAGCCTCCATCAGCGACCCCATCAGCTCTTTACGACCCGCATCGACGGCGTTCTGCAGTCGCTGCCCCAAATTTCGCCAGCCCCACAGGAGCACATCGGGATTCCCGTTGATCGCCATCAAATACTTGTCGAGGTCCCCGGTCGCCCCCCACGCCTGATACAACGACGCCCCTTCGGCCTGCGCCCGCAAATCCTTCTCGCGGACCTTCAGGACTTCGCCCAACAGCTTGAGTCCGTTGTCGAAATCCTTCCGCAACCGGTAGCAGCGGACCAGCCGCACCTTCACGGCGGGGACTTGGTCAGCGGGGAGAAACTCGGGCTGCGATTCGGCCCGGGTGAGAATCTCCTCGAACGCCTTCCCCGCCTTTTCAAAGGCCGCCGTCGAGCGGGTCGCGTCCCCTTCGGCGGCTTCGCCCAAGGCGAAATAGGTCTCGCCGATCCAGCTCAACGACCCGAACGTTTGGCCTTCCTGACGCGTGTAGAGATCGTTGAGGAAGGTCTCGAACGACGTCATCAGGCTGTTGAACCGCTCGGTCTCGCCCGCTTGCCGGAACCGATCGAGTTCCTCGCGCAAGAGCTTCCCAAGGCCGACATACAACTCGGTGACGTCGGCTCCGCCGGCCGCTCCCGCGACCTTTTCCAACGTCTTCATCGTGTCGCGGGCTTCGTTGAGCTTCCCGTTCCCGATGTACGCCCGCAGCAAGAGCTTGTAGGTCTCGGTGGCGAACTGCCGACTCTGCACCCCTTTTTCCGGCCGTTGCGCTTCGTCCGGCACCGCGATCGCCTTGATCACCGACTGCGGCTCGCCGATCAGCAGCGTGATCGCCTCCGCGTCCTTCCCCAGACTGATCACGATCTGCGCCAGCGACATCTTCGCGGCGATCAACTCCGCCGGGGCCGCCCCCTCCTTCGGCACGGTCGCGCTCAACTTCGCGATCCCGTTCGTGAGGAGTTGCTCCGCCTGCTGCCGCCACTGCGTCAATTGTTCGGTGGACGGCGGATTCGCCTCATCCGCCCCACGGCCGACCGTCAGGTAGGCGGTCCAAAAGGCCTGACCGGCGGCGAGTTGGGCCTCCAGATATTTCGCATCGGTTTCAGGCACCTTGTTGAACCACGCGGCGGCTTCCACCGGCTGCTTCAGTTGGGTGTAAATATGCCCCAAGGTGATCCGCGCCTCGTTCGCGCTGTCGCTGTCAGGCCAGCGATCCGACAACAGGTTGCACGCCTTGATGATGAAGTTCAGGTCGGGGGACTTGTCGCTCGGCGACCCTTTGGTGTCGTTGAATGCCTGCACATAAGCGGCCATTGACAGATACGCCGCTTGCAAACCGGTTGTCGCGTCCTCCTTGTCGGCGGTCTTGGCGACATATTCGCCGAGAATCGCCGCCTCGTAATTCTTCCGCTGCAGGAAGTTGACGTAGGCGTACATGTAGCGGGCCATCGTCACGCTCTTGGCGTCGTCCTGCGGCGTCACCAACCGCAGCGCCAAATCAAAGTTCTCGGCCGCCTCCGCCAGTTGATTCGTCAAGTCCAGTTTGAGCTTCTTGGTCTCGTCGGAAGCGCCCGCGCGTGCCGCCGCATCGAGACCATCTTTGGTCTGCTTGATCGCGGTGATTTGCTGCCGCCCCAAGCCGAACGCGGCGTCGAACGTGTCGGGCTTGCGCTCCTTCCCGCCGATCTTGACATCGAGCCGCTGCATGAGCGCCAGCGAGACGTCCTTGTATTCCCCAGGATACCGATTGACCTGCGCGGCCGAGTCGCGCGCGGAACGCCACAACCGCTGAGCGTCGGCCTGCGCCAGTTCGCGATTGTCCCCCAGACTTTCATAAGCCCGAGCCACTTCCCACCGAATCCCCAACCCCGTCCGCGAACGCGACTCGGCCTTGTTGGTCTTCAGCCATTCCTCCCCGATGTCGACCACCAACTGATGGTCGCTTCGCGCGGGGGTATTCAGGAGAATCAACTTGAAATGCAGCGTCTGGTCCTTCAACCGCGTGATCGGCCCTTCGGTCCCCGGGTGCCCCAGCAGTTCGTTGTAGATCCCGAAGGCCTTCTGCAGATCGCCGTTTTCCTCGTAGCACTTCCCCTGCCACAATCGCGCGTACAAGCCCCCGACCTGGCTGCGATACCGCTGGTGCATCTCCTCGAACTGGGTCGCGGCCTGCTCCAGCAGTTCCTTGTACGGAGCCGCCCCGACATCGTGCGTCTGGGCTTCTTCATACGTGCACAGCGCGAGATCGAGCTGCGCCCGGATCATGTTGACTTCGGCCTTCGCGCGGGCCTCGAACTTTTGCGGCTCTTCCTCGCGATTGATGTAGGTGCCGTAACTCTTCCAACTTGCTTCGTGCTGCTGGTAGGCGGTTTGGAAGACCTGCCGCGCCTGGGCGATGTACTGCCGCGCCCGGTTCTGATAATCGGCTTTGGCCCCTTGATTCGCCGGGGCCTTCGATTGCAGCGTCTCGACCTTCGCCTTGCCGATCAGAATCTGCGCCCGTTCGGAGTTGGCGTCGGCCGAGAGGGGATGATTCGGCGAATCCTTGGTGAACTGCTCCAGAAACGCCAGCGCTTGGTCCAACTGCTCGATTTGCCGTTCCGGACTCCGCGTGGCCCGTGAACTTTCCAACAACGTGAGCGCCTTCTCGTAAGGAATCAGCTCGCGGTCGGTGGGGGTCAGATCGCTCCGCTGCGCGAGCTGATCGAGGTAATAGACCGCCATATCGAAATACTGGCGATCCCGCAGCCCCTGCAGAAACTCGCGATTCACCTCGACGGCGTCCACCGCCGGAACAGGACCGGTGAGCCAGATTCCCGCGAGCATCCCGAGACAGAACGCGATCCGTCGAACAGACATCGGCAACATCCGCGACATCGAAGGGAAACCGACGACCGCCACGCCCGAGAACCGAACGCCGACCATCGGGGGAGATCCAAGGACTCGTTCACTGCCAGCATAGGCGCCGACGCCCCGGAATCGCAAGGGGCGGAGCGTGACGGAACGAATTGCCATCGCGCGGGCGACGCGGACTGTTTAGCCGCGACCCGCAGGGGAGCGCGCCCCCCGCCCCAATGCGTCGCCGCCCATCAAACGCCACCCCACAAACGACGAACCCCACGACATCATGCCGTGGGGTTCGCGGTGTTCCGGAGTAGTCGACCGGAGGTGTAGGCGCTCGCCCGAACCAAGCACAACGACTTGGCCCGGCTACACCCCCAGTCGATCTACCCTGGTGGTTCCTGTCGATCCAACCGACCATCATCCGTAAGGGGTTGGACCGTCAGTCATTTGTCGACAGGCTACAAAAGCAACCAGCGTGCCGTAACCGATGACGGCCCTGCCGAAGCATCGCAACCATTTACGGGGTCAACAGATCGGTTTTTTGCAAGCACGCCAAATCTCCGCGTAGGCCCGTGTCTTTGCATGCGTGGCGCGCACTCACGAATGGTTTTTGATCAATCGCGCGGCGTCCCCCCAAAGAGCGGCGCGGCGTCAGCCCGCCGTGCGGAAATCGTTGACGTTAGATGGTCCCAACAGGGCCTTGTCTGGTCATCGCCCTGAGGCCGTTCCCATGCACGGCGGGCTGACGCCGCGCCGCTCTTTGAGTGGGCTGATCGGCACGTGCACTTGATTGGGCGATTCTGTCGGCGACCGCTTGCCGATTCGCATCGTGGTCTTCAGTTCACAATGCCACAGGGGACAGCCCAGACTGTTGCGCGATAGATTACAGTCCTCACGTTTGGACGCTCCGTCGCAACCGCGGCTGGTACACCCCGTCTTGGATCAACCGCATGGACCAAGTGATCACCGATGTCGCCTGCACCCGCTGCGCGTGTGTCTGCG
Source organism: uncultured Planctomycetaceae bacterium (assembly GCA_964427725.1). Lineage (GTDB taxonomy): Bacteria > Planctomycetota > Planctomycetia > Planctomycetales > Planctomycetaceae > DSVQ01. Next base: position 2,972 of record CAYRVS010000227.1, on the reverse strand, counting down.
ATGACTTGGCCGTCACGGTTCGCGATGGTCGCATTGTCGCGGCGGACCGCGCTTGCTGGAAGGCCATCGACTGGTTCCTCGCCCAGCAATCGACGCCACCGACGGACGGGGTCGCCCGCCTGAATGGCCAAGCCATCCCGCTTGAGGCCGCCATCACCCAGTCCGCCGATTGGCTCCGCGCCGCGCGCTCCCCTCTCATCTACGGTCTCTCGGGGAGCAGCACTCCCGGCCAGCGGGCGGCGGCGGCCCTCGCCGATCACCTCGGGGCGACGATCGACACCACCGCCTCGGAAGGGCACGCCCCCTCGCTGCTGGCCTTGCAGCAATCGGGAGAATCGACTTGTTCCCTCGGCGAAATCCGGCACCGGGCCGATCTCGTCATCTTCTGGGGGGCTGATCCCGAAACGACGCACCCCCGGCATCTGGAACGCTACAGCCTCTTTCCCACCGGCGAGTCGATTCCCCGCGGCCGCGCCGACCGCACCCTGGTCGTCATCGACCATGCCGGGTTCGAGAATCGGACGGCGGCTCACGCCGATGTGGCTCTCGAACTCGCGGAAGGGACCGATTTCGCCGCCTTATGGACGTTGCGGTTGCTCCTCCGCGGCGAGGAACCGGCCCCCGGAGCCGAGACCGGCTTGCCGCTCGCACCGCTCCGCGACCTCGCCGAGCGGATGAAACGCTGTCGCTGCGGCGTCATCTTCTTCGGTTACGGCGTCGCCCGGCAGCCCATGGGGCACCGCGTCGTCGAAGCGCTCCTGCGACTGGTCATCGACCTCAACGAACAGACCCGCTTCCACGCCCGTCGACTGCGGATGCTGGGGGATGTCGCCGGGGCCGATAACGTCCTCTGCTGGCAGACCGGTTACCCCTTCGCCGTCAATCTGGCGCGGGGCTATCCGCGCTACAGCCCCGGCGAGTTCTCCGCCGCCGAGATGCTGGCCCGCCGCGAGGTCGACGTCGCCATGTTCGTCGGCAGCGAACGGGTCGATCACTTCCCTGCCGCGGCGCTCGACCACCTCCGCTCGATCCCATCGATCCTGCTCGATTCCCCGCTCCACCGCGATTTGCCGTGGGAACCAACGCTGCGGATTCACACCGCGACCTACGGCATCCATCTGCCGGGGACCGCCTATCGCATGGACGATGTCCCGATCCCGTTGCGCGCCCCATTAACCACGACGTTGCCGACCGACGCCGCGATCCTGGATGCGATTCGCGGGCAGCTGTCGTGACGCTTTCGGGGCGGTGCGCGATGGGGATCGTCGCCGCGGATTGAGTCTGCTTCGTGTCGCGGAGTAAACTCGTGAAGAGAAACTTCCCTCAATCGACCGCCACGCGACTGGAACGACGATGACGAGGTCTTTGGTCTATGCGATCGCGGCCCTCGGGCTGATCGCCGGAAGTTGTCCGGCCGCCGATCCCGGCCGCGCGATCAGCTTCAATCGCGATGTCCGGCCGATCCTCGCTGACGCCTGCTTTCAATGTCACGGCCCCGACGCCAACGCCCGACAGGCCGACCTTCGGCTCGATACCGCCGACGGCCTCGCCGGCTCCGCCGAACATCCCAGCGTCGTCCGGACCGATCACTCCGCCGACAACGAATTCCTGCGGCGGATCCTGTCGACCGATCCCGACGTCATGATGCCCCCGCCCAGCACGAAGAAAACCCTGTCCGACCGCGATCGCGCGATCTTGCGGACCTGGATCGAGCAAGGCGCCCCTTTCGAGGGCCACTGGGCCTACATGCCGCCGCGACGACCGGCCGCGCCCCCAGTGACCGCCGTCGACTTGGCCCATCCCATCGATCAGTTTCTGGCCGCCCGGTTGTCCGCCGCGGGCCTGAGTCTCTCGGCGGAAGCCGATCGCCGGACCCTCGCGCGCCGGCTCGCCCTTGATTTAACCGGCCTCCCCCCCGAGCCCGACCGCGTGGTCGCCTTCGTCACGGATGAACAACCCGACGCTTACGAACGCTACGTCGATGAACTGCTTGATTCCCCCCGCTATGGCGAGCGGATGGCTGTCTACTGGCTCGATTTGGTGCGGTTCGCCGACACCATCGGCTATCACAGCGACACGCCCCGCGACATCACCCCCTACCGCGATTACGTGATCGCCGCGTTCAACGAGAATCTCCCCTTCGATCAGTTCACGCGCGAGCAACTCGCCGGCGACCTGCTCCCCGACGCGGGTCAGCGGCAGAAAGTCGCCGCCGGTTACAACCGCCTCCTGCAAACGACCGAAGAAGGGGGGGCCCAGCCGAAGGAATACGCCGCGAAGTATCTCGCCGATCGCGTGCGGAATGTCTCGAGCGTCTGGCTCGCGGGGACGATGGCTTGCTGCGAATGCCACAACCATAAATACGACCCCTACACCCAGCAGGACTTCTACAGCCTCGCCGCCTTCTTCGCCGACATTCAGGAGACTCCCGTCGGCCGTCGGGAGCCCGGGATGCTGGTCCCGACCGCAGACCAACGAACAAAACTGGACGGTCTCGAACAGGCGATCGCCCAAGCGCAACAAACCCGCGACGCCGCCGTCGAAGAACTTCTCAACAACACGACCGACTGGTCGACGGAGCTGTCGGCCGCCGGCTGGGAACCGCTGCGCGACGTGACCATCACCGGCACGGACGGACTCACCTTCACGCCCTCGAACGATGGTTCCGTCCGCGTCACCGGGACGATCCCCGACAAATGTCAGTACGAACTGCGGCTGCCGGTGGTCCTCGGAATGACGGGACTCAAACTGCAAGCCTTGGCTCATCCCGAACTCCCCGCTCAAGGCCCCGGTCATGCCCCCAACGGGAACTTCGTCTTGAGCCAGTGGACGGTGACGCTGAGTGGCCCGGACGGAGCCGAAACCCCCGTCCCGTTGACCAAAGTCGTCGCCGACCATGTTCAAGCCAACTGGGCGATTCAAGACGTCACCGACGACCACGATGGCACCGGGTGGGCCATCCTGCCGCAGAC
>CAYRVS010000226.1:0-7276 GCA_964427725.1 uncultured Planctomycetaceae bacterium | reverse complement strand
TTCGACAGTCCGTCGGTCACGTCGCGCATCCGGGTCGACGGCGACTCCGACGGCCGGCAGATGATTCCGTTGCGAATCCCCGCCCCCGGATCGGCGAGACCACGACGGGTGAAAAACTGACTGTCGAGCCGATTGACCGACGAGTAATCCCCGGCGGCGGCAGGTTGCGTGTTCGCCCCCGAGTAGCCGTCGGTCACGGAACCCGGCGTCGGCGAGGCGGGAACGATCGTCGTATTGCGGTCGAACCGGCCGCCGCCCGGTGTCGAAGGACACTGAAACGCCGCGAGCGTGACGTTGACGACCGCCTGATTGCCCGGGTCGTTCCACCGCCAGTTGTGGTTGTACTGGTTGTAGAGAGGGGCCTGATCGATATAGGGAAGAATCATCACCCCCCACGCGACGAATTTGTTGTCGCTGCCGCGAGTCAGCCGCGACGGGGGAAAGACGGTGTGGGTTGATTCGTAGTTATGCATCGCCAGACCAATCTGCTTGAGATTGTTCCGGCATTGCGTCCGCCGCGCCGCTTCACGGGCCTGCTGGACGGCGGGCAGGAGCAGTGCGATCAGGATCGCGATGATCGCGATCACCACCAGCAACTCGATCAGCGTAAACCCACGTCGCAACCCACTTCGCGGCATCATGAACCCCACCCTCGGCTCGGTTCGACCAAGCCCACGAGAATCCGGGATGGGTGGCGAACCAGCCACGACGATCCAAACCCGGAGCAAGGTGCGAATGGTGATGTTCGATTGTGAAGAAATTGTGAGCGTACGATGAGTAAGTCGCGAATTGTGAAGACTGAGGCTCGTAACGTGGCCCGCGGCATCCCCCGGAATGCCTCATGTGTTACCCGTTGGACGATTCAGTCCTCCAGGATAACCCTTGAAATTCTCTCCACATTCGCCGCGACCAGATCCGAGAGAATCTTTACCCGATGTTCATCATCCAGGGAGTCGTAGATCGCTGATCATCGCCCGCGTCGCTGCCTCCACCGCTCCCTCCCAGCGGGCTTCGCCGTATTCCTCGGCGTACCGTCCGGTCCGATAGGCGAAATTGATCCCGCGCGAGTTGTTGACCACCGCCCCCAGACCATCGGCCCGGAACGCGGGGAGGACGTCGGCGGCGGTGCCCCCTTGGCTGCCGTAGCCCGGAATGAGGAGCGGCACATGCGGCATCCGCGCGCGGAGCTCCACCAACTCGGCGGGATAGGTCGCCCCCACCACCGCACCGACGGAGCCGTAGCCGTCGGCGTCGACCGACCGCGCCGCGAGAGTTTCCACGACGTCGGCCACCGCCTGGTATCCCGTCACCCCGTCCGAAACCCGATCCTGAAACGTCCCCGCCCCCGGATTGCTCGTCCGCACCAGCACATACAATCCCCCCCCGCGCTCCTCGGCGATCTTAACGAAGGGTTCCAACGTGTCTTGGCCTAAGTAGGGGTTCACCGTCAGGGCATCGGACGACCATGGGGCGGCTTGAGGGTCGGCTCCCGCGAGATACGCCTTCGCATAGGCCTCCGCCGTGGTCCCGATGTCCCCCCGCTTGGCGTCCATGATGACGATCAGGCCTTGGGCGCGGGCGTAGCGCGCGATGCGACACAACGCCAAACAGCCGTCGGGGCCCAGCTCTTCGAAGAACGCCGCTTGTGGCTTGACCGCCGGCACCAGCGGCGCGACGACGTCGATCAACCGGACACAGAATTCCTCGTAAGCGGCGGCGGCGATCGCCTGGGGATCATCCAGCCGCTCCCGTGCAGCGGCGATCACCTCCCGAGGCAGCCAGTCGAACCGCGGATCGAGCCCCACCAAGGCGGCGGTCCCTTTGCGACGGATGGCGGCGTGCAGACGCGTGGCGAAGGACGGTGTCATGGGAAGCGAGTCGGCCTGTTTTAGGGATGTCTTGGCGGAAAAACCTGCGTTTTGGGGAACCTGCATGGGGTTCCCGGGCGGCTTCCGGGAAAATCGGTGGGATTGCTGTTTGTACAGCTCTCTTTCCGGCCCAGACCGTTGCTATTCTAACGCCCCATGAGGAATTTCGCGGTGCCGCCAGCAAGGACCGCCTGCGTCCACGCGATTCGTCCTGCCTACATCCACCGATTGTCGCCGTCCGTCCCGCCCACGCTTCCCTCAGCTTGGGATTGTGTTGTGGGATGGACCACGGGCCCGTGAACACGCGGTCCTCGACGATCGGCCCTGCCTGCGGGATCCGTCAACGGCTTCATCGGAACACGTCGCACCGGGGCGTCCCGTTTGGGGGCTCTTGGGGAATGTCGCGGTTTCGCTGCGGGAAGCATGACGGTGGGCTGGGTCGTCCGCCGAGTGGTCGCGAGGAGAACCTTTGATGCTGCCGTCCGCCGTTGAACCGAGCCGCCTGCTCCCGTCGACCGATCTGCCCGCGTATACCTATGTGCCGGGACGCGAGGTGCCCCATCCGTATCGAGATCCGCGGGGTCACAGTTATCAGCGGAAGCATCCGACGCCGCGGGCCCTCACCGCCCATACCTGGGCCGAGAACCGCAGCTATCTCCTCGCCCTCGACTACTTCAACTACGGCTACTACTGGGAAGCCCACGAAGAGTGGGAACGTCTGCTGCGCGTCACCGGTGGTGACGGTCTGCCGGGCAAGTTTCTGAAGGGACTCGTCAAGTTGGCCGCCGCGGGGGTGAAGGTCCGCGAGCACAGCATCCACGGTGTGCGGCGGCATGCCGCCTCGGCCGGGGAGGTCTTCGCCGACGTCGCCGCCGAAGTGGGGGACGAACATTTCTGCGGCCTCGAGTTCACGCTGCTGCAATTCGCCGCCGACCGCGCGGCTCAGTTGACCTACAAGGAAGAGATCACGCCGGGGAAGCCGGTGCGAGTCTTCCCGTTCGTCCTGATGCCGGAACCGCTGCCGCTGGCGTAATCCCGCCGTCCGCCGGCCTGAGCTCTGCAGGCAGGGTTAGCGCAGTAGCTCTGTAGGCTGGGTTAGCGCAGCGTAACCCGGCAACGCGGTCTGTGGCTCGCTGGGTTACGCCGCGCTAACCCAGCCTGCGGCGCTAACGCAGGCTACGGCACTTGAGGTGGCATCGATCGGGCTGTGTCGTTGAGAGGACCGTCCCATGGCGCGGGATTCCGATGACGACCTCGAGGAATATGACGACACCCCCGACGAGCCCGCGCTCATCTCCTGCCCCTACTGCGCGGCGGAGATCCTGGAGGACACGCCGCGCTGTCCGGTGTGTGAACGCTACCTCTCCGACGAGGACACCCCGCCCAGCCGACCGCCGGGATGGATCACACTGACGGTGATCCTCTGCCTGATCGTGGTCCTCGCCTGGTTGGTGTGGTAAGCCCAACGCGATCCACCACCACGACCACATGCACTGGTCCGATGGAGCCGTCACGACGATTCACAGACGGCTCAACGTCAAGTCAGGCGCTCCGCGGGACGCGGGGATTCGGGAGTCAGGCGGATCATCAGTTCATCTTCCGCCGGGGCTTCCATGGGGACCACGGGGAGCGGGGCCTGAGGAACATGCTGCGTGATGGGCGTCAGAGTGAAGCATAGGAAAAAGAGGGCCATCGTCCCGTAGCCCAGCAAGGTCCGGCCCAGGCCGAGCGGTTGCTCATCATCCTGGGTGGGTGGGTGCTTGATCCCCATAAGCAGCAGCAGGATCACCAAGAGCATGAACGAGTAGTTGCCGGTCCAAGCCATGAACCCGATGCCGATGAAGAGCGCGCCGTACGCCACCCCGTGCGCCCCGCGCCCCAGCAGTCCGTACAAGATATGCCCGCCATCGAGCTGGCCGATCGGAATCAAGTTGAAGCCGGTCAGAAACAAGCCGGCCCAACCCGCGAACAGCAACGGATTGAGATAGACATCCTGGCCTGGTCCCAGCTCGGGATACTTCTGCCGGATCATCCATTTCAGCAGCGGCGGATCCCCGTACGAAATGGAGTAGACCGTCGGATCGAACTCGGCGAGTTCGGCCTGTTGCACGCCCCACCAGGCGATCGGGACCGCGACCACGAAGCCCGCGAGGGGCCCCGCGATGGCGATGTCGAACATCGTCCGCCGGTCTCCCATGTGTCCCGGCTGCACGATCACCGCCCCCATGGTTCCCAACGGGCTGAAGGGGAACGGAATGAAGAAGGGGTACGACGCTCGGATGCCGTACAGGCGGGCCGTCAGGTAATGGCCCATCTCGTGGCAAAACAGGATCAGCATCAACGGGGCCGCGTAGCTCAACCCATCGCGGAACAGCCGGTCCCATGTCGGCACATCGGCCGGGCCGAGCCCCGTGAACATGCCGGCGTAGAAGGTCGAGACACACGTCGCCAGAAAGAGAAAGAGCGCCCACGCCGCCGACCGACGTCGCGGCGCATGGACGATCGGTTCCTCGTCGGAAAACACCGGCGCGGCGCGATCATGTTCGACGTCGTTCATCCGCCATCCGGACAGTCGGAAAAGAAACCGTCGCAAGGCGGATTCGTCCGACTCGCGGGCACGCGTCAAATTCTAGTTCGCGACACCTCCGGTTGGCGCGTCACGTTCCGAGTTTTGCGTGATCCCCGGCGAGCGCGAAGTGTCGCCACACGGTATTCGCATCGTGACGGTCGTCGCGTGATGCTGACCACGATCAGTCGAAATTCACGCGGACCAGGAAGTTGTCCGTCATGGCGCACGGCTCGACCGATTGATCGGTCACGAGCGGGGATCGCGCGATTGCGGCGCGCCTCATGTCAGCCGGTGAGGCTGTCCGATAAACCGCTCGGCCAGCCACACGGCGGGCCGATTTGGGCAAGCCGGGAGAATTTCCCGGACGACCGCCGAAACTCCTTGACAAGCTCGCGCCGCTCGAATAGACCATCTGCGGTTTATGCGGCAAGTCGTTGGCGGATATGAAGGTGCGGCCGAACCGGTCGGCCCGACGATTCGCCAAGATCCGCCCCGGGGGGAGCGAAACTTCTCCCTTCGGGTGATGTGGTTCCCAGAGGTCCCCCGTGGGTCGCCCTCCCCAACCCGACATTCGAGGCTGTTTTCCCATGAGTATGGTCTGGCACGACGAAGAGTCTCCCTTCGCCGCGTGGGCGTCCACCCCCGTCAACTCGGCGGTCCTGGTTCCGCCGCGCCTCGCCGCCGATGACGACGAGGATGAAGGCCTCGACGACGGCGACGAGTTCGAGGATGAGCTCGACGACGAGGACGGCGAAGAACTCGATGAGTTCGACGACGAGGAACTCGATGAGTTCGACGACGAAGAATTCGATGACGACGAGGAAGAGTTCGACGACGACGAGGATGATGACTTCGACGACGGCGACGAGGACGAAGAAGAGGACGACGAGGACTACTAAGCCGCTTGTCCGAGTCGATGGTCGGAGAACCTCACCCGTCCGCATTGGCTCCCGGGCTAAGGGATCCCTACGGGCGCAGCCTCTTCGGGAGGCTGCGCCCGTCCCTTTTCCTCGGATCGCGCGCAGGCGAATCTCGCTCGCGACAGACTCCCCGAGTCGGCGGCGGCCCGGCTAGAATCCGTCCATGTCACGCGATCTGGTTCAGTGGCTGGAAGGATGGCGTCGGTCGGGGATCACTCGAATCCCACCGGTCGACCGCGCGCTCTTGACCCCCGTCGCCGCTCCCCCCACCACCGGGGCCTCGCCCTCCATCGCGATTTCCCCTGGTCGGGTTGCTTGCACGGGGGCCGGGGAATCGGGCGGTTCACGAACCGCCAAGATCGCTCCACGGGCTGCGACCGCCGCATCCCACGTCGTCGCTCCGATGCCCGAGACCACCATGCCCAAGAAAGCCGCCGCCACGCCGTTGACGCTGCTGGCGTCGCGCTGTCAATCGTTCCAACCGCTCGATCTCCCGCGCCCGGAACGGGTCGCCATGCTCGAAGTCCTGAAGGGTCGGGTCGCGGCCTGTACGCGCTGCCATGAGCTGGCGACGACCCGCAAGCAAACCGTCTTCGGCGTCGGAAATCCCGAAGCGAAGTTGGTCTTTATCGGCGAGGCCCCCGGGGCCGACGAGGACGAACAGGGAGAACCGTTCGTCGGCCGCGCCGGGAAACTCCTCAACGACATCATCGCCGCCTGTCGGCTGACGCGCGAGGAAATCTACATCTGCAACATTCTCCGCTGCCGCCCCCCGGGCAATCGGCTCCCCAGCTTCGAGGAGGCGGAGCACTGCCGCGAGTATCTCGACGGTCAACTCGCGGTGGTCAATCCCGAGTACATCGTCTGCTGGGGTGCCTGCGCCGCGCGAAACCTGCTGGGAACCGAGGAATCGATCGGCAAGCTCCGCGGCAAGTTCTTCACCTACGGCCGGGCGAAGGTCCTCTGCACGTACCACCCTTCCTACCTGCTGCGCAATCCCCCCGCGAAGAAGGACGTCTGGGAGGACATGAAGTTCCTGTTCCACGACATGGGGATCGACCTGTCCGCGAAACGGTGAACCGCGAGCGGAGGTGAGGCTCGCCTGCATGCACATCCCCGGGCGGGCTTATCGGAACCGCACCTGCCGCTCAGTTCGTCATCGGCGCGGGATGCGGGCGGTTGACCGCCGCTTGCTGGCGTTCGAGCCGGCTCTTCAGCGCCGCGACGGTGTCGGCGGTCGCTTTCGCGGCGGCTTCGGCGGCGGTCACCTGCTGCTGCAGTTCGGGGGTCACCTGAGCCGCCGTCACCGCCTTTTCGGCCTCTTGCGTTTTCGTCGTCAGCAGAGTCATGGCCGTTTGCCGCGCGGTCGCCGCGTCGGCCGCCGCTTTTGCCGATGCCGTCTGAGCCACGACCGCCGCTTCGTAAGCCGCTTTCGCTCCGTTATAGGCGGCGGTGGCGTCGATCTGGGCGTCGTTCTTCGCCGCGAGTCCCTTCACCGCCTCGGTTCGTTGGGCGGCGGTCTGCGCGACGACCGCCAGCGCATCGACGGCCGCTTGAGCCGCCGCGGCCGCCGCTTGCTTGAGTCCCGCGTCGTCGGGCTTGTCGTTGGCGGCCTTCTGCGCTTCCAGCAACTTCGCTTCGGCGACCGCCGACGCCTCGGCCGCCTGTTTCGAGGCGATTTGGGCTTCGGCGAGGATCTTGTTTGCCGCCTCGGTCTCCGCCGCCGCTTTCTGCTTGGTCTCATCGGCGGTCTTGAGAGCGGTTTCCGTTGTCGCGACGGCCTGCTGCTTCACGACGAGATCGGCATCGGCGTCGGTCTTGACCTTCGTGGCGGTATCGACGGCGACTTTGGCCTCCGCCGCGGCCTTCATCGCCGCTTCCGCCGCCGCCTTCCGATCAGCGATCCCCTTGTTGAGGTC
>CAYRVS010000225.1:1375-7324 GCA_964427725.1 uncultured Planctomycetaceae bacterium | reverse complement strand
CGATGGGGGATCTGCGCGGGATCATGAACCTGTGCATCCCGTTCAATACGATCGAGCCCCTCGCGAGCAAACTGTCGAGCGATTCGTGGTCGGCCTATCAGAAGAAGGGGGCCGATCCCGAGCAGCAGCGAAATCTGGTCGGAGGGGTCCGCCGGGCACCGGTGGAACTGGTGGTGCAACTCGCGCAGACGAATCTGACGGCGAAGGAGCTCGCGCAGCTCGCGGTCGGCGATGTGATCCTGACCGAACGGGATATCCGGCAGGGGGCCCAGGTGACGGTGGAAGGCCGGCCGATGTTTCAGGCGTTTCCGGGGACGCTGAAGGGGCGGAAAGCGATCCGCGTGGGGGAAAGCCTGGTCGAAGAACCGCCGGCGAAGGCGGGCTGAGGACGCGCGGCGAGGCTCAGGTTCGCATCGTTTCCAACCATGCAAGGGTCTGCGTGCCCGCCGTGACCTCGGGATCGTCCAGGCGTGGCAACGGTGTCAGAGGCGCGAGGAGGTGTTCCGCGCGCTCCGGCGGACACCAGCGTTCCCAGTGGGCGACGACGCGGGGAAAGTCGGCGTCGCGCAGCGCGTCGGGAAACGAGGGGAAACGGGCGAGCTGATGCCCCGGCTGCGTCGCCGCATGCCAGCTCCAGCACCAGGCGGCGACTTCGAGCCAGCCCGCGCGACACGCCGCCGCGCCGCAGAGCAAGACGAAGCGGTCGCGGGCCAGCGGTTGGCGCTTGATGTGCGAGATCACCGCGAGTTGGGCGTAAGTCTGCATCGCCTGGGCGGTGTCGGGCATCGCGGAGGTCTCCCCTGACGACATCGTTCACGAGGTGTCGGCATGGAGTCTAACCGGTGGCGAACCGGATTCGTGCATCACGACGCCCCGGCACAAGGCGGGCACCGATCAGGGCTTCGACGTCGCCTTGGGTTTGACTTCGAGGAACTGCGGAGCGGTGATACCCATCGAGACGTAGATGTTGATCAGCGCGTCGACCGTCATGTCGAGGGGTTCGACGTGACGGCTGGGGATGAGCAAGAGCGCGCCGCCGAAGGGGATCGGCGCGGTCGGAATGACCACGATGCGGTATTCCTCGCCGCGCAGCAGGTAGGTTTCGGCGGAGGCGAGGAGCGCCGGGACCGCGGGGCTGGCGCCATCGCCGAAGTGGCACATGACGGGGGACATCCCTTTAAGCTGGGCGTCGCCCCCTTCCTTGTCCAACAGGTCGATCATCTGCTTGCTGGTGGTGTAGACGCTGTTGACAAAGGGGATCCGGCGGAAGAGCCATTCGAGCAGGTGTCCGAAATAGCGTTTGGCCCCCATTTCCAAGAGGACGCCAAGGCCGAAGATCGTCAGCAGAACCGCGATCCAGCCGAAGAGGTAGGCGGTGGTCTCCCCCCCTTCGCCGGCGAACTGAATGCCGACCCCCTGGAGCCTGCGGCCCAAGAATGTGCCGGGCCCGATGTACTGGCGGACGAAGCCCGCGACCCAGATGACAATGCCGACCGTCACGACCAGGGGAAGGATCGCGAAGAGGCCCGCGAGGAAGCAGCGGATGAGGCGTTGCCAGAGCTTTTGGAGGAGCGCCATCGAGGGGGCCCTTCAGGAGACCCAGGGAAGGTCTTCCCCGGGCATCAGGGAGATGTTTCGGGATACTTCGCCGCTTCGGCGAGGGCGTCGAGCTGTGCGACCGTTGCCTGCAGGAGTTGCGGCAGGCCCTTGCCGGTGACCGCCGAGATCAACAGCGGCCGGCGACCATACTCTTCCTCGAAGAGCTCCGCGACGGCGGACGCGTCGGCGAGTTCGCATTTCGTCACCGCGACGATCTCCGGACGGTCGGCCAACGCGGCGTCGTACAGTCGCAGCTCTTCGCGGATGTTGCGGTAGTTGTCGAGCGGGTCGGTCTGATCGTCGGGGGCGGGTTCGATGAGGTGGATCAGAATCTTGCAGCGTTCGACATGCTTGAGGAACTCATGCCCGAGTCCCACACCGGCGTGGGCCCCTTCGATGAGTCCGGGGATATCGGCGAGGACGAACTGCCGTTCCTGGCCGACGCGGACCATCCCCAGATTGGGGTACTTCGTGGTGAAGGGGTAGTTGGCGATTTCGGGGGTGGCGCGGGAGAGCCGGCTGAGGAGCGTCGATTTGCCGGCGTTGGGTTTGCCGACGAGGCCGACGTCGGCGATGACCTTCAGTTCGAGGACGATCTCGCGTTGTTCGCCATCCTCGCCAGGGGTGCATTCGCGCGGGGCGCGATTCGTCGACGACATGAAGCGGAAGTTGCCGCGGCCGCCCTCGCCCGCTTTGGCGACGATGACTTGCTGTCCGTGCTCGGTCAGGTCACGAAGGATGAAGCCCCGTTTGGCGTCGCGGATGAGGGTGCCGGGCGGGACGCGGATGATGAGGTCGTCGCCGTGGGATCCGGTTTTCAGGGTCTGCTGACCGGGGCGGCCGTTGTCGGCGTTCCAGTGCATGATGCCGACGAGATGGACGAGGCTGCTGACGTTTTCGTCGGCCTCGACGATGACGTGTCCGCCGCGACCGCCGTCGCCGCCGTCGGGACCGCCGCGCGGAACATGAGCCTCGCGGCGGAAACTGCTGCAGCCGTCTCCGCCGTCACCGGCTTTGGCGATGATGGCGACGCGATCGACGAACATGGGGTATTGATGCCCAAGGAAGGCGTTCCTTGGGCTTCAGAGAGTCACAATAAAATAAGGCCGGCGGTGAAGCCGGCCTGGCACATCCTGCAATGCTGGTCAACCAACGGTCGCCGGGGCGCTCACACGCCGCCCGGGTTGTTGGCGGCGGCCATCCGGCGCTGCATTTCGTTGCGGCGTTCGATCCGGCGGCTGGCGCGGCGCTTGATTTCGCTCGGCTTCTCATAGTATTCGCGGCGGCGCATCTCTTTCTTGATGCCCGCATGCTCGACCAGCTTCCGAAAGCGCTTCACCGCTTCGGCGATATGCTCATTCTCACGCAACCGGAGCTTAACCACGCAGTCCTCCTTCAGGACGCTTGTACGACCGAGAATGTGGCACGAGCGGGAACAATCCGACCGCCCGGAATTTCGACAATTCTTCCGTAGAAGCGGCTTAGTGTAGGGGCCCCGGCTGGAAACTGCAAGGTTCCAGGGCGGTTGACTCGGGGTAGTCGAGTCTCGAGGAGTCTGGTCGTCAGCCGGTCTCGACAGGGGCACCCAGACTCATGCTCCGAGGGACGAGGCCGCGCCACGACTCAGCCACGGCCAGGAATTTCGTCGTAACACACGACATGGGAATGAGATATAGATTTTCCTTTGTCAGGCGTGGTGGCTCGATCGATGGCTGAGGGACGTCATTTTAGGACCGTCACTCCGGCGGGCGTCCACTCCATCCGACAACGAGTAGGATCGTCCCAACGGCGGCGTACCCCCCAACGTAGCGCCCTCCGATCTGTTGATGACGAGCCGCGAACCCGGGATCGAACGCCAGAAACCACGCTTGGAAGAGACATGATCCGCCACCGACCAGCAACAGGAAACAGGCGACTCGCCGCAGCCCGCCGATCAGGGTGGACGGCGCGGACGGTGGGGGAGTGGCGGGTGACGGAACAATACCGGCAGGAGTCATGGGTCGGTCGGAGCGACGTTTCGGCAAAGTCGGTCTCCCCTGAGCATCCGGCGGCCGGCGAATTTCAGGATGCAAACCGTGGCCACCGCGTCGCGTCAGCCCTTGCAGGCCGGGCGGCGATCATCGACGATAACCTATTGAGGGCAGAGTAGATATCGCGATCGACCCGGTTCATCTCCCCGGGCGCGATCGACGGGCGGGGACGTTGCGCTCGCGCCCAAGCTTTTCTTCGGCTGATTCGATCCTTCCTTCGTCCTCATTCCCCCAAGGTGTTTCACCATGAGTGTCGCCCTCCTGCCGCAGACGCGGCGGGTTTACGCCCCCGCGATCGGGCCGCGACTCAAGCGGCTGCTGGTCGTCGTCTTCGTGTTGGTTTCGCTCCTGGGAGCGAATTCGATCTACCTCGCGAGCATCACCGCGCTGGAATATTTCAGCGGGCAGGTCTACCAGAATTACTTCTATCAGGTGATGTTTCTGGTGCACCTTGCGCTGGGGCTGCTGCTGGTCGTCCCGTATGTGGTGTTCGGGGCGATCCATATGCAGACCTCGAAGCATCGGCCGAACTGGCGGGCGGTGCGGATCGGGTACGCGCTTTTCGGCGCGGGGGTGCTGACCCTGATCTCAGGATTGCTGCTGATGCGGGTCGCGGGGTTCGACCTGAAACACCCCCTCGCCCGGCCGATCGTCTACTGGCTGCATGTCGCGATGCCGCTCGCGGCGGGATGGTTGTATTGGCTCCATCGACTGGCGGGCCCCCGGATTCAGTGGAAGTGGGGGCTGGCGTATGCGGGGATGGTGGGGGTGGCGTGCCTCGCCGCCGTCGTGCTTCATAAGAACGATCCGAAGCATTGGAACGTCGCGGCGCCGGCGACGGGAGAGCAGTACTTCCATCCCTCGCTGGCGCGGACCTCGGAAGGGAACTTCATTCCCGCCGACACGCTGATGATGGACGAGTATTGCCTCAAGTGTCACAAGGACGCCTACGAGGACTGGTTCCACAGCTCGCATCACATCAGCAGCTTCAACAACCCGGCGTATCTGGCGAGCGTGCGGGAAACGCGCGAGGTGTCGCTGAAGCGGGACGGGAACGTGCAGGCCTCGCGGTGGTGCGCGGGGTGTCACGATCCGGTCCCCTTCTTCAGCGGGGCGTTCGACGATCCGAAGTTCGATGACCAGAAACATCCGACGGCGCACGCGGGGATCACCTGCACCGTGTGTCATGCGATCACCCACGTCAACAGCACGAAGGGGAACGCCGACTACGTGATCGAGGAGCCGTCGCATTACCCGTTCGCGAAAAGCGACAGCCCGTTTCTGCGGTACGTGAACGAGCAGCTCGTGAAGGCGAAGCCGTCGTTCCATAAGAAGACGTTCCTGAAGCCGTTCCACAAGTCGGCGGAGTTCTGCTCGACGTGCCACAAGGTCCATCTGCCCTATGAGCTGAACCACTACAAAGAGTTCCTGCGCGGGCAGAACCATTACGACCCGTACCTGCTCAGCGGGGTCTCGGGGCATGGGGCGCGGAGCTTCTACTATCCCGAAGTCGCGCAGACCAACTGCAACGGCTGCCATATGCCGCTGGCGGAATCGGGCGATTTCGGCGCGCGGGTCTTCGACGACACGGGGAAGCTGAAGATCCATAACCACCTCTTTCCGTCGGCGAACACGGGGATCGCCCATATGCGGAATCAGGCGGAGGTGGTGAAGGCGCATCAGGACTTTTTGCGGGGGACGGTGCGGGTCGACATCTTCGGGATCAAGCCGGGGGGGACGATCGACAGTCCCCTCGTCGCGCCGCTCCGTCCGGAACTGCCGACGCTCGAACCCGGGAAGGAGTATCTGCTCGAGACGGTGCTGCGGACGCTGAAGCTCGGCCATCTCTTCACGCAAGGGACGGTCGACTCGAACGAGGTCTGGGTCGACGTCACGCTGACCAGCCAAGGAGAGGTGATCGGCCGGAACGGGGCGATCGGCGACGATGGTCACGTCGATCCCTACAGCCACTTTATCAATGTTTTCATGCTCGATCGGCACGGGAATCGGATCGATCGCCGCAATCCGCAAGACATCTTCGTGCCCCTTTACAACAAGCAGATTCCCCCGGGGGCGGGGCAAGTGGTGCATTACGGGTTCAAGGTGCCGGACGGGTTGACCGCGCCGGTGACGATCGAAGTGAAGCTGCAATATCGCAAGTTCGATCAGACCTATATGGAGTTCGTGACGAAGCACGCGAAGCCGGGGGACTTGCCGATTCATGGCCATACGCCGGGCGTCCCGTACATCAACCGGTTGCCGGTGACGACGATCGCGGCGGACAAAATCACGCTGCCGGTCGCGGGGGTGGAGGCCACGG
>CAYRVS010000225.1:0-1365 GCA_964427725.1 uncultured Planctomycetaceae bacterium | reverse complement strand
CCAACGAGGAGTCGAAGATTCCGCTGTGGCAGCGGTGGAACGACTACGGGATCGGCCTGTTGCTCGAAGGGCAGAACGCCGGCGGCAAGGGGGAACTGCGGCAGGCCGAGGAGGCCTTCAAGGTGGTGGAAAGTCTGAAGCGGTACGACGGTCCGCTGAACCTCGGCCGGGTCTACTTCACGGAGGGGCGGCTGGATGAGGCGGTCGAGGCGATCAATCGGGCGGTCGCCTACACCGATCCCCCCGCGCCGACCTGGACGGTGCGTTGGCTCAGCGGACTGGTGAATCAACAGCAGGGACGGCTGGACGAGGCGATCGACAATTTCCGGTCGGTCGTCACGATGAAGACCGAAGAGACAGTCCGCCGGAAGTTCGATTTCAGCAAGGATTACGAAGTCTTGAATCTGCTGGGGCAGGCCCTCTTCGAGCGGTCGAAGCAATTGCGCGGGGCGGAGCACGACGCGGCCCGCCGGGCGATGCTGGAGGATGCGATCCGCCAGTTCGAGCAGACGCTGGCGCTCGACAGTGAAAACGTCGCGGCCCATTACAACCTGGGGCTGATCTACACCCAGTTGGGGGACGCCGAGCGCGCGAAGACGCATCAGGAGCTGCACGCGAAGTACAAGCCGGACGACAACGCGCGGGACATCGCCGTCGCGGCGGCGCGAAAGAAGTACCCCGCGGCCGACTTTGCCGCCGAAGCGCTGGTGATCTATCCCTTGCAACGGGATGGAGCCCCGGGGCTGGTGCTGAAAGGGCGATTGGCGATCGAGACGGCGGCCACGGACGAGGCCACAATGGGGGTCACGGAAGTTCAAGATTCAGCGACGGGAGGTGCGGAATGAGTTCACGAAAACAACCCACCGCGCCCGCCGTCGAGGTGGCCGCCGCGGAAGATGACGCCGTGATTGGTCGCGCCTTTCGGCGGTCGCTGATGGTGATCGTCAGTCTGGCGGTGGTGGCGGGCGGATTGGCGTGGTGGTTCCGGCCGCGAGCCGAAGTGGTGGCGAAAGTCGCGCCGGTGGTGGAGTTGCCTCAGGAACGGATCGTCCCGAAGTCGACGTTGCCGAAGCTCCCCTTCACCGACATCACCGAAGCGGCGGGGATCACCTTCGTGCATGAAGGGGGGGCGACGGGGGACAAGCTGCTTCCCGAAACGATGGGGAGCGGCTGCGCGTTCTTCGATTTCAACAACGACGGCCACGTCGACATCCTGTTCGTCAATTCGATGACCTGGCCGTGGGACGCCGCGCCGCAGACGCCGCCGACGCTCGCGCTCTATCAGAACGATGGGACGGGGAAGTTCGCCGACGTCACCGGGCAGGCGGGGCTGAAGCTGACGCAATATGGGATGGGGGTCGCCAT
>CAYRVS010000224.1:842-7375 GCA_964427725.1 uncultured Planctomycetaceae bacterium | reverse complement strand
GCGTCGCATCCTCCGCCGCGGCCTCCGTTGTGATCGTTTCGGGGCCCGTTGTCGCCCCCAACATCCGCGACCACCGGCCGAACGCGCCCCGCTCGACGAGGACCAGATAAGCGGGGACCAGGATCGGCCGGACGACGAAGGTGTCGAGGAGGACGCCGACCGCCAGCGCGAAGCCGAGTTGGGCCATCCCTTTCAGCGACCCGGCGGCGAGCGACGCGAACGTTCCCGCCATGATGATGCCGCAACTCGAAATGATCCGCCCCGTGCATGTCAGGGCATGCAGGATGCCCCGGACGCGACCGTGCCGCGCCTGCTCTTCGGCGACCCGGCTCATCAGGAAGATGTTGTAGTCCTCGCCGACCGCGATCAGGATCGTGAAGAGGAACATCGGAACTTTCCAATCGAGCCCGGCGAACTCGGCCCCATCAAGCGCCCAGAAGGCGAGATAAGTCACTCCCAACGTGGCGAGGTAACTCAACAGGACCGACAGGATCAGGTACACGCAGACGGCGAACCGGCGCAGCAGGATCACGAGGATCAGAAAGACGCCGACCGTCGCGAGGAGATCGATCCGCACCTGATCACGATCAGTGACCGACTTCAGATCGCGAATGCTCGCCGTAGGGCCGAGGATGTGAACCGTCGCGGGTGCTTGGGTCAGCCGGGCCCATTCCGTTTTGAGTTCGGTTTCGAGCCGGGTGAGCTGCCGGATGCTGTCGCGCGAGAAGGGGTCGTCGCTCGTGACGAGCTCGAGTCGCGTGACCGTGGCGGGGTCGTCCCCCGTCGTCACGCCGACGTAGCTTTCCAGAGCCCGCTCGCGGGTGATCCGATACCTTGCCGGATTGGTGATGTCGGCAAGGCCTTCATCCCCTCCCAGCGGGTATGGGAGACTGCGAACATCATCGAGCCGCAATTCGGTCTTGCGCGCGGCGAGTTGTTCGGACAGACGGGCCACGAGATCGATCCCCGCCTCGGGCTCGTCGCCGGCGAGAAAATCGAGGGTCGGCGCCTGAATCAAGACGCTGATCGGCCCCGTTAGGCCGTCGGGAAAGTGCTTGCGGACGACCTCCGTCCCCACGACGCTCCGCGCCGTTCGGGGCAGATCCGACAGCAGCCCATAACTGAGGTCGCTGTAGAACCACGCCCCCACGACGGCGAACGGCAGCATCAATCCCAGGCTACCCAGCCACAACAGCCAGGCTCGGCGTTCCAGCAGGTGCGAAACATGCTCCCAGAAACCTTGCAACCAACCCGATTCAACGACCGGTTCGGTGCCGACCCGATGTTGCGGCCAGAAGACCCGCGAGCCCGATGACCGTAACAGCGCCGGGGTCAACGTCAGCGAGGCGATCAGGACGATCACCAGACCGAACGAGATCGCGATCCCCGCATCGCGGAATTTGCCGAACTCGGCGAAGATCATCATCCCGATGCCGCAGATCACCGTCCCGGCGCTGGCGGCGATGGCGGCTCCCACGGAACCGACCGCGTCGACGAGGGCGGTCTCGGCGGGGATGCCGCGATCCATTTCCTCCTTGAATCGCGCGATGAGGAACAGGCAGTAGTCGACTCCCGCGCCATACAGCAGGACGGTGACGTACGACTCGATCCCCGTGAACAGGACCACCCAGCCTTGGCTCGCCATCAGGCATAACAGGGCCATCGTCAGCTTGACCGACATGAAGACGGTCATCAGCGGAACGAGCGCGAGAAGCGGCGCGCGGTAGATCAGAATGAGGAGCGCGATCACCAGGATGATCGTCAGATGTTCGGTCGCTTTCGCGCTGTCGCGGGCGGTTTGCAGCATGTCGCGACCGACGACCGCCGTCCCGCTGAGGTAAAGCTCCAGCCCCTCCGGCCGCCGGGAACGGAGCGATTCGTCCTCGAACAGAAGCGTTTCGAGCCGTTTGACGAGCGGGGCGTTGGCGGAATCGAGGAATTCGGTGGGGAGCTCGATGAGGACCAGCGTCGCCTGTTGATCGGGGGAGAGGAGCATCGCCCCGAGGTTGCGATCTTGATGCGTGACGACGGGGATGCCGCGGGCCTCCTCATCCGTCGGGGCTGCCGAGGTCGAGGACTCCCTATCGCCGCGAGACTCGTGGTGGAACTCACCGACGAGTGTCCGGATGCGATCGGCAAGATCGATGGGCGTTTTGGTTGGGTCCGGGGACGCGGGTTCCGCGAGTTCGACGCCATCATCAACGAATTCGAGGTCGGCGGGCGTGAGGGGTTCCCCGGGTCGCCGCGCGATGATGGCGACGGTGCTCGCCTGCGCATGCCGCGGAAACGCCGCCGCGAACAGTCGCTCGGCCTGTCGGCTGGGGCTGTCGACGGGGAGAAAAGCGAATTCCCCGGTCTGGACGACACTGTCGAGCTGGGGGGCCAGACTTGCCGCCGTGACGAGCGCGACGATCCAGCAGGCCAGCACGAGCAGCCAGCGCCGTGCGACCCAGTGGCCCAAACGCGCGAACATCAGCACACTAACCTTGGCACAAGGTCGATCGACACGGAGAACGTGATCCCAAGACAGGACTAACGAGAGGCCGATCAACGGTCGTCCCACGCGGGTACGGAATCTGGCTTGCGCAGGAAGTCCCTCGATCGTAACGACTTGCAAACGGTACCCAGGCGCGGGGCCGTCGTCAAATCACGAAGTCGTCAGGTTCCCCCTGATCAGGAAACCGGCTCTCCGCTTCGTGGACACCGTCGCCGGGGGGCGTTATGAACGAGTGAGATCGTCATCGGGGCGCCCCATCAACGAGGAATCACAAGATGTCGTCAACGCGGACGTGGATTTGGGTCTTGGTCGCGGGATCGCTGGTCGGCTCGAACGCCTGGAGCGCGGACAAGAAACCCGAGAAGACGAGTTACCTCTCGGCGACGGAAGCGGGACCCGATTTCGCCGTCCAAGGCGAGTACGCCATGAAGGCGGGCGATCACGCGGTCGGCGTCCAGGTGATCGCCTACGGGGACGGCGTGTTTGAAGGGGTCGTCTGGCCCGGCGGTCTTCCCGGCGACGGGGGCGACGCCTCCAAGAAGGTCGCGCTCAAGGGGGCCACGGAAGGTTCCGTCGTCAAACTGACGGGGCAGAACATCACGGCGACCATCGAAAACGGCGTCATGACCCTCGAGCATGGGCTTCACAAAGGGACGCTGAAGAAAGTCGAGCGTGAGTCGCCGACGATGGGCGCCAAGCCCCCCGCCGGCGCGATCGTCCTGTTCGATGGGTCGTCGGTCGACGCCTGGCAACCGGGGAAAATGGAAGCCGACCATCTCATGGGAGTCGGCACCCGCACGAAGGAGAAGTTCGACAGCTTCACGCTGCACCTGGAGTTCCGCACCCCGTTCATGCCGTATGCGAAGGGGCAAGCCCGCGGCAACAGCGGGATGTATCTGCAGGATCAGTACGAGTGCCAGATCCTCGATTCGTTCGGGCTGGAGGGGCTCGACAACGAATGCGGCGGGATCTACCAGAACGCCCGCCCGAGCATCAACATGTGCTTTCCGCCGCTGGCGTGGCAGACGTACGACGTCGAGTTCACGGGGGCGAAGTTCGACGCCGCCGGGAACGCCACCGCGAAGGCGCGCTGCACCATTCGCCACAACGGCGTCGTGATCCACGACGACCTGGAGCTCGCCACCACCCCCGGCGGCGGCCAACGCGACCAGAAACCCGGCGCGCTTTATCTGCAAGACCACGGTGACCCGGTCCGCTTCCGCAACATCTGGATCGTAAAGAAGTGAGACCATCTCAAGGAGCGGCGCGGCGTCAGCCCGCCGTGTGGTGGGATGTTGAGGGGCGACCGTCGTGAGTCGTTCAGCCGGAGAGCGGGGGGACGTCAGTCCCCCCGGTGATCCTGCCCCGGCATACCCCCAACTCAGTCTCCTTGGATTCCTTGACGAGGATGGCCAGTCACCGGGGGGACTGACGTCCCCCCGCTCCTGATGGATGACGCCGCGTTGCTCTTTCCGGGCGATATCGGCGCGATCTTTCCGGGGCTACAATGTCCGCGACATGGACGCACGGTTCGAGACTCCCGAGACCGAACAGACGCTCAGTCATGACGCGGCGTCGGTCGATCAGGCGTTGGCCCTCAGTCTCGCCGGCGATGTCCCCCCCGCCACGGTGCCGGGCTATCTGATTCGACAACGAATCGGCGCGGGGAAATTCGGGTCGGTCTGGCTCGCCAAAGAGCAGAACACCGGCAAGCAGGTCGCGATCAAGTTCTACACCCAGCGACGCGGCGTCGACTGGGCCTTGCTGGGTCGCGAAGTCGAGAAACTCGCGGTCCTGTATACGTCGCGGAACATCGTCGGCCTGATCGCCGTCGGCTGGGATCATGATCCGCCGTATTACGTGATGGAGTATCTCGAAAAGGGGTCGCTGGCGCAGCGGCTGCAACAAGGTCCGTTGCCCGCGGCCGAAGCGGTACGGATCGCCAAACGGGTGGCCCAGGCGCTGGTCCACGCGCATGGCAGCGGGATCCTGCATTGCGACATCAAACCCGCGAACGTCCTGCTCGATCAGGATGACGAGCCCCGATTGTGCGATTTCGGCCAATCGCGACTCGCCGAGGAGCGGAGCCATGCCTTGGGGACGCTGTTCTACATGGCCCCCGAGCAGGCCGACCTTCGGGCCGTCCCCGACGCGAAGTGGGATGTCTACGCCTTGGGCGCGCTGCTGTATGACATGCTGACCGGCGAGCCCCCGTACCGCACGGAAGCCGACGCGGCGGGCCTGCGCGAGACGCGATCGCTGCAGGATCGGCTCGATCTCTACCGTCGCGTGGTGACGACCGCCCCGCGCCCGAACAAACATCGCAAGGTCGCGGGGGTCGATCCGCTCCTCGCCGAGATCGTCGATCGGTGCCTGGCGATCGATCCCGCGCGGCGGTTGCCGAATCCGCAGGCGGTGCTCGATCGACTCGTCTCGCGGGAACGGCAGCGCGCCCGGAGGCCGTTGATCTTGATGGGGCTGGTCCTCCCGTTGATGTTGACCCTCGCGGGGCTCCCCTTCGCCCTGGATGCGCTGCGGGATACGGTCACCACCAGCCGGGCGAACCTCATCGCGCGGTCGCTCGAGAGTGATGCGCTCTCGGCGAATCTGCTCGCGGGGAACCTGCAGCGCGAACTCGACGATCGGTTGAACGAACTCCTCACGATCGCCGACGACAACGACGTCCGCCGGCTGATCCTGGAACAGGCGACCCTCCCGCAGACCGAACGAAGCGACCTGTTCGAGCTGCTCGATCGCAAACAACGCCAGGTGACCGAACGCCGCGCGGAACTGGGGCGCTCCGGGGACGCGAGCTGGTTTTTGCAGGACGCGCGGGGTTATCAGCGATGGCGATTTCCGCGCAGCGACACGATCGACGCGCCGTTCTCCTGTCGGGACTATTTCCACGGGCTGGGGAATCGCGGCTTGCCGGTGAAGCCGCTCCCCGGCGAGACCGATCATTGCCCGGAGATGACGCCGATCCGCCGGCCGCATGTGTCGGCCCCGTACACCAGTCAAACGAGCCGCGTGTGGAAGATCGCGTTGTCGGTGCCGGTCTACGATCGTCCGGAAGGGGACGCGGAACGGCAGGTGATCGCCGTGCTCGCCCGGTCGCTGAACCTCAGCACGCTGCTGCAGGACTATCAGCGCAGCTTGACCGAGGAGGGGGGGACCGCCGTCGGGCGGCAGTTGGCGCTCGTCGACGGACGCAGCGGCGTGCTGCTGGCGCACCCCTGGCTCGATGACGAGCACCTGGAGGAGGTCTCGCAGTTCGAGGATGAGCTCCATCTCGAGGAGACGCTGGCGAAGAGCCTGCAACAGTTGGTGATCGTGCCGAGTCCCGCGATCACCGCGGCAACCGCCAATCGGACCGATCGCTACTTGGATCCGGTGGGGCAATTGGCTCCCGAGGCGTACGGAGGGGAATGGCTGGCGGCGTTCGCGGCGGTCGGGCGGACCGGCTGGATCGCCGTCGTCCAGGAACGTCGCGAGCCGGTCCTCGCGCCGGTCGAGAATCTCCGCGATCGGCTGGTCACTTCCGGCATCGTGGGGATTATCATCGTCGGCGGCGTGGTGCTCGGTTGCTGGTGGCTGATCATTACGCTCCTCAGCGAACGGAAGCTGAGTTGGCCGCGCGGCTGGACGCGGAAAGCGCGCGGCCCAACGCGGTCGCCGGTCCCCGACACCACGGCGAGGACGTCGGAGAGTGCTTGAGCTGCGCGCCCAGGGAAACAAGCCCGACGAGGTCCGCACCTGGCAGTTGACGCCGGGGACGCGGTACCGACTCGGCCGCGCCCCCGATGTCGACCTGGCGATCCCCTGGGATCCCCGCATCTCGCGGCACCACGCCGAAGCCTGGCTGCACAACGATCAATTGCAGGTCGCCCGGCTCCCCGAATCGCAGCAGCCCATCTTCTACGACGGCCACATGGTGGAACGCTGCACCGTCGGGGCGCAGGGGCGCTTCGTGCTCGGGACGACGGCATTGGAACTCGTCGAGGGGAGCGACCCCCTCCCCGAGCAGCCGCTCGAGGAA
>CAYRVS010000224.1:0-832 GCA_964427725.1 uncultured Planctomycetaceae bacterium | reverse complement strand
TCAGTCCGCAGCAGTTGCGGCGGATTCGCTATCACGACCCCGAAAACCGGATCGCCGTCCTGACCCATCTCCCGGAGGTCATCGCCGGCGCGCGGACCGACGTCGAGTTGTACGAACGGGTCGCGCAGTTGCTGTTGAACGGCATCACGCAGGCCGAGGGGGTTTCGATCGTCAGTTGCCACGCCGACGACGTCGTCGTCACGCGGCACTTCGAGCGACGGAAACAGACGGCGGGGGAGGTCCGCCCGAGTCGGCGGCTGGTGCTGGAAGCCTTGCAGAAACAGCGGACCAGCGTGTTGCATGTCTGGGGGGCCTCCGCCCCGACGGATGATCCCGAACCGACGTTGGGCCAAGAGTTCGATTGGGCCTTTTGCACCCCGGTCGCGGGCCTCGCCGACGAACCCGCGGGGCTGTATGTCGGCGGACAGCTCAGTCAGCTTGATGTGACGTCGGGGTCGACGTTGTTCGAGAGCGCGCAGCTTGAGGCCGACGTCAAGTTCACCGAGCTCGTCGCGGAGTTCGTCGCCGCCGTCCTCAAGTCCCGGCGGTTGGAACGACAGAAAGCGGGCTTACGCCAGTTCTTCGCCCCGCCGATCCTTTCCGCGTTGGGGGATGAACTCGACACCACGCTGTTGGAGCCCTGCGAGCGGGATGTCACGGTGATGTTCTGCGACCTGCGCGGCTTCAGCCAGCGGGCCGAGCACGAAGCGAACAACCTCATCGGATTGCTCGACCGGGTCAGTCGGGCGCTCGGCGTGATGACGCAGCAGATCTTGAAATACGGGGGCGTGACGGGGGACTTTCAGGGAGACGCCGCGCTCGGTTTTTGGGG
>CAYRVS010000223.1:0-7624 GCA_964427725.1 uncultured Planctomycetaceae bacterium | reverse complement strand
CAGCGTCTAACATGCCCTGCGATTTCTGGCAAGATTGAGTGTCAACACGACCTAGGCTGATCTTCTGAAGGATCCGGTCGATCGTCGCTTGGTGCTCGGATGACCCCATCTCCATTCCGCCAATCGCATCCGTCCGAATAGCTCGAAGCACAAGGTAAGCCGCGATGTCTTCCAACAAGTCCGATGCGCGGATCAATGTTCGGCTCCCGGCGGAGCTGAAACTGACCATCGAACAGGCCGCCGCGGCGCTGGGACAAAGCGTCAGCGAATTCACCGTCGCGACGATGGTCCAGCAGGCGCGACGGGTGCTGGAGTCGCAGCATGCCACCCGGTTGTCGCAACGCGATGGAGTGCGATTGCTGGAGTTGTTGGACGAGCTGAACGCGGCGCCCAATGCCGCCTTGACAGCCGCCGCCCGACGTTACGGCGCGCGACATGAGTGACGCCGCGGTCGCGGACTGTCGCATGGAGCACTTTGCGCGAAGCGTCCATGACCGGACGCGGTTCGAGAGCGGGGCTCCCTTGTTGGATGGCTGGCTGAAGACGCAGGCCAGTCAGTACGAGGCACGGGATTTGGCACGGGTCTATGTGTTGGTGCGGGGTTCGGACCCAACCGTGCTGGGTTACTACTCGCTCTCCAGTCATACCATGGTCTTCGACAACTGGCCGGAGCAGGCAGCCAAGGGCTTGCCGCGGATGGATCTCCCCGTGGTGCTCCTTGGGCGGTTGGCGATCGATCGGTCGATTCAGGGTCAGGGGTGGGGAGAGTATCTCTTGATTGATGCGTTACGGCGGGCCGAGTACTTGGCGACCAAAATCGGCATCAGGGCCGTCGAAGTCGATGCGGTCGATGGCACGGCGCGGCGGTTTTACGAAAAGTACGGCTTCCAGGCGCTGAACGACGACCCGCGACATCTGTTCCTGTCGCCGCACGTGATCCGAAAACTCCGGCTTCCGCCGTTGTGAACGGGGGAGTGGTGAGGAGTCCCGACCACAGAGGGGCGAGCTTACTGTCTCGGAGGAGATTCTAAAGCGCCTTGTACCACCAGTGGCGGCGGAGAAACAGTTCGCGCCACCAGACTTCCTCTGAGCCGAGTGGTAACCACGTGGTGACATAGTAGGCGGCGGGAAGGCCGATCAGCAGGGCAAGCGTAATGGTTTGAGCGTGCCCAAAGATTCGCGGCACCCAGGCGTAATCGTACTGCCCCTCATGCACGCCGCGCAGAAAATGGGCGAACGTCGCCACTGCCGGTACACCCCACAGCCAACCGACGAGCAGTGCGTAGGGGAAGATGTCATCCGGGTCGTTCCAATCGATTCGCCCCGTGGTGCGTGCGTGATAGAGCCAGACCAAGGGAGTCAGGCCGGACCCGCCCGCGGCGATGCCGAAGCGGACCCAGTCCCCGGTCGTCGCGGGGCGAAAGGGATCGAACGGAGCGCCATAGCGGGACATGGGACGGCTCGCCAAGCCTGACGTAAACGTCGCTCCTCAGCGTACGGCCGCGCCCAAGCCCACGCCATGGGAGAGCGGCCACACCGACGGGCCAATGACTTGCAGAGCACGGGCGAAGCCCGTGGCACACCCGGTCCCAGTCACATAGAACGGCTACGCCGCGCGGCGGATCCCGGCAAGTTTCGCCCCCGTCAGCGATTGGCTGATCCGCGTGACCCGCAGCGACTCGTGCAAGGACTCCAGCGGTCCCCCGGCGGCGTAGCGCCAGCCGATGGCGACATGATCGCCGGGGACGACCTCCAGCGGTTCCGGGATCGGCAAGACCAGCAGATTCATCAACCATTCGAAGGCGCGGCGTTCCGCCAGGTGGAACGCCAAGAAATTGTTCGTGATGAAGGTGACCGCGTTGAACGTCCCGGCCCGTTCGATGGCGACGTGCGCTTCCCCATCGAACTCCGCCGGCAAGGGTTGTCCGTAGTCGATGGTGGCGTAGATCGTCGGCCCGGCGAGGGCGCGCGCCTGTTGTTCCGGCCCCGGCGGCGAGAAGAACGGCACCTCCGCCCGATAGCCCAGAAACTCGAAGTCCTGCATGCTTGGCTGCAAGCCGAGGAGCGTGGTGTCGGGAAGGAACCGCGGGAGTTTGGGACCGAACCGGGCCCGATAACGTGCCTGAAACGACGCGATCACCGAGAGCTGCTTTTCACGGATCAGGCCGACGTGCAGCATCTCGCAGATGACGACATCGACCGGCTCGGGAGGGAGATACTCAAGCGCATCGGCCTGGACGACCGTCACTCGCTCGCCCCCCGGATTCCGCGCGAGAAACGTCCGCGCGGCGCGAGCCAAGGCGGGGTTTCGTTCGACACAGTAGACCTGTCGGGCCCGTTGGGCGGCGAACCACGACAGAACGCCGGTCCCGCCCCCCAGTTCCAGCACCACGCCCCCTTCCGGGACGACATGTTCGATCGCCGCGCGAAACGGGGCCATGCGACTGTCGTCGCGCAGCATTTGAAAGTGATAGTGCAGCGGGATGAATTGTCCGAGGAACTGCTCTTCGGGAAGCTGGTCTTCAGGGAGCTGGTCACAACCCGTCGTCGTCGTCATCCCGGGGCTCGCGTCAAGGGATCTGACCAGCTGCCACCAGGCAACCGGGCCGCGAACCGTAGGAGATGCGCGCGACGGCGGCAAGAGGGAGTTCGGGAAGCGTGGAACTGGCCTGTTCACGCGTGTTCACGCCGGATGCCCGATCGTTGTGGACCTCGGGCGACGACGAGACGTTGCGGTTATGGTCGATGGATGGCGACGAACGCCGACGCGTCTTCGCCCATGCCCCGGGCAAAGCATTCGACCTCCGCGGCGTCCCCGGGAGCCATCGATTCGCGTCCTCCGGGTCGGACGGACGCACGCTCATCACCAGCGGGCTGCGCGCCTCGGAGATCTTGTTCTGGCATCTTCCGACCGGGGAGTCTCTGGGGCGAGCTGCACCGGTACTTCAAGGCGCTCTCCACGTGAAACTGTCGGCCGACGAAGCCTGGATTCTGGTTTATCAATGGGACGGCACGGTCCGGACGATCCCGTCGCGGACGCCACGCAATCCGATCCCGCATGGCGTCGGGCCTTCGGACATTGGCCCTTGATGATATGGCGGATGAGCCGGCTGTTCGCCGCGATCCGGCGGTCACCGCCGGATCACGTCTTGACGGACTTCGCCGCAGTGCGGCGTCAGTCCCCCCGGTGATTCCCGGGACGGTCCGGATCGCGATCAGGCCGTCGATCACCGGCGCGCTCCCCTTGCGGGTCGCGGCTAAACTTGTGGGATGGGTGAACCCCGTGCGACAATCGTGAAATGTTCCGAGTGAATCACGATTCGAGGAACGGAATCGCGTCGCCGACGCCCGCGTGTCTCGTGCGGATCGTCATTCCGTGGTTGCTGCTCAGTGCAGGTCTGCCGGCAGGTTTGCCGGCCGAGGAACCGGCATCCCCCCCTGCGATCACCGGCAAAGTCCCGCGGAAACTCTATCGCGGCAGCGTGGTCGCGGTGCATGCGGCCTTGGAACGACAAGGGGTGAAGGCTTATTCCGAAGAGTTGCGCGGTCAATACGCGCTCGAGACATCGTCCGGGGAGCTGCTGCCGATCCTGCCTGATTGGCGGGGGCGCGCCTTTTATCAGGATGAACGGCTGCGCGAACGGGAGGTCTGGCTGGTCGGGTTCCGCAAGCCGGGGCACCCTTATCTGCAGGTCTTGACGATCTACACGCTGGACGAGGATGGCCGGCCGCAATTCACCGATTACTGGTGCGACATCTGTTCGATCCCGATGTACGAGATCAAACCGTGTGATTGTTGCCAGCAGGAGATCCGGCTACGATTTCAGCCACAAGCCCCCCCCAAAGAGGTCTCCGCCGCGGAGCCCGTCGGGGAGGTTCCTTCCGAGTCGACCGGGGCCGCCGACGAGGCCCAACCCGCGCCGGCCGCGACAAGGTCCGCCGCGCCATGAATCTCGAATTGAACGAGCTCGCGTCGCAGTTGGTCGAGGACGTCACCGAGAACCCGCACGATTTCCGCGTCACCAGCAGTGAAATTTCGGGGGGCGGGTTGCTGCTCGATTTCGGCGTCGAGGCGGAAGGGGGGCTGGAAGCGGGAGCGATGCTCGCGAGCATCTGTCTCGCGGGGCTCGCGGATGTCAGCACCGTCCCCGGCCATGTCGGGAGTTGGCATTGGCCGCATGTCGCCGTGCAGACCGATTACCCGGTCGCGGCGTGTCTGTTCAGTCAGTACGCCGGTTGGCAGATCAGCGTCGGCAAATACTTCGCGATGGGTTCGGGCCCGATGCGGGCGGCGGTCGCGGGCGAGCCGCTGTTCGACAAGTTGTGGTATCGCGAAGAGACCGAGCAGGTGGTGGGGGTGCTCGAGGCCGCGAAGCTCCCCGACGCCGAGGTCTTTGAGCACATCGCCGAGAAGGCGGGGGTCGAGGTGGGGGACGTGGTCCTCGCCGTCGCGCCGACGTCGAGCCTCGCCGGGAACTACCAGGTGATCGCCCGGTCGGTCGAGACGTCGCTCCACAAGCTTTACGAACTCGGGTTCGACGTGAATCGCGTGCGGAGCGCGTACGGCGTCGCGCCGCTGGCCCCGGTCGCTAAGAACGATCTCGAAGGGATCGGCCGGACGAACGACGCGATTTTGTACGGCGGCCGCGTGACGTTGTACGTGAACGGCGACGACGAATCGCTCGCCGAGGTGGTGACCAAGGTGCCGTCGGTCGCCTCGGCGGCGTACGGGCAACCCTTCCTGCAGATCTTCGAGGAGGCGGGCCGCGACTTCTACAAGATCGACCCGATGCTCTTCAGCCCGGCGGAAGTGGTGCTGCAGAATCTGGAAACGGGCCGGGTCCACGTCGCGGGCCGCATGGCCCCGGAGATCCTGCTGCGGTCGTTCGGGTTGCCGGGTTGAGCTCGGCCTCACACTCACGGTCCATCTCGCGAATCTCTTCGGCGAAGTCTGTAAGACGGAGCGCTCGCCGCGGTATCTCCGAGGGGAGCGTGGCGCGTCATGGTCGGCCCGACTGGTCGGCATGTGCCGGCCGGAAGATTTCCCGCTGGGGCTCGACGCGGCGGGTGGGAGCGCCTACGCTGACACTGTCAGGACCGTGGCCTGGGGGCCGCGGCGGTTCTTGAATCAGGAGACTTGGTCGATGCTGAAGTACACCTCGTGCGTGGCGGCGTTGTTGCTGGTCGGTGGTTTGGCGATCGCCGCCGAAGTTTCGTCGGGGCTGCCGAAGGGGGAATTCGTCCCCGCCTTCACCGTGACCGACATCACCGGTCCGTCGAAGGGGAAGGATCTGTGTTACCGCTGCCAGTACGGTTCGCGGCCGGTGGTGAGCATCTTCACCAAGGAAATGACCCCCGCCGTCGCCAAACTGACCAAGGCGGTCGATGAAACCGTCGCCAAGAATCAGGACGCCAAGATGGCGGCGTTCGTCGTGCTCCTGTCCGACGAGCCGACCAAGGCGGCGCCCGCCCTCGAAGAAGCGGCCGCCAAGCAGCAGATCAAGCACGTCCCGCTGACGACCTTCGAAAGCGCCAAAGGCCCGGGCAGCTACAAGCTGAGCGCCGACGCCGACGTCACCGTCATGATGTGGGTCGACTCGGAAGTCACCGTCAGCAAGGGCTTCAAGAAGGATCAACTCAACGACGACGCGATCGCCCAACTGATCGCCGACACGAAGACAATTCTCGAGTAGTACCAGGTCTCTTCAGGAAATCGACGACCCCATTCGGATGCCCACCCATGGCCATGGGTGGGCATCTTGCTTGACCCGCACGTCTCACCGCCGACGACCCATCCCCTCTCCCCCGACAAACTTCGATTGACCTCCCCCGCGACGATCGACGACAATCCCATCAACCGCCGTTGATCTCTCCCGCCCCGAGTCCTGCCTGCATGACCAACTACCCCCCCACCATTTGTGGTTCGAATCGTCGCGCCATCCTGCAAGCCGGGGCGATCGGGCTCGCCGGGCTGAGCCTGCCGCGCTGGCTCGCCGCGCGCGAATCGCTCGGGACGGTGAGCGATGTCGGTCATGAACCCGGTTTCGGGCGGGCGCGACGCTGTCTGCTGATCTTCAACTGGGGTGGTCCCAGTCACCTCGATACGTTCGACCCCAAGCCCCTTGCCCCCGACAACGTCCGCGGCCCCTTCAAGACGATCGCCACCAAGGTTCCCGGGATCGACGTCTCCGAACATTACCGCCTCGTCGCCCAACACGCCGACAAGCTGGCGATCGTCCGTTCCATGACCCACGACGACCCGGCCCATTTGTCGAGCGTCCATACGCTCCTCACCGGACATCTGCCGCGCGTCAACAACAGCGACGCCGAGCCCCCCAGCGACCGCGATTCGCCCCACATCGGCAGCGTGATCGCGAAGCTGACGCCCGCCCCGCAAGCGCTCCCCTCGTTCGTCACCATGCCGTGGATCGTCTCGCATCCGGCGGCTCCCGGCGGGCAGGCCCCCGGGCAACGCGCGGGCTGGCTCGGTCAGGCTTACGATCCGTTCGTGGTCGGCGGGGACCCGAACCAAGCCGGTTGGCAAGTGCCGGCGCTATCGCTCCTTGATGGACAGTCCCCCACCCGACTCGCCGCGCGACGCAGTCTCCTCACGGAACTCGACCGGCAGCAA
The DNA here is from genome assembly GCA_964427725.1 of uncultured Planctomycetaceae bacterium. GTDB lineage: Bacteria > Planctomycetota > Planctomycetia > Planctomycetales > Planctomycetaceae > DSVQ01. The sequence goes on along the minus strand of CAYRVS010000223.1, from coordinate 993 downwards.
CAGGCCTTCACTGCGGAGCGGGGGGCGACCACGCTCCAGACCCAACAGGCCCAGGCCTTCGATCTCCTGACGTCGGCCGCCGTCCGTGGGGCGTTCGATCTCGAACAGGAACCGGCCGCGACTCGTGAGCGCTACGGCCGGCACATTCATGGTCAATGCGTGCTGCTCGCCCGGCGGCTGCTCGAACACGGCGTCCCGCTCGTCTCGGTCAATTGGCACAACGACGGCGGCAATTTCTGGGACACGCACGGCAACAACTTTCCCCGCTTACAACATGATCTGATCCCGCCGTCGGATCGGGCCTTCTCGGCGCTGCTCGAGGATCTGTCGCTGCGAGGGCTGCTCGACGACACGCTGGTGGTGATGGTCGGCGAATTCGGTCGACATCCGCGGATCAACGCGAGCGCGGGCCGCGATCATTATCCGGGGTGCTACTCGGCGGTCCTCGCGGGGGGCGGCGTTCAAGGGGGCCGGTTGTACGGCGCGAGCGACGCGCTCGGTTTCGCGCCGAGCGAACACCCCGTGAACCCCCGCGAACTGACGGCGACGATGTACCACGCCCTCGGCATCCCCCGCGAGCAACTCCTGCACGACGCGGTCAACCGCCCGCATCCGGTCTACGGGTCGAGTCCGCTGTCGGGGTTGTTTTGAGTGACCGCGCGTCTCTGGCCTGCTCCCGAATTCCTGCTCCATGTGGTGCGAGAGTCTTCAGCGAACGAGACGGGCGAGAAGCGTTTCGACGCCGGAGCGTTGCCGGAAGTCCCCGTCTACCCACCTCGCATCCCCGTCGTGGAAACGCGCCATGAATGCCTGGGATGGGTCTGAGAAGGGTGTGCCACGTGCCACCGCCGCCGTCACCCGATCCGCCGGACCACGGTCCGGTTGCCGCTCGTCGAGACGACTTCGATGGTCGACCCGGCGGGAATGAACGGGCCTTCACTGACGACGTCGATCATGCGGCCTTGCAGCTCCGCCTTGCCCGCCGGCCTTAAC
>CAYRVS010000222.1:0-7685 GCA_964427725.1 uncultured Planctomycetaceae bacterium | reverse complement strand
TCCTCACGCCGATCGGCAAGGGGCAACGGGCGCTGATCGTCGCCCCGCCGCGCACCGGCAAGACGATGCTGCTGCAGGAAATCGCCGACTCGGTCAGCAAGAACCATCCCGAAGTTTATCTGATGGTGCTGCTCATCGATGAACGGCCGGAGGAGGTGACCGAGATGCGGCGGCGGGTCCGCGGCGAAGTGGTCGCCTCGTCGATGGACCGCGAGGTCGAAAGCCATGTCCGCGTCAGTCAACTGATGTTCGAGCGGGCCAAGCGGATGACCGAGTCGGGTCGCGACGTGTTCATCCTGCTCGACAGCATCACCCGGACCGCGCGGGCCTTCAATAAGTGGACCAGCAACACCGGTCGGACGATGACCGGGGGGCTCGACGTCAAGGCGATGGACATTCCGAAGAAGATGTTCGGGACCGCCCGCCGCTTCGAGGAGGGGGGCTCGCTGACGGTCGTCGGGACGGCGCTGATTGACACCGGCAGCCGGATGGACGACGTCATCTTCCAGGAGTTCAAGGGGACGGGGAACATGGAGTTGGTCCTGAGCCGCGATCTCGCCGATCGCCGGATCTGGCCCGCCATCGACATCACCCGCTCGGGGACGCGTCGCGAAGAGAAGATCCTCCCGCCGGACGTAATGGAGGGGGTGACGCTGCTGCGTCGCAGCCTGATTTCGCTGAACCCGGTCGAGGCGATGGAACAACTGACCAAGACACTGCAGAAGTTCCCCAGCAACGCCGAGTTCCTCGCGAAGGTCCGGGCGATTCTGTAAGCCTTGCGGGAATGTGGATGTGTTTGCAGGATGCCCGGGGAAGGCCTTCCCCGGGCATCCGCTTGACCCGCCAAGTCCTCTAGGCCCCCCCGCCGCGATCCCCTATACTCGCCACCGGCGGAATCTGCCGGTCCGCCCGAGAAGGGAGTCTCGTCGCGATGTCGCGGTGGTGGATTTACGGGTTGCTGCTGGGGGGCGCGGGCTGCGTCGGGCCGGAAGAGACGCGGTATCTCTCGCTCTATCAACGCGACCCGGCGGTCGAGGCTCGGTCGTATGACTATCACGATCCCTTCCCCGACGAGCTCGCCGGACCGAGCACCTACACGCGGCCGCGCAACTTTATCGAGCCACGCGACGACACCCGCAAAACCTTCGACCTCAAGTTCCTGCTCGCCATGCATCCCACGGCGGGCCGACCGCACCTCGCGACCGTCCCCATCGTCCGCGGTCCCGCGCGCCCCGGACCAAACGCCGTCCCCATCGCGACCGGCGGCCCGGTGTCGCCCGTCGCGTACTACCCGTATCCTGCGCCGCGCTGATGCCCAGGGACGGCCTTCCCTGGGCATCCTCATGGTGATGTTGCTCGCGCTCACCGGCCGCGTGCATGCCCAAGGATCCGCGCCGCGTGACGCCGCCGTCGAAGCCAGCGGTCGCCTCCTGATGACCGCCGAGACCCAGCGGTCCATCGACGGCGGGCTCGCCTTTCTCGCCACGCGGCAGCATCCCGACGGGTCGTTCGGCTCCGGCAGCGTCTATCGGCGGAACGTCGCCGTCACCGCCTTGGGTGGAATGGCCTTCATGGCGGCGGGGCATACACCGATGCGCGGGAAACATGGGGAAAACGTCCAACGGGTGATCAATTTCCTGCTCGAATCGGCGGAGCCTTCCGGCTACATCATCCGCCCCGACTCCGCCGCCCACGGGCCGATGTACGGCCATGGCTTCGCGACGTTGTTTCTCGCGGAGGTCTACGGGATGACGAACGACGATCGTGTCCGCGTCTCTTTGAAGCGCGCGGTCGAGCTGATCGTCAATTCACAGAATCCCGACGGCGGCTGGCGTTACGAACCCGATGGCCGCGACGCCGACATTTCGGTCACCGTCTGCCAGGTGATGGCGCTGCGGGCTGCGCGGAACAGCGGCCTCGCCGTCCCCAAGGTCACCATCGATCAGGCGGTGAAGTACGTCCGCGCATGCCAAAACACCGACGGTGGGTACAGTTATCAACTGCGCCAGCTCCCCCGCAGCGATTTCCCCCGTTCCGCCGCGGCCTTGGTGGCCCTCTACAGCGCGGGGATCTATGAAGGGGACGAGCTGACGCGCGGGCTGGCGTACCTGCGGCAATCGACCCCCAGCGGCGATCTCCTGGCGTATCAGCCCCACTACTTTTATGGTCATTACTACGCCGTGCAGGCGATGTGGCATGTCGGCGGCGACCATTGGCGCGCTTGGTATCCCGCCATCCGCGACGAACTGCAGGCCCGGCAACTGCCTGACGGCAGTTGGCCCGATTCCCTCGTCAACAACGAGTACGGCACCGCGATGGCCTGCCTGATCCTGCAGATGCCCAACAACTTTCTGCCGATCTTCCAGCGCTAAACCTCATGACGATGATCCGCGCGTGGTGTGTGCTGATCTGGTGCCTGACGACGACCTCCCTCGTCGCGGGGGACGTTGTCGTCACCGTCCTGCCGCGCGCTGCCGCTCCGCTGACCGGTCGCCTGGCTGCATGGACCCCCGAGGCGCTGACGCTGACGACCGATCGTTCGCACGTCATTCCCGCCGCGGACCTGGTCAGGCTCAGCTTTCCGGGGCAACCCGTGCGGTTCCGCGCCGAGCTGACGGTCGTGCAGACGCATGGCGATCGGTATGTCGTCACGACACCGCGGATCGTGGATGATCTGCTGATCGCCGGTTGGGCCGACGCCGCGCTCCGGCCGAACCTCGAACTCCCGCTGGAGACGGTGGCGGGACTCTTGGGACAACTCCCCCCGTCGGCCGAGTTGCTGCGTCGCGAGCTGGGCCGCTTGACGCGGGCCCCGCGCGGGCACGATACGCTGCAACTTTTGACCGACGATCTGCTGACGGGTGAGCTTAGCCGGCTCGAGGGGGGACTGGTCGAGTTCGACGGCGCGCTCGGGCCGACATCACTGGAGCTCGCGCGACTCCGCCGGATCACGCTGGATCCCGAACTCGCCACGCTGACCCCGACTCCCGAGGAACACTGGCGGATCCTCCTCGTCGATGGCTCGCGGATCACCGCGACGACAGTCACGCCGAAGCCCGACGGCACGCTTCAGGTCGTCCCCCTCACGGGAACGCCCTGCTTTTTCGCCTGGCATGAGCTCAGCGAAGTCGGACACTTCACGCCGAAGGTCCAGCCATTGGCGCGACGAACCCCGGAGGTGGTCGAGGCGGTTCCCTATCTCGCGGGCGAACCGACCTGGCGCGCCGACCAATCGATCCGGCGATCGCCGATTTCATTACGCGCCCGCGAAGCATTGACCGGCATCGGCATGACGAGCCGCATGGCGCTACGATACGCGCTCGAACCGGGTGACGCGGCGTTCCATGCCCTACTGGGCATCGATGACGCCGCCGAGGGCCGCGGCGCGGCCGATTTCTCGGTGCTGCTCGATGACGAACCGGTGGCGACGTGGCGGGCCGTCGGCGGCCGGGACGAACCGCGCGAGACGGGCTGGATCGAGTTGCGCGGCCATCGCACGCTGACGTTGCGGGTCGATTACGGTCCCCAGGGAGACGCCGCCGACTTCGCCGACTGGGCAAACGCGATCCTTGTCCGCGCGCCCGAATCGCGCTGAAGCGCCACCTGCGGTCAAACCGCGCAGGCCGAGGCGTGACGGATTAACGACGGTAACAACGGGGGGCAAAACCTCGGACCGCAGCAGACGTTCGCGTGTCCTACTCTGGTCGCAGGCTGACACGGGCCCCGGTTCTCAGGGATCGCGTTTGCTTCCGGTGCTCGCACGGGGCGCGGCGAAAGTTGTCAGGTCACGCATTCACGGGGGGATTCGTGTGGAGGGGAGCGGAACGGGAGGTCCAGTTCACCGACGTCGAGACAGGGAAGCGAATCGCTTTGCTCGCATCGTTTGAGGGAAATACACTCGGAGGGACTCGAACCCCCAACCCTCGGTTCCGAAGACCGATGCTCTATCCATTGAGCTACGAGTGCGTCGGCGTTGCGGACCCGGCCACGAGGAACCTGGTTCGCGGGAATGTTGCTGTCGGATGATCCTACTCGCCGCGCCGGGGGACGTAAACCGAAGTACGAGTCGGAACGGTAGAGTGAGGGTTCGACGTGCTTGATCGTGTCATCGGTGACCAATACGCCGACCGACCGAGGCGTCACCGTGACGCGGCGGGGGCCAGCAGCGAGGTGGTCCGTGGCGCGCCGAAGGTCAAGGCGGCGACGAAGTCGCGGTCGCGGGTGCCCAGTTTCGACAGAAGAGGCGTATCGATCGCGAACAGGACCGACGCCTGGCGACCCGAAGGATCGGCGACGAGGTAGTAGATCCAGGTAATCGGCCGATCGGCGATCGCCCCTTCGGCGGTGATGCGGTAGACGTACTGGCCGTTGGTGGTGGGGATGGTTTCGCCCGCCCCCAAGACCTTCAGTTTGGTCCCCAGCGATTGCTGGATGTCGTTCTTGAAGACCGCTTCGCTGGTGTGTTCGCCCGGTTTCGCGGACGGAATCGGCGAGAGGTTGCATTGGGCGACGAACAGCCCCTGATCCAACAGGCGGAAGATCGCCACCTGATCGGTTTGTTGGAAAAGGTGCCAATCACGACCGTGCAGCAGCCCCAGGTTCCACGGCGACTCGAACCGCAGCAGCAGCGCGCCGTCCGGGGGCAAGCCTCCCCCGACGTCCAACACTTGCCGATCGTTCAGGCGGCCCGGCAATTTGGCGGGCTTCCGGAGAATCCGCACGGTCGCGGCGACATCCAGCCCCGGGCTGACCGCGCCGACTTCGCGTTTCTCGGTCTGCGTCAACGACGCGGCGACGATGCAGTGCTGGGCGAGATCGAAATCGACCGTCCCCTCGAAGGCGACTTCCGACAGCGTCCCCTGCACCGCCCCCTTCGCATTCCCGCGGAACGAGAGCTTGGCGACGTCCCCTTCGATCGCCACGCAACGGCAGGTCAGTTCCGAGGCCGTGGTGGCGTCGAGTCGCGCAAGAAATTGCGCGACCCACGGCGAGGGTTTCCATTCGTCGCCGACGACGACGGGTTTGGTCGGCAACAAGGCGACGAAGCCGACGCTGTCGCAGGGGGGGGTGACGAGTTCGAGTTCCTGCGGGGACAACAGGCCGCCCAGACTGTAGGTCTCGAGGCCGTTGTTGCGGCCTTGCGTCACCATGAGCTTGAGGGGATCGGGAAGCTTGACGGTCGATTTCTCTTCGGCGATGTCGATGTCGACCGCCGCCTGTTCGTATTCGCGCAGCGCGCGGATGTTTTCGGCTCCCGCGCCGAGGCCGAGGAGCCGACGTTCGCGGTACGAAATGGTCGCGGTGACGTTGAGCGGGAGCTCGAGGTCATTGTTGTCAGCCCCGCGGGTCTTCACCTTGCCGTGGACCTCGACCCGCATGCCGACGCCGTAGATGCGAGCGTCGTCGGTCGGTTCGTCGAGGGGGACGGGGTCCGCCGCGACTCCGAAACCGGTCAGCACGATGACCAACAGTCCCGCCCACCATGGCGCTTGCATGTCGCATCCTTTCCCGAGTGACCGCCCGATCGCCCCACCTGACAAACGGCCTGCGCTTCGGTCGCGCTCCGTGTGCCACGGGCTTCGCCCGTGGTGTTTGACGGCCGATACTCAACCTGACTGACACACGAGGATGTTTCTACAACCTTGGCGACTGGGGGAGTCCCCTCGACCCGGTGATTGTTCTCGAGTTTTTGCATCCATCACTGGGGGGACTGACGTCCCCCCGCTCGCGATTCTTCGGATACTTCCGCATGGCTCAGTAATACTCACTGGCGGAGCCAGTCGCATACGCCCTGGTTCGTCACCCGCATCCCATTCGTCTTGCCGGACCCTCAACCCTCAACCCTCAACCTTCGACCATTCACTCCCCACCCGTTCCGCCGCCTGACGGGCGGCGTCGATCAGGCCCGCGACATCGAGCCCCAACTCGGCAAGGAGTTCGTCCCGTTCGCCGTGTTCGATGAAGCGATCGGGAATCCCCAAGCAGCGAAGGTGTTCGGTTCGCGCGCCGGCGGCGTTCGCCGCTTCGAGCACCGCCGCGCCGAAGCCACCGGAGAGGCAGCCTTCCTCGACGGTGAGGACGAACTCGCATTCTTCCAGGGCGCGGAAGATCGTGTCGGTGTCCAAGGGTTTGACGAAGCGGGCGTTGATCACCCCGACGTCGAGGCCGTGGGCTTCCAGAGCGCGGGCCGCCTGAACCGCCTCGCCGAACAACGTGCCATAGGCGACGAACATCCCGTCGCGGCCCCACCGCCAGACTTCCGCCTTGCCGAGTTCGATCGGCTGTTCGGGGCGGTCGATGACTTCGGCGGCGGCTTTGGGATAGCGGATCGCGACCGGTTGCGGCGACCGCAAGGCGAAGTCGAGCAGGGAAGCCACGTCGTGCTCGTCCCCCGGCGCGCAGACGACCATGTTCGGGAAGATCCGCATGTAGGGGATGTCGAACACGCCGTGATGGGTCGGCCCATCCGCGCCGGCGAGTCCCGCGCGATCCATGCAGAAGATGACGGGGAGATTCTGCAGGGCGACTTCCTGGAAGATGTGATCGAAACTCCGCTGCAGGAAGGTGCTGTAAATGTCGACGATCGGCTTCATGCCGGCCTTCGCCATACCGGCGGCGAAGGCGACCGTGTGGGCTTCGCAGATGCCGGTATCGAAGAACCGGGTGGGAAAGTCCTGTCGCAACTTGGCGAGCTTGTTCCCTTCGCACATCGCGGCGGTGAGGACGCAGGCTTGTTCGTCGCGGGCAAGGGCGTCGTAAAGCGCGTCGCTGACGACGTTGGTGTAGGCCCGCGACGAGGACTTCTTGATCGACGCGACGCCGTTGTGCCCGTTGCGCTCGAACGGGGGCGGGGCGTGGAACATCACGGGGTCGTTGCAGGCGGGTTCAAAGCCGTGGCCCTTTTGCGTGAAGACATGCATCAGGACCGGGCCGCTGACCTCTTTGACCATTTCGAGGTATCGCCGCAGGCTCGTCAGGTCATGCCCGTCGACGGGACCGATGTAGCGGAAGCCGAGCTCCTCGAAGAGCATGCCGCCGTGCAGGAAGCCCTTGATGGCGTCCTTGAACTGCGAGATCGCCTGTTGGGCGCTCTCGCCGACCATCGGGAGCTTATTGAGAATCCACGAGACGTCGCGTTTCAGTCCGTTGTAGAACGGAGCGACGCGGGCCTTGTCGAGGTATTGGGCCAGGCCACCCACCCGGGGGCAAATCCCCATCTTGTTGTCGTTGAGGATGACCAGCAGGTCTTTCTTGAGTTCGGCGGCGTTGTTCATCGCCTCGAACACGACGCCCGACGGGAGCGCGCCGTCGCCGATCACCGCGACCGCCTTCCGACCGGTCTGGTTCCGCAGATCGTCCCCCGCCTTCAGACCCAACACCGTCGAGACGCTCGCGCCGGCGTGTCCGGTCATGAAGAGGTCGTAGGGGCTTTCCTTGGGGTTCGGGAAGCCCATGAGTCCGCCGCGACGGCGGATCGACTGGAATTCCTGGAAGCGGCCGGTGATCAGTTTGTGGGGGTAAATCTGGTGCCCGGTGTCCCAGATCAGGCGGTCCTGCGAGAAGTCAAAGACGGTGTGGAGCGCCAGGCAGAGTTCGACCACCCCCAGGTTGCTCGCGAAGTGGGCCGTCCGGTCGGTGACGACGGTGCACAACGCCTCGCGGATTTCGTCGGCGAGCTGACGGAG
>CAYRVS010000221.1:0-7732 GCA_964427725.1 uncultured Planctomycetaceae bacterium | reverse complement strand
GCTCATGGAAGGCACCCGCGACATCATGGTGATGCGCGAGATGGCGGTTCCCAAGACGGCGTACATCCTCAAGCGCGGCGAGTACAACCTGCGGGAGGATGCGGTCGAACCCGGCACGCCGGCGTCGCTGCCCCCCTTCCCCGCCGATCAGCCGCGCAATCGGCTGGGGCTCGCAAAATGGCTCACCGGGCCGCGGCATCCGCTCCTCGCGCGGGTCACGGTCAATCGCTTCTGGCAGTCGCTGTTCGGACGGGGGCTGGTCAAAACGACGGAAGATTTCGGCAGCCAAGCCGAGCGGCCGCGATATCCCGAGCTGCTCGATTGGCTCGCGGGGGAGTTCGTGCGGCTCAACTGGGACGTGAAGGCGTTCCATAAGACGGTGGTCCTGTCGCAGACCTATCGGCAACGCAGTTTTTCCACGGCGCGGCAGATGGCCGATGATCCGGAGAACGTGGCGCTCGCGCGCGGGCCGCGGCATCGGTTGCCCGCCGAGATGATCCGTGACGGCGCGTTGTTCGCCGGCGGGCTGCTCGTCGAGAAGACCGGTGGACCCTCGGTCAGGACGTACGATCTGCCGGAGTCGTTCAAGCCGAGCGCCGCGGGAACCGGCGAACAGCTTTATCGCCGCAGCCTTTACACCTACTGGCAGCGCACCGGCCCGGCTCCGATGCTGGAAGCCTTCGACGTCCCTAAGCGGCAGGTCTGCGTCGCCCGCCGCGACGTCACCAACACCCCGCTGCATGCTTTCGTGCTGCTGAACGGTCCGCAGTTTATCGAAGCGGCCCGTGTCCTCGCCGAGACGCTGACGAAAGTCCATCCCGACGACACTTCCGGCATGCTGGCGGCGGCGTTCGAGCGGCTCACCGGACGGCTCCCCGATGACGCCGAGCAAGCCACGTTGGCGCGGATGTATGCGGCCCAGCTCGCGTGGTACACCGCCCACCCGGCGGCGGCCGCGGCGTATCTAAAGACGGGGGAACGCCCGGTCGACGCGGTCCTTCCGCCGATCCCCCTCGCCGCCGCCGCGAACGTCATCAACGCCTTGATGAATTACGACGGGGCGGTGGTGAAGCGGTGAGGACGGGTTGAGGGTTGAGGGGCAGACAAAGACACTTGTCGTGTGACCGACTTGTCGGCTCATCGACCCCGGATCGCCTTGCCCTAACCCCCAACCTTCGACCTTCGACCCTCAACCATTCCCTCGCTGCTGACACGCCCCCACCAAACTCCAAGTGGTGGGTTGGACCCCGCGGCAGGCGGACGTATGATCGGATTTTGATGCGTGCGGGTCTTTCCGTGCGTGGATGTCTTGGTTCTCTGCGGGCGCGATCGATGGCTCAGACGGCATGGATGGGGTCGCGCCGGACGTTCCTGGTCGCTTCGACCACCTCGGTCGCCGGGCTCGCGTTGGGTCGGCGATCTTCCGCGGGATCAAGCGGAACCGGCACCGCCGGTGGGCGGGCGAAATCGACGATTCTGTTCTTTCTTAGCGGGGGCGCGTCGCATATTGATCTGTGGGACATGAAGCCCGCCGCGCCAGCCGAGTATCGCGGGCCCTTTCGACCGATCGAGACGACCGCCCCCGGCGTGCGGTTGTGCGAGCACCTTCCGCGGTTGGCGCAACAAGCCCATCATCTGGCGGTCCTCAACAGCATTTCGGGGACCGTCAGCACCAACGATCATCATGCCGGCTACTACTACAACCTGACCGGCCACGTCCCCGACCCGACATTTCTGTCCCTCGGCAACAGCCGCACCCCTTATGCCGATGATTGGCCTTGTCTGGGGGCCGTGGTCGGCGCGCGGCGGCCACGACATCCCTCGCTGCCGAACTTCATCACTCTGCCCCACAAGGAAGGGGCCCCCGCCTACACCCGCCCGGGTCAATTCGCCGCCCGGCTGGGGCTCGAATTTGATCCCCTCTACGTCGAAGGGAACGATCAACAGCCCCTGAAATTTCAGGTCCCGTCGCTGGTCCTGCAGGAAGGAACGTCGACCGCCAGACTGCTCGAGCGGCGTTCGCTCCTCGAGTCGCTCGAGGACTTCCGTCATTCGACCGAGCATGTCGCCGCGTCCCGCACCTGGTCGGCCCAGCAAGACCGGGCGCTGTCGCTGCTGCTCTCGTCGTCGACCACCGAAGCCTTCGATCTCTCCCGCGAACCCGCGACGCTCCGCCGACGGTATGGGGAGACGGTCAACGGAATGAGCCTCCTCGCGGCTCGGCGGCTGGTGGAGGCCGGCGTTCCCTTCATCACCGTCTTCTGGCGCGGCGATCCCGATCGACTCAACAAGAAATGCGCCAGCGGGGGCGGTTGGGACACGCACGGCAACAATTTCGGCTGCCTGAAGGAAGACCTGCTGCCGCCGTTCGATCAAGGCTTCTCGGCGCTGATCGCCGATCTCGCCGAGCGCGGCCTGCTCGGACAAACGCTGCTGATGGTGACGAGCGAGATGGGCCGCAAACCGAAGATCGGCGACCCGCGCAGCGGCGGGGTCTCCGGCGCGGGCCGCGATCATTGGACCCATTGCCTGACCGACCTCCTCGCGGGGGGCGGCATTCAGGGGGGGCAGACCTACGGATCGAGCGACCGTTACGCCGAGTACCCCGCCCAGAAGCCGATCACCCCGGCCGACGTGACGAAGACGGTCTACCATGCGATGGGGATCGATCACCTGGAAGCGAAGGATGCGGAAGGCCGACCGTACAACCTGCTGTCGGAAGGTCGGGCGCTGACGGAGTTGTTTTGAACGCGGCGATGCGAATTCGCCGCGCGTGACCAGTCGGCGGTCAAGAAGAACTGCGTCGCGACGAAATCACGCGGATCACGATCAACAGGGCGAGCCCGCCCCCGATCACGGCGGCGAAGACCCACCAGGGGAGCGTTCCCGCTTCGGGGGTCGTTTGGACGGCATTTTGCGGGGAGACCACAGCGCCAATTCCCCGTCGGGAAACCTCCAATCCCAACTCCCGCTCCGTGACCTGGCCCAACAGTTCCCCCGTCCGGACGTCGTGGACCGCCACTTCGTAGGCTCGGCGGATCAGAACGGTGGTCCGATCGCGCGACAAGAGAAACGGGCTGGTCGATAACTCCACGGCTTCGAGGAACGGACCGACGAGGAGAGCGTTAGAGTTGAATGTGGAAGTGATGCGACTGGTGGAGTGTCTCCAAAGGCTCCGACCCGTCGCATCCATCGCGACCATCGTCCGCTGGCCCGACTCATGCTGGAGCTCGACCAGCGTCATGTCTCCGCAAGGGATCGTCCGGTTGATCGCCTGGTTCCCGGGCTGAGACCACATCGCGACACTCCCCCACGCCGGAGCTTCGGGCACGATCCGCGCGTTCCCCGTTTCGATCTCGATCCGCACGCACGCCGACCGCGACAACGCGGGGGACGACGATTCGTCGGCGAGCCGCTCGACAAACTCCACCGGAGCCGTTTGCGGGACCGGAACCGACCAACGTTCGACGGCCGCTTCCGGATCGAAGCCGATCAGCGATTGTTTGGCTTCGGCGCCCGTCCCCTGATATTCCACGAAGACGAGCCAGCCGTTGGGAAGAACGAATTTCGGCGCCCTCACGCGTGGCAGACCCGACGAGCCGCGCAGGAATTCGGTGAGATCGACCTTGCGCACGGGTTGGCGGGTCGCGAGATCAAGCACCACCAACTCCGCGGTCTCGCGCAGGGAAGTGACGCCGAACAAGCGGCCCTCATGAAGGTGAACCGTCCGTTCCCCGAGTTTCGCCGGGAGCTCTTCGCTCAGCTCGCCGGTTTTCAGGTCGAGCAGACGGGTTTCATCATGGATGGCGTAGCCCGGCACGAAGTCGAGTTGATTGATATAGAGTCCTTGCAGAAACCGCTTGACGCGCAGCACTTCGCCCGTTGCCGCGTCAAACCATGTCAGATGGTCCTGCTCCTGCGGGTCGGGATCGAAGCGGATGAGGGTCGCTTCATGCAGATACCAGATGGTTTGGTCTTCCCAAGGGAGTCGCCAGGCCAGTTTCCCGGTGCGGGCGTCGATGACCGCCAGCAGCTTTCCCTCTTCTTCGTCCGCTTTCCACAGCGTAAAGAACCATTCCCCTGCCGCGACGGCGGTCGGCGTGGTTTGCGCCGGAGGGGAAATCAAGCGAAAGATCGGCTCAAGCCGCGTGGGAGCCGCGGTGCCGATCCGTTCATTCGCATGGATCGGCACCGCCAACAGCAAGCCAAAAACGGTGAGCAACCCGCCGTAACGCATGGGGCTTCTCCAGCAAGCCGTTTCATCGCGCGAAGTGAATCAACGCCGACGCAACTTATTCCATGACGTCCACCCGCTCCCGTCAAGCCGGCGTTCGATAAGTGTCGTGTCCGGTGTTCCTCTTGCAGACCTTGGGAGCTCTTTCGAGTTTCGAATTTCAATCCCCTCTCGCCGCTCGTCGTCGCCACGCCTGTCGGGCCGTCCAACCATAGTCCGCCGCGGCGATCGCGCTGACGAGGCCCCCCCACAGCACGCCGTCCGTGAACGCGGCTTGCCGGTAGACGAGGATCGTCAGGACCACGAATTGGGCCGCCGTCGCGCACTTGCCCGGCCAGCGGGGGCGCAGGTCTTGCGCGGTGAGTCGGGTGCTCATCGCCGCGACGATGGTGAGGCCCAGCACGGTCAGATCACGCGCCGCTAGCCACGCCAGTTCCGGCAGCGTCACCCAGCCCGCCCGCCAGACGCACCACAACACCGCCAGCACGAAGGTCTTGTCGGCGACGGGATCAAGGAGTTGGCCGAACGTCGACGTGCCGTTCCATAACCGGCTCAACCAGCCGTCGATCAGATCGGACATGCCCGCGAAGAGGACCAGCGGCAGCCACCAGAACGAGTCGACGAACGGAATCACCAACCCCGCGATCAAGCGCAGGATCGTCAACAGGTTCGGGAGCCACGTCCAAGGCATAAAGGTGGCTCCTATTTGTCGGCGAGGTTACGGCGCAGCAGTTGGACCCGTTTCCCGTTGACCTCCGCGACCAACAGCACGCCGCGTGAATTGGTCGCCATCAGATGGGGCAATTGCAGCGTCTCGGGTGCCCCCCAAGAGCCGAGGAACTTTCCGTCCCGGTCGAACCGGCCGAGCATATGCTGGTCCCCCTCGGCGGCGATGAGTTCGTACCCCAGCCAGATCAGGCCAAACGGATTGCCCAGTCCCGTCCAATCGGCAAGATGCTCGCCCGACGTGGTGAAGACCTGAATCCGCTGGTTCCCGCGATCGCCCAGATAGAGGCGATCCATCCCGTCGATCGCAAGACTGTGCGCGGTCGCGAACTCTCCCGGGCCTTTCCCTTTTTTGCCCCAGGCGAGCAAAAACTTGCCGGCGGGATCGAGCTTGACGATGCGGCCATTCCCCGCGTCCGCCACATAGATGTTGCCGGCGGTATCGAACACGAGATCATCGGGGGAGCGAAACCCGTCCGCCCCGGCCTGTGGTGTCCCCTCGGTTCCCAGCGTCGCCAACAACTCGCCGTCCGGGCTGAATTTCCGCAGGACATGATTCCCGTTATCGGTCGTCCAGACATGGCCTTGCCCGTCGATCCGCAAGCCATGCGGCGTCTTGAACAACCCCGCGCCCCAGCCGCGGACGTAGTTCAACTCGGCGTCAAACGCCAACAGCGGCGGCGTCCCGCGATGCAGCACGTAAATCCGATCCGCCGCATCGACCGCGACTCCGGACATCGCCCCCAGTTCGATCGTCGTGGGCAACGGCAGAAACCCGAGCGACACGAAGTCGTCGGCGGCAAAGATCGGCATGGGTACGACGCAGGCCCAAATCAGCAGACCGTGTGCCATGCAACGCATCGTCGGGCTTTCGAGGCGGCGGAATGTGATCATCGCCAAGACTATGAATCGCCGGACAGCATACACAATCCGGGCGGTTTCCGTGCCCTGACGCTCGCAGTACCCTGTCGAAAGTGTCACGCGATCGGCAAGGGTTTCCGGCGATGTGGTCCCCACAAGCTTGTCCACTTTGGCGTAAGCTCCGTAATTCGTGGTGCAATCGCGAGGCGGAGCGGTGGCGACGGAGGTACTACGATGGCGGAATCGATCGCGATCGACAGCGTGACGGCGACGTGGCGGGAGCGGCTGCGGGTCGGGCTGGTCGATCTCTGGTGGTTCACGCGGAAAGAGGCCGAGGCGTGTCTGTTCGCCGGGCTCTTTTTCGTCGCGGTGATGTTCGTTCCGCCGGGCAAGACTTGGGGGATCCCCCGTTACGATCTCTTGTTCCTGTGGGCCGTCGGCATTCAGGCGTGGATGGTGTGGACCGGCCGCGAGACGTGGGATGAGCTCAAGGCGATCTGCCTGTTCCACGTCCTGGGCTTCTGCCTGGAAGCCTTTAAGACGTCGTCCGGCATTCGGTCGTGGTCGTACCCTGAATTCGCCTACTCGAAGCTGTTCAGCGTACCGCTCTTTTCAGGCTTCATGTACGCGGCGGTCGGCAGCTACATCATTCAGGCCTGGCGGCTGTTCGATCTGCGGATCAAGCATCATCCGCCGTATTGGATGGCCTTGACGATCGCCGTCGCGCTCTACGGCAACTTCTTCACGCATCACTTCATCGGTGATTACCGATGGTATCTCGCGGCGGCGGCGCTGGGGCTGTATGCCCGCTCGATCGTGATCTTTCGGCCCCATCAGGTCGACCGCTGGATGCCGTTGTCGTTGGGCTTCGTGCTGATCGGGTTCTTCGTCTGGCTCGCGGAGAATTTCGGCACGTTCTTCGGACTGTGGGCCTATCCGCATCAACTGGGGGCATGGGCGGCGGTGCACGTCTCGAAGTGGAGCGCGTGGTCGCTGTTGGTGCTGATGAGCTTCACCATCGTGACGCACCTGAAGCACATCAAGGCGAAGATTCATGTGCCGGAATGACGCGGATGATACGGCGGTTCACCAAGCCCAAAGAGCGGCGCGGCGTCTGCCCGCCGTGTCGACGGAGTTGGACGCCCGAAGGTGGACCGACCATCATCACGCGCGCGACTCGATGATGAAGCGGCCCACCACGGACATGACGACGCAGCGTGGCTCTTACGCGTAACGCACGGCGGGCTGACGCCGCGCCGCTCCTTAAAACGAACCGACCCGTCGTCACGGGACGACGGGTCGGTCTGAATGTGGATGCACTCTCGCGAATCGCGTTACGGCGAGGTCGGTTGGTCCAGCTTGTCGTCGACGTCGTTGATCCGATCGAGGCTGATGATCGAGATGATGAGCCCGGCGATGACCGCCGCGGTCAACAGGATTCCCCCCCCGCCGAGCGCGCCGAACTGACCACGGGTGCCGTTTTCGCCCAGGACCAGGAGCGCCTGCTCGTTGGCCGAGGGGGGCGCCATTTCGGCGTCCCACACGCGGTAGTTGCCGACGGTCTTACCGCTGGCGACTTCATACACCCCGCCGCGGAGGCCTTCGACGGCGAACCGGCCCGACTCGTCGGTCGTGGCACGGGCCACTTCCTTCGAACCTTGGCGGACGACGACTTCCGCGTTCTTGGCCACCGTTCCCGTGTGATCGACGACGCGGCCGGCGAAGACGCCGTCCTGCATGCCGATGTCGAGGACCGACGCATCGACGACGCGAACCTTCATCGGCTGCGACGACGCGGCTTGGACCTGCGGCGCGGGGAGCATCAGTCCCAGCGTCGCGAGGGCCACGGCGGCCCCCTTGACCAAATTCATGGATTTCATGGGCAATGTCTCCTTGCGACCCGTCCTGGGA
>CAYRVS010000220.1:7329-7735 GCA_964427725.1 uncultured Planctomycetaceae bacterium | reverse complement strand
GTATGACGCGTTGGGGACGCCCGCTTTGGCTCTTGCCGGTGGGCGGCCTGCTTCTCGGCTGCTCCAACGGTGTTCAGCTGGGCAAAGTGTCGGGGACGATCACCCAGGGAGGCCGTCCCGTGCCGTTCGCCTACGTGGTCTTTCAACCGACCGACCCGCCCGGAACGTACGGTTCGGCCTACTCGGATGAGAACGGCGCGTACGACATCCAATTTACCGCCGCGCGACGCGGGGCGATGGTCGGCCGACACGAAGTGACGATCCGAACGGCCGCGATCGACGAAATCCAGGTGGAGGACAAGACCACGGGGAAGATGGTCACCCCGGCGTTGCCGCCGGGCTACCTCCCGAAGTTGGAAGTGACCTTCGACCGCGTCGTCGAGCCGGGGAGTAATCGCCTCGATTT
>CAYRVS010000220.1:0-7319 GCA_964427725.1 uncultured Planctomycetaceae bacterium | reverse complement strand
GTCCAACGCCAGTCAGGCAACTTCTCGTTCCCGCGATGTGCGTTGATCGACATGTTCATCGGCACATTCACCCTCACCCAGCCGGATCAGGAACCGCCAGTAATGACGCAACGGACCCAGGCCTCGGCATCCGCAACCAGGGGCTTCACCCTCATCGAATTGCTCGTCGTGATCGCGATCATCGCGATCCTGATCAGCCTGCTGCTGCCCGCCGTGCAGCAAGCCCGCGAGGCCGCGCGACGCACGCAGTGCCGCAATCACCTCAAACAGATCGGCCTCGCGCTGCACAACTATCATGATCTGTTCCAAGTCTTCCCGCCCGGCAACGCGCTCTCGTCGTTGAGCCCCGATCCCGGGTATCGCGTCAACCTGACCACCGCGAATCGCGCGGCGGGCTACGGCTGGGCCACGTTCATCCTGCCGCAGCTCGACCAAGCCCCGTTGTACAACGCACTCAACGTATCAGGACTGGAGCTGGCCCGGTTGATGCAGATCGCGGGTTCGCGGCCGCTGGCGCAGACCACGCTGTCCGTTTACCGCTGCCCCTCCGACACCGCCCCGGACTTGAACGATCAGCGGCGTTTCTCCAACGCCATCTTTGGAAACAGTCCGGTGGCGACGGCAAATTATGTGGGAGTGCATGGCACCCGCTGGGCGCAGGCCGACGACTGGATTCTGAACGGCCTTGATCCGTATGGCGTGTTCTGGCCCGGGAGTCGCGTGGGGCTGCGCGACATCACCGATGGCTCGAGCCAAACGTTGCTGGTGGGGGAGCGAAACTGGCCGAACAAGGCCGCCGTCTGGGTGGGGACCCGGAACTACACCGGCAACGGCGACGAAGGGCTGCGGCAGAACCAGGGGCTCACCAACTGGAAGATCAACCTGCCCGGGAACAACGCGGCGCGGGCGTTCCACAGCAACCACACCGGGGGCGCGCACTTTCTGCTTGCCGATGGTCGGGTCCAATTCCTCAGCGAGAACATCGACTTCGACAACACGCCGCAGGTTCCCGGACAGCCGAACTCGCTCCGCGGCACGTATCAGCGGTTGGGAATGCGCAACGACGGCTACACGCTGGGGGAGTACTAGTCCCATGGAGACACAAGTCAATCGTCGGACGGCGCTGGCGTCCGTCTTCGGTGGCGGCGTGGGGGGGCTTGTCTTGCTGGTGGCCGGGTGTCGACAGGCGGGGCCCGAGATTGGCCGCGTCACCGGCCGAGTCTCGCTGAACGGCGAACCCACGGCGGGGTTGATGGTCGAGTTTCAGCCGACGGAATCCGGTTCGCCTTCGATCGGTTACACGGATGACTCGGGCCGCTACGAACTGCAGTTCACGCAACATCGGTGGGGAGCGATGCTGGGGCCGCACGCGGTGAAGATCGATTGGGATTATGACCCGGGATCCGAAGAGCCCCCGCCCCCGCTCAAAATCCCCGACCGATACCATCGCGCCACCGAGCTGCGCGCCGAGGTGGAATCAGGATCCAACACCTTCGACTTCGACTTGGAAGTTCCTCCCAAGACCAGAAAGAGCTCATGAACACAACCCGAAACTCTCCGACCCGGGGGCGGACCGCGTGGTACCGTCAAACACTCGCCCTGTTGGTCGCCGTGTGCGTGGGCGACGCAGCCCGCGGCGCTGATCGACCAAACATCGTCGTGTTGCTGGCCGACGACCTGGGCTACGGCGACCTGGGTGTGCAGGGTGGGACGGACATTCCGACGCCCCATCTCGACGCCTTGGCGCATGGCGGGGTCCGCGCGACTTGCGGATACGTTTCGGGGCCCTATTGCAGTCCCACCCGCGCGGGGTTCCTCACCGGCCGTTATCAGCAACGGTTTGGTCATGAATTCAATCCCGGCGGGCCGAGCGCCGAGAACTCCGCCGGGCTGAGTCTCGAGCAAACGACTTTGGCGACGCGGTTGCAAGGGGCGGGGTACGCCACGGCGCTGGTGGGGAAATGGCATCTGGGGTATCGCCCCGAGTTCCATCCGCAACAGCGCGGCTTCGACGAATTCTTCGGGTTCCTGGGGGGCGCGCACAGCTACTTTCCCGGTGGGAATCCGGGGGATCCGATTCAACGGAATCGCGAGCCGGTCGATGAACAGGCCTACCTGACCGACGCGTTGGCGCGCGAGGCCGTGTCCTTCATCGAGCGAAAGAAAGAGCAGCCGTTCTTCCTCTACCTGGCGTTCAACGCGGTCCACAATCCGCAGCATGCCAAAGCGGAACACCTGCAACGTTTCGCGCACATCGCCAACGAAACGCGGCGGACCTACGCCGGGATGTTGACGGCTTTGGATGACGCGGTCGGGACGGTGCTCGGCAAACTGAAGGAGTCAGGACTCGAAGAGAACACGCTGGTCGTCTTCTTCAGTGACAATGGCGGACCGCCGGTGAACGGTTCGACGAATACGCCCTTGAACGGACAGAAGGCGACCACCTGGGAGGGGGGCATTCGCGTCCCCTTCTTCGTCAAGTGGCCCGCGAAACTTGCCGCGGGACGGACCTATGACCATCCGATCATCCAACTCGACATCGCGCCGACCGCGCTGGCGGCGGCGGGTGTCCCGTTACCGCCCGAAGCCCAGTTCGATGGTGTCGACCTGTTGCCGTATCTCTCCGGCGAGCGGGAGACGCCGCCGCACGAGACGCTTTACTGGCGGTTCGGCGAACAGCTCGCGGTCCGCAAGGGGGATTGGAAGTTGTTGAAGGTTCGCGGCGACACCGTCCCGCGTCTTTACGATCTCCGTGCCGATGTCGGCGAGTCTCGTGACTTGGCCGCCGAGCAGCCGGACAAGCTGCGTGAGCTCCAGACCACTTGGGACGCTTGGAACGCCACGCTGGTCGAACCGACCTGGGTTCCCGGACCGCAACGTGCGGGCCGACGACAAGCCAATGCCAACTGATCGGACTGAACCGGTCGGTGAAGTCACCGGACGTGACGCTCCCGCAAGTGGGGCGATCGACGATGTCCGAAAAGTTTCGACGAGCATCGTCCGTGGTGCCATCGTGAGTGATGGTCTGGGAACAGCAATCTTTCGGGTCACCCCGCGGTGGCCGGAACATCGGGGAGTATTGATCGTGAGCATGCGAGCCATCTGGATCACCGGAATCTGGCTGACGACAGCCTGGTCCGGATTCGGCGCGGAGGAGCTCGATCCGGCGAAGCTGGAATTCTTCGAGAAGAAGGTCCGGCCGCTGCTGATCGAGAACTGCTACAACTGCCACTCGGCCGACAACAAGGCCGCGGGCGGGCTTCGGGTCGATGATCATCGCGGTCTCCTACAAGGGGGCGGCCGCGGTCCGGGCGTGGTCCCGGGCGACCCGGAGCAGAGCGTGTTGTTACGGGCGGTCCGCCAGACCGATCCGAAACTGAAAATGCCGCCGGACTTCAAGCTGGCGGACGAACAGATCGCCATCCTGGAGCAATGGATTCGCGATGGCGCGGTCTGGCCTCGGCTCGACGTGCCGGCGGACCTGGGAAAGTGGGACGCGAATTATGAGGCGTTGCGTCGCGAGCATTGGGCTTGGCAACCCCTGACGGAACCGGTGGTTCCCACCGTGTCACGCGCGGGCTGGGTTTGGGATGAGGTGGACGCGTTCATCCTGGCGGCTTTGGAACGACAACAACTCGAACCCGTCGTCGATGCCGACCCGGTCTCTTGGCTGCGGCGGGTGACGTTCGATTTGACCGGGCTGCCACCAACTCCGGAAGCGATCGACGCGTTCGCCGCCGACCCCTCGGCGACGGCCTATGCCGCGGTGGTCGACAGGCTGCTGGCTTCACCCGCTTATGCGGAACGTTGGGGCCGCCATTGGCTCGACGTGGCGCGATACGGGGAATCGACCGGGTCCGCGCGAAATCTGCCCTATCCGCACGCGTGGCGGTATCGCGATTACGTGATCGCGGCGTTCCAAAGCGATAAACCCTACGATGAATTCCTGCGGGAACAGATCGCCGGCGACCTCCTTCCGAGCGCGTCGCCCGCGGAGTTCGACGAACATCAAATCGCGACCGGCTTCCTCGCCTTGGGGGTGAAGGACGTCAATCAGCGGTTCAAGGTCCGCTTCGTCATGGACAACATCGACGAACAGATCGATACGGTCACCCGATCCATTCTGGGGCTGACCGTCAGCTGCGCCCGATGCCACGACCATAAATTCGATCCGATTCCCACGACCGACTATTACGCCCTCGCCGGGATCTTCCAAAGCAGCGACCTGTGCGCGGGACTGCGGAATAAAATGGGTGGCGGGGGGTTGGATTACTACGACAATTCGCTCCTGCTGACGCTCAAGTCCTATCCCGCGCCGGCCGTGAGTGTCGATCCGGACAAGCTCGCGGCGGCCCAAGCCGCATTCGACGCCGCCAAAACCGAGTTTGAACGGATTCGCGGGACTCCCGAAGGGGCGGAGCTGTCGCCCAACGGTCGGCCGAAACAACAGGTCGCCCGTCAGAAAATGAATCGCGCGCAGGCCGACTTGAACGCGTTGTCCGATCCCGCGTTGCTGGGCGCGGTGGCCTACGGCGTGCGTGAAGCGGCGACGATCGGCGATACCGAGGTCCGCTTGCGCGGCGAGGCGGAGCAACTTGGCCCGGTGGTGCCGCGTGGCTTTCTCACCGCGGTCCAGGTCCCCAACGTCCCGCCCGTCAATCGCGATCAAAGCGGTCGGTTGGAGTTGGCCCAGTGGTTGTCGAGCGCCGAGAATCCCTTGACCTCGCGCGTCTTCGTCAATCGCGTGTGGCGACATTTGTTCGGCCGCGGCATCGTCAGCACCGTCGACAACTTCGGCGTCACCGGCGACCAGCCGACGCACCCGGAACTGTTGGACCACCTGGCGCGACGGTTCGTGAAGGAGGGCTGGTCGGTCAAGCGGCTGATTCGCGGCATCGTGCTCAGCCACACGTATCGCTTGAGTAGTCATCAGTCCCCGACGGCTTACGCGGTCGATCCGGAGAACCGTTGGTTATGGCGGCACTCGCCGCGCCGGCTGACGGCGGAGGAAATCCGCGACGCCACCCTCGCCGCGGCGGGCAACCTGAACACCACGCCTTCACCGGAGTCGCCGGCCCGAAACTTGCGCGTGATTGAGCTCCGTAACAACGGGGCGGAGTCTCAAGCCCTGATGCAGGCCGCACGGGAGAGTATGCATCGCAGCGTCTATCTGCCCCTGTTGCGAACGCTGGTGCCCCCGGCGTTGGAGGTCTTCGATTTCGCCGAGCAGGGAATGGTGACGGGCAGTCGCGATACGACGACCGTCCCGACGCAGGCGCTCTACCTGCTCAACGATCCCTTCGTGCGACGTCAGTCGTTGGCGTACGCTGAAGCACTTACGGCCCGTGCCGACTGGGATGACACCCGACGCTTACAGGACGCGTATCAACGGATTCTCGGTCGGTCCGCCACGCCCAGTGAACTCGATCGCGCGAAGTTCTTCCTCGACGACTACGCCGCGACCGCCGCCGAAGTCCAGGCCGAGGCGTTCGCAGCCGCGAATCGGCCCGAGCCCCCGGCGGATGCTCAAGCCGCCATCGACAGTCTGGCGCAATCGAAGTCGGCGGAGACCCCGAACCCCGCGGCCAATCCGGATGACGTCGAACAGACGACCGCCCTCGTGGCCGATGAGGTCATCCTGGCACGCGACCCGCGGACCGCCGCGTGGGCCGGCTATCTCCAGGCGTTATTCGGCTCCGGCGAGTTCCGTTATCTCCCGTGATGTTTCGCTTGACCACCTCCGCGACAGATTCCTTCCTTCCGGAAAGCTTCAAGAACCATGAAGACATCGTACCCCCTCACCCACGCCGGTCTGCCAATGGGACGGCGAGACTTGCTGAAATCCGCCGGCATCGGTTTCGGTTCGGTCGCCCTGGCCGGGATGTTCGGACTGCAATCGTCCGCACGCGCGGCCGGTCAAACGCCGACTCATCCGCTGGCAGCCAAGCCCCAGCCCCGCCCCGCGAAAGCCAAGCGGATCATCTTCCTCTTCATGGAGGGGGCGATGTCCCACGTCGATACGTTCGACTACAAACCCACGCTGCAAGCCAACGACGGCAAGTCGGGCCCCGGCGGGGGCAAGCTGGTCGCCTCGAAGTTCGGCTTTCGGCAGTACGGCGAAACCGGCACCTGGGTCTCCGAACTTTATCCCCAGGTCGCTCGGCACGTCGACAAACTCTGCTTCCTGCGCGGCCTGCATACCGACACCCCCGCTCATCCGCAGGCGGTGATACAGTTGCACACGGGGGCGGCGATCGCTTCGCTCACCCGGCCCTCCATGGGGGCTTGGCTGTTGTACGGCCTTGGGACCGAGAATCAGGATCTTCCCGGTTACATCACCATCAATCCGTCACCGAACTTCGGCGGCGCGGTGAATTACGGCAGCGCCTTTCTCCCCGCCCATTTCCAAGGGACGCGGATCAATGATCTGGGACAGCTGCCCAATCTGCGGGCGACAACGCCCGCGACGCTGCAGCGCAAGCAGCTCGACCTCATTCAAGAGTTGAATCATGAGCTGCAAGCCAAGCCCAGCGCGCCGCCGGAGCTGGAGGCGGTGATTCAGTCCTACGAACTCGCCTTCAAAATGCAAGGCGACGTTCCCGCCCTGCTCGACATCTCCCAGGAGCCGGAGTCGGTCCGCGAGGCGTACGGCGTGAAGCCGGGCCCGGAAGGGAGTTTCGCGCGACAATGCCTGATGGCTCGGCGGCTCAGCGAAGCGGGCGTGCGGTTCGTCGAGATTCGTCAGCCCGGGTGGGACCATCACAACAATCTCCACAAGGGATTGTTGGCCAACGCCGCGGCGACCGACCAGCCGACCGCCGCGCTCCTCGCCGACCTGGAACAGCGCGGCATGCTGGACGATACCCTGGTGCTGTTCGGCAGCGAGTTCGGGCGGCTCCCCACCGCTCAAGGTCCCGATGGCCGGGACCACAATATCACCGGCTACCCAATGTGGCTGGCCGGCGCGGGGGTCAAAGCCGGCTACTCTCATGGCGCGACCGACGAGTTCGGGACTCACGCCATCGACGGCCGGATGCATACCAACGACCTGCACGCCACCTTGCTCGCCTTGATGGGGTTGGACCACGAACTGCTGACTTATCACTACGCCGGCCGGGACTTCCGCCTGACGGACGTCGGTGGGCACGTGGCTCACGAGGTGCTGGCCTGAGTGATCGTGCGAATCCGACTCATGACGTGCCATGGCATCCCATCGAACGGTCGGTGATCGCCACCCGCCCCGACTTTCTGGACCGCTGCGTCATTTACAACTGCAAACGGATGGATCAGTTCATCCCGTTGGAAGAACTTGACCGTCA
>CAYRVS010000219.1:0-7739 GCA_964427725.1 uncultured Planctomycetaceae bacterium | reverse complement strand
CCGCGAACATCGACCAGCATCGCGACCGCCTCGCCGGCAAACGGGGCCCCGCGCCCCTGTTCCCCACCGCCGAGAAATATCCGTCGTTGAAGGACAAGTTCACCGACAGTCTCGACTACGAAGGGAAAGTCGTCCAAAGCTGCATCCATTGCCATCAGGTCCGCGAGGCGGAACGCATGGTCTACCGGTCGGCGGGGAAACCGCTTCCCGACGACCTGATGTATCCCTGGCCGAGTCTCGCCGTTCTGGGAATCCAGTGCGATCCGCACACGGCGACGCGGATCATCACGGTCACTCCCGACTCCATCGCCGCGAATGCCGGTTTGCGCGGCGGCGATGAACTGCTCGAGTTCGCGGGGCAACCCCTGGTATCGGTCGCCGACGCGCAATGGGTTCTGCAGCGGACGGGAGATTCCGGCACGATCGCCGTGACCGCGCTCCGCGGCGCGGAGCTCTTCACCACGACGCTTGAACTGCCGAGCGGCTGGCGGAAGACGTCGGACATTTCCTGGCGGGTTACGTCGTGGGATCTCCGCCGCATGGCGCTGGGCGGACTGGTCCTGGAATCGATTTCCACCCCGTTAAGGAAAGAGTGGTCGCTGACGCCCGACCAGTTCGCGCTGGTGGTCAAACATGTCGGCCAGTACGGGGAACACGCCCATGCCAAGCAAGCCGGCTTCCAGAAGGGGGACATCGTCGTCGCTTATGACGGCCGCCGCGACTTCGTGACCGAGGCCGACCTCCTCGCCCATGCGATGCAGCGGAAGCAACCGGGCGACGTCGTCACCGTCCATGTGCTGCGGAACGGGAAACCGTTGACGTTCCAATTGACGCTGAAGTAAGCGCCTGAAGCCCGGGGATAGCAATGCCTGAGCTTCTTTCTCCACCGATGATCATCATTTCATGCCCCTTACGTTCCCCGTCCCCGTGCCGCTGCCGACCGACCGGTCTCCCGGCATCGGTTGCATCGGCGCGGGGTTCATCATGGCCGACTGCCATCTGCCTGCTTACAGACAGGCGGGACTGAACGTCGTCGCGATCGCCACGCGGGATCCCGCGCGTTGCCACGAAGTCGCCGCGCGGCATGCGATCCCGCATCACCATCACGACTATCGCGCGCTCCTGGATAGCCCCCAAGTCTCGGTCGTCGACATCGCCGTTCCCCCCGATGTCCAACTCGGCGTGATCGAGGAGGTCGTCCGCCGCCCCCACATTCGCGGCGTCCTCGCCCAGAAACCGCTCGGAGTGAACTACGGCGAAGCGCGGCGGATCGTCGACCTCTGCACCGCCGCCGGAATCACCCTCGTCGTCAATCAGAACATGCGGTACGACCAGTCGATCCGCGCGGCGAAGGGGCTCCTCGACGCCGGCGTCCTGGGCGACCCGGTCCTCGCCACGATCGACATGCGCGCGATCCCCCATTGGATGCCCTGGCAGGAACGTCAAGGCTGGGTGACGTTGCGCATCATGAGCATTCACCACCTCGACACCTTCCGCTACTGGTTCGGTAACCCCGCCCGCATCTTCACCAGCCTCCGCCCCGACCCGCGCACGGCGAAGAAGTTCCCCCACACCGACGGCATCTGCCTGTCGATCCTCGAGTACGACGACGGCCTGCGCGCCAGCGCCTGGGACGACGTCTGGACCGGCCCCGCGCTCGAAGGGGCCGCCCCCGACATCGGCATCCGCTGGCGGATCGAAGGGACCCGCGGCATGGCCCGCGGTACGATCGGCTGGCCCAGCTATCCCGCGCGCACCCCCAGCACCCTCGACTACACGACGATCGAACTCGGACCGACGTGGCAAACCCCGCGCTGGGATGACGTCTGGTTCCCCGACGCCTTCCTCGGCCCCATGGCCGAGCTCTTGTGCGCGCTCGAAACGGGGACGCCTCCCCCGACCAGCGGCCAAGACAACCTCCACACGATGGCCCTCGTCGACGCCGGCTACCGCTCCGCCGCCGAACACCGCGCGGTCGCTCCACGAGAGATGATGTCCGAGACAACCTCCGGTCCCGCGTGAGGCCCCGCCGCCACCGTCATCTCCGTCAGAGCCGCCGCGTGTCGCGGCGGCCTCTTCGCAAACATTCCTTACCCCTAGCCCACCACATGCTGGACGATGGTCCACCCGACCGATAGGCTGCCACGCAACTCCCGATTCATCGAGTCTCCGATCTATCCAGCTTCCTCCCGGCGGAATCGTGGCCACAACCTCCGTCAGTCTCCTCTTGCGATTACGCGACGGGTCGGACGCGGCGGCCTGGGAGCGGTTCGTCGACCTTTATACTCCGCTGATGGTCCGCTGGGCCGCGCAATTGGGGGCCAAGCCGCATGACGCCGCCGATCTGGTGCAGGATTTGATGCTCCATGTGCTGCGGATCATGCCGCGGTTCGAGTACGACGCCGAGCGCAGCTTTCGGGCGTGGTTACGCACCGTGCTCACCAACAAATGGCGCGACGTCCATCGCCGCAAGCGACCGCAAGCGATGACCGAATCGGGACTCGAAGCGACCGCCGCCGTCGTCGAGCCGGCCTGGGATGACGCCTCCGATCGCGCGGCGTTGTGTCGTGAAGCGCTCGAGCTGATCCGCCCCGAGTTCCAACCAGCGACGTGGTCCGCTTTCGTTCAAACCACCTTCGACGGCCGACCGGTCCCCGAGGTCGCCGCCGAGTTGCAATTGACGCCAAACGCCATTTACCTGGCGCGCGGACGTGTCATGCGCCGCCTGCGGCAGGAACTGGAGGGGCTCTGGGAGTAACCATTCGGAAGACCAACCTCCACGGCCCGAAAAGCTCGCGGGATTCGTGACAGATTGGCCCCTCGGACAGCGTACTGTCTGGGGAGTGAAGCGCGGCGTGGTCGCCGGATCGCGGCCGATTCACCACCTTTCCCGGTTCGTAGTGAACATGACATGCCCCCCGATCCCGAGCGGTTGCAGCGGTATCTGTTGGGAACCCTGGAGCAGGAGGAGCTCCCGGCGGTCGAGGCGTTTGTGCAGGATTCGCCGACCGTGGTCTCGACCCTGGGCGAGTTGCCCACCTCGACCGACCCGTTGCTCGAAGCGGTTCGCGCCGCGCGGCAATGCCCGCCTCCCACGGCCGAGACCCGCAAACTTGCCGATCGCTTGAAGCGGTTGCCCCACGAGCACCCCGCGGCGACGACGACCACGGTGGGTCACGCCGCCGGCGCGGATCAGCCGCTCGATTGGTCGACCCATCTGGCCCCCCCAGAAGCCGACTCGGAACTCGGAAGATTGGGGCCGTATCGGGTCTTCCGCGTCCTCGGCGAGGGGGGGATGGGGGTGGTCTTCGAGGCGGAGGACACGCTGCTGTGCCGCCGCGTCGCCTTGAAGGTCGTGTCGCCGACGATCGCGCGCAGCCCGGTCGCGAAAGAGCGGTTCCTGCGCGAGGCCCGCGCCGTCGCCGCCGTCGAGCATGACAACATCATCGCGATCTATCAGGTGGGGGAGGATCGCGGACTGCCGTTTCTGGCGATGCCGTTGTTGCAAGGGGAGACGCTCGCCGATCGGCTGAAACGGGAAGGTCGGTTGCCTCCCGCCGAGGTTCTGCGGATCGGGGACGAGGTCGCCGCCGGATTGTCCGCCGCGCATGCGCGGGGCTTGGTCCATCGCGACATCAAGCCGGCGAATTTGTGGCTCGATCAGCGTTCGGGGCGGGTCAAGATTCTCGACTTCGGCCTGGCCCGCGAGACCCTCGCCTTGGACGGCCCCGGACTGACGCAGTCGGGGACGATCGTCGGCACGCCGTATTACATGTCCCCCGAGCAGGCCGAAGGGCAAACCGTCGATCCGCGTTCGGACCTGTTCAGTCTGGGGAGTGTCTTGTACGTCGCCGCGACGGGGGAGTTGCCCTTTCCCGGATCGACCCCGCTGCGGGTCCTTTCGGCCTTGGCGAACCGCACGCCCCCGCGGATCGACGCCGTCGTTCCCGGGTTCCCCGTCGAGACCAGCAACCTGATCGCGCGGTTGATGAGCAAGACCCCGAACGAACGCCCGGCATCGGCCGTCGAGGTCGCCCGAGAGTTCACGACGCTCCGTCAGCGACCGTCCACCCAAGACCGGCCCATCCTGCCCGGTCCGTCGAACATCATCGAGCCGCAGCCGCGACGAAGCCGGCTCATCGGTCTTATGACGGCGCTCGCGCTCCTGCTTGGTTTCGGCTGGATGTACGGCGCGGCGATCGTGCTGGTCGTCACAAATCAAGGGGAGCTGACGATCGAGGTCGATGACCCGAATATCGAAGTCACGATTCGGCAGAACGACGCCGAAGTCCATCAGAAATCGACGCAACGCCGCTTCCGCGTCCGGCCGGTGCGGGGCGAGGTCGAGTTCCACGATCCCGAGACGGGGGCGGTCGCCCTGACCAAACGGTTCGAGCTGAAACGGGCGGGAGAGCGCACCGCGGTCACGGTCACCGCCCGCGAGCTGTCCGCCCCCGCACCGCCCGCGCCATCCACCGCCGCGGCCGAGCAAACGCCTGCCGAGCCGCCGCGTGTCGCGGCGGAACCCTCACCACCCGCTGCGACAAGCCCCGCCGAGACGCGCGGCGGCTCCGAGTCGGCGACCGGCGTCGCGAATGACGGCGGACTCGTATTCGATGACCCTTACGGTCGGATCGACATTCCCCTCCAACTCCCCGTCAACACGCCGCTGACCGTCGAGTTCGATGTCACCCACGCCGACACCGAGGCGGTGTCGGTGCAGCACTTCCTGTTTCAACATCTCCGCAACCTAGACTTCAAAGTTGAAGGCGATCGGGTCGTGCTCACCACGGGCCCCTGGCCCGATGTCCGCGGTCATTTCTACAAAGTCGACGTCGCGCAAGTCGGACGACGGCGGCAGCTCGCCGCCACGGTCTCGGGGGAGTCGCTGCGATTATTCGTCGACGGTCGGCTGGTCGAATGGAAACATGGCCTGCCACCCGAAACGGTGACGACACTCGCCCCCATGTACCTCGGTCGTCCGTATGGCGGGGGGACCAATCGGCCGTTCTCCGGGTTGTTGCATCGCGCGCGAATCAGCCTCGGAGAGCGGTACCGCGACCGCTACACGCCGGCAGCGGAATGGTTGCCGGATGACACCACCCAGGTGCTGTATGATTTCCGCACGGTCGATCCCCGACAGGAAGTGCCAGACCGTTCCGGCAAAGGCCATCACGGCAAGATCATCTCGGCGAAGTGGGTGCCGCCGCGATCCGATTCGACAAGTCCCGCCGTGACTCCCTGGACGTTGCGGAGCATGGCCGAATGGACGATTCAGCATGGCGGACGGGTCTTGCTCGGCGATGGCCGTCCAATCGCCATCCTGGAAGAGCTTCCCGCCGAAGTGACACGCGTTGACGTGATCGATTTCTCCGATGTCTCATCGTTTGGGGACGCCGAAGCCGCCGTCGTCGGCGGTTGGCCGAAGATCAAGGGGGTCAACGTCAGCGGGACGTCAATCACCGACGCCGGCCTGCGCCGGTTGGCGGCCCTGCCGCTGGGCAACAGTCTGAGTGTCAATCTCACGGGGATCACCGGTGAAGGTTTCGCACCCTTCGCCGAGAAGGACCTGGGTACGTTGACCGCATACCGCTGTCGGTTCAGCCCCGCCGGCTGGGAACATTTGGCGAAAGTCGGCCGCACGGTCCAGTGGTCCTGCAACGATACCAATCTCGCCGATGCCGACCTGACGGCGATCGTCGCGCGGCATCCGGAAATCACGAAGTTGCACGTGAACCGAACCGCGCTCACCGACGCCGGCGGCGCGGAGTTGGCCAAGCTCGTCCAACTCGAAGAACTGCTGCTGGACGAGACCGCCGTCTCGGACGCCACGCTCGAACGACTCGGGTCGCTCAAGAAACTGATCCGGTTGGACATTCGGGGGACGAAGGTGACCGCAAGCGGCGTCTCCTCGTTGCAACAAGCCCTGCTGAGCTGCGCAATCCGGTGGAAGTAAGTCCATCCGGAGTAGAGACCACGACTTCTCACTGCGATGGCATCAGCTTCGCCCCCTGCAACAATCGCCGCAATTCGATGCGCTCCGGGCGATTGATCCGCAAGACGTCGATCGTGGTTCGTCCCGACGCCGTCAACCCGATGAGCTTCGGCCCGTCCCACGCGAAATGCTTCGACCAGTCCTCGTCACGAGGATTCCAAAGTGGGCTCAACCGGTCAGTCTCGGGATCGTAACCGGCGACATTCGGCCCCTTAAACACGTTGCATGCCAAGCACGACCAGGCCAGGTTGACAAGGCTGTTCGGTCCCAGATGCTTTCGTGAGCGAACGTGATCGATTTGGAACGGCTGGACATCGTAAAGCTCGGGAATCCGACAATACTCACAGGCACCACCAGCGCGCCGCCGCACCCGCTCTCGCCGCGAGACCGCCATCGATCAGTCCGCCTGATCCGCAGCGAGCGACAACCGGGCTTTCGCCTGCAGCAGGTTCAAGAAACTTCCCACCCGCAGATAGCGCTCCAAGACTTCCCGCTCGATCGGCGTAATCGAGCCGCGCTGATTAGCCCGCGCCAACCGGTTGATCTTGGCGACGGCGGCCCGCGGGAATTTCCAACCGAGGACCGACCGAGCCACGGCGGGGGGCAGATCACCCCGCTCGGCGACCAGAACTTCCGCGAGGATTTCCGCCTCGGTCATGGTGGTCGTTGACATGATGGACTTCATCGGTCGGTGACTCAAGCCGCGCTCCCGCCAGGAGAGAGCGGGCCTGCGGTCGTCATCAATATCGGGAATTATCGACCGAAATGGTACGAACGGTCAACGGTACCTCCGCGGCTTCGATCGCCCGTGGCTCGATTGTCGAATCATCACGATCCGCGCCACCGGAATCTTCCCGGAGCCGCGAAAATCTCGCGACAGATTCGCGCTCGCTCCCGCGTAACGCATGTGACCCGTTCTCCAACCCTCCGCCCGACGCGGCGCGTCACCAAGTCATGAAAGGCGTTCACATGCATCGCGCGACACTCTTCGGTTTCCTTCTGCTCGCGGCTGGCAGCGGCGGCTGCATCGACATGTACGAAGCCACCGGCACGTGCACCTATTGCGAAAACGGCAAGAAGAAAGTCGTTCCCATCGCCACGCCCACCGGCACGCAATTCTGCACGAACGAAAATGCCGAGCTGGAACTGGATCGAACTTGCCAGGAACTCAATCCCGACGGCGTCGTCACGAACGTGGCGGTCGGTAAGGTCTCCGTCCTCGATGTCGGGCAATGTGGCGACGATCGTCAGCCCGCGAACGTAGTCACTCAAACCGGCCGCGCCTTAAACCCTTGGCTCGCCGCGCTGCAGACCCGTCCCGCGGCGAAGGTCGTCGTCCCGCTCGAAGAGGAATCGTGCGAGATCGAAAACCCCGCGAACGCCTTCACGGTGACGGTCTACAACGAGTACCGCCCCTACAACAGTTGTCCCGACGCGAAGGAGATGCGGATCGCCTACAACCGCTACCTGGGGGAGGGGCAGTCGGAACCGGTGATCCGCGCGATCCAAGTCTCGTTCGGCGGCAGCCACACGTTCAGCGTCACCGACGCCGCCGTCTTGCCGCAAGACGCCGGCAAAGCCCGCGTCTCCGTCTACGCGCAACTGTATGACACCAGCGCCTTTCCCGCGTGCAGCATGAGGGATGCCTACGTCGCGGCCGGTTACAAGCTCGCCGACAATGCGGAACTGATCATCCACGAACATCCGGAAACCGGCGGATTCATTCCCACCATCAATCCCGCGG
>CAYRVS010000218.1:0-7829 GCA_964427725.1 uncultured Planctomycetaceae bacterium | reverse complement strand
CGTCGAAGCTCCCCAACCCGAACACCGTCACCCGTCGCCCGTGATACTCGCGAAATTCATGATCCCGGAGCATGCCGACCACCTTGATCAATCCCCGAACATTGGGACGCTTATCGGTCCGTCGAAGCAGAGGATGGGATGCTCCACGCGCCGCGACAAGGATTCGGGTCATAGCCCCGTTGTTCCATGCCATCGCTCCGAATCAGGCGAGAGCGGCGCGACGCCGGACCGCGTCACCATGATTTCGGACTGAAGCGGCGGTCCGAGCCCCGCTTGGGCAATCTCCCCCATGGGGGCTAACGTTGCTCGCCGGATCACCAACACTTGAAGCGCGCCGCGGACAGAGGTCATCGGCTATTTCGTTGGGTCGCCCGAGTTCGGGGGCGTGGTCTTGGGCGCGGGACGAATCAGGCCTTTGGCGAGATCTTTGACCACTTCGGCGACAAGCGCCGGGTCTTGAGCCGTGAGGAGGTGGTCGATCCGAGACGGCGGCACATTGAGCCGGCCCATCAGTTCCCGCGCGCTCTCCCACAATTTGGCCCGCTTTTTCCCCTCCGCGAGATACAGATTGGCGACCAGTTCGCTCAACCGCTGCTCGTCCATGGCGTCGCGGTTGTCGTAATAGCGGCGAATCAGCTTCTGCTGATAGGGGGTGTAATCACGATCAGCCATGCCGGACTCGATGATTCGTCGACGAAGGCGCCCCTGCCGACCGCGGCCGGGTCACACGAGGCGGCGTTATAGCAAACGACAGCGCGGCAGGGAGGGGAGATCCTTCCGCGACGCTTCGGCCCCATCACAACGAGCGGCGCGGCGTCAGTCCGCGGTAGGTTCGGAGCGGCGTCTCGAAGGATGAACGCGAAAGGCTCATTGACGGACGGCATGCGCCCGTGACAACGACGGACTTGTCCGCGGACGGTTGGATCGCGGGCGGTTGACGCGTCCGTGGCACTTGTCGGGCCATGAACCTTCAATCCGGAATCCCAAGATCACCCGACCCCGCGTCGCGCTTCGGCGGGGCCACTCACCTTAACGCGGCGAGCAGGGCCTCGTAGCGCGGGCGGTCCCCGGCGCGGAGCGCCTCGTGGATCTTTCGCAGCAGGGTGTGTTGGCGGTCGGTGTAGGGGATGAGGAGCTCGTCCGGAGGTTCGTGCGGGATCAGCCGTTGGACGATCGTTCGTTGCAAGGCGGCGAGTCCCATCCCCGTGCGGGACGAGAGCCGAAGCGCGCCCTCCGGCAGCGCGGAACCCCAAACATCCGCGCGATCCGCCTTGTGACCGACCACCACCGCCGCGGGCCACTCCCTCAACAGCGCCAGGTCGGCATCGACCGGCGGCGCGCTCAGATCGAGCAGCACCACAACCAGATCCGCGGCGGCCAGTTCGATCCGCGCCAATTCAATCCCCGCCTGCTCGAGCGTTTCGCCGGTGTGACGCTGACCTGCGGTGTCGCTGAGCCGCACCGGCCAACCTTCGAACGCCGTCATCGCCTGGACGACATCGCGCGTCGTCCCCGGTAACGGCGAGACCAAGGCGCGCTCGAACCCCAACAGCGCATTAATCAGGCTCGACTTCCCGACGTTCGGCCGTCCGGTCAACACCACCGACCACGGCTGCGTCAGGTGCCTGCCGAACGTCGCGGTCGCGAGGGACGCCTCCCACCAAGCGAGTTCACGCGGCCGAGCCAAGCGGATACGCCATTGTTCGGGGGCCTGCGTCAACAACCAATCCGCCGTCCGCGCGGTCCAGGCGCTGGACAACGCCGCATGCCATTCGGCGTCGAGATGGCCATGTCGCGCGGCGCGAAACTCCGTGGCCTCCACGATCCGATACCCCAGCCTCGCCAGGGTCCGCAAGATCCGTTCGACCGCCGCGTCGCCGCCGTGACACTGCACCTCCCAGGCGTCGTCCGACAAGCGACATGCGATGACCCCTTCCCCTTCCCAGTCCCCGTACACGAGTTGGTTGTGTGATTGCTGATTCCAGGGGCGACCGTTCGCCGCGCGGAAAGGACTCGCTTCGCCGGGGAGCCCGCCCCCCGCCACCCCGATGACCGCCACCGCGCCACGACCGGCGGGGGTCAGTCGCGCGGCGAGGCGAGTTGGGTTGCCGAGGGCCGTGGTCGGGTGGGTACCATCCATGGTTCGACACGATACCTTCCCCTCGCCGGTTCGCAATCGGTCGCCAGGCGGGGGCGAGCTACTGACAGGTTGCACGCATGCTGACATCCTACGCCGTCTGGTCGCGCCTCGGGCTCCTGCTGACGTGGGCCGCCGCGCCGAATATCACCGCGTTGTCTCCGGCGGGGGGGCAGGTCGGCACCGAAGTCCGGGTCGCGCTGACCGGCGAGGTTGATGCCGCGCAAGTGGAGTTCTGGTCGTCGAACCCGGGGATTGGATGGATCGCCGCCGACGGCAAGGACGCCGTCAAATTGCGAATCTCCCCCGAGGCCGCGCCCGGTTTATCGTGGCTCGTCTTTCACAACGCGGAAGGGGCGAGCGTGCAGCGACCGTTCGTCGTCGGCCGCTTCCCCGAGCTGTTGGAAACCGAACCGAACAACACGATCGACGCGGCCGCGTCTCCGCCGGCGCTCCCTGTCGTGCAGAACGGCGTCCTCCAGAAAAACGGCGATGTCGACACCTACCCCGTGACGCTCAAGCAAGGCGCGACACTCGTCGCCAACGTCGAGGCGCTGCGGACGCTGGGTTCACCGATGGATGCCCTCGTGAGCATCTCCGACGAACGGGGCTTCGTCTTGTGGCAGGCCGATGACGCCCCCGGCTTCGATCCGCGGTGGGGCTTTACCGCCCCGCGTGACGGCCGCTATTTCGTCCGCGTCTTCGCCTTCCCGGCCGCGCCCGATTCCGGCATCCGCTACTCCGGCGGAGCGACCTACGTCTATCGCCTCACTCTGACGACGGGCCCGGTCATCTCTCGCTGGACCCCGCAAGCCGTCACACTCGGGGCCCCCAACACCTTGGATGGTCACGGATGGAACACGCCGGCCGAAGGCTTGCCGCTCGAAGTGACGGCGGCCGAACCGGGCTGGTTGACCCCCCGCCATCCCGACGCGTTGGTCCTGGCCCCGTTGTTGGGAACGCCGCTGCCGGTCGTCCACGCCACG
Organism: uncultured Planctomycetaceae bacterium; assembly: GCA_964427725.1. Taxonomy (GTDB): domain Bacteria; phylum Planctomycetota; class Planctomycetia; order Planctomycetales; family Planctomycetaceae; genus DSVQ01. The sequence goes on along the minus strand of CAYRVS010000218.1, from coordinate 4,706 downwards.
ATGGAGAACTCGCGCGAACAACCCCAGACCGTCCCGTTCCCGGTCGTCTTGTCCGGCCGGATCGCAACCTCCCGTGCGGTCCATGCCTGGGCCTTTCCCGGCGTGAAGGATCAAACGATCCGCGTCCAACTCACCACCCGCGCTTTCGAGTCCCCCCTCGATGGCGTGGTCGAACTCCTGGGCTCCGAAGGCGGCGTCCTCAAGACCTGGGATGACGATCCCCATGGCGACGACGAACTCGACGCCACCGTCAAGCTCCCCGCCGACGGCACCTATCGCCTCACGATCCGCGAACGGTTCGACCTCGCCGGACCCGACTACGGCTACCTCCTCACCCTGTCGCCGCCGACTCCCACCGTCGAACTGACCGTCCCTGATTCGGTCTACCGCGTCACGCCGGCCGCGAAGCTCGAACTCCCCGTCACCATCGACCGCCGCTTCGGCTTCGACCAGCCGCTGCAGGTGACCATCGACGGCCTGCCGGACGGGGTGACGGTGGAGTCCGCGACGTCGGAACCGACAGGCGATTCCGCCAAGAGCGTCAAATTGACGGTGCAATCGACCCGCGGCGAACCCTGGCTCGGTCCGCTGACGATCGTCGCGAAAACGACCACAGAGCCCGCCGACATTTTCTCCGCCCAAATCGCCCGCGCCGAACGTACCACCACCCCACCGCGGCCGCTGCTCAAAGTCGCGAAGTAACGATGGCCGGAGAACTCAAGAGCGGGGGGACGTCAGTCCCCCCCGTGACCCCGGAAGATTACACCACCATAGGTCCGTCTCCGCCGCCCGCACACATGCTCCAAGGAGATCGTGCGGGCTGGTGGAGTCACTCGACGCGCGGCTGTCACTGTTGGTACACCGGGACCGCCACAAGGAACGTCACGAAGATTCAACGCGCCTCTTTGGTCGGTTGAATCGACCCCGACCTCGCATGAGCCCCAAGCGTGGGGCAGGCCCCCTCGCGACGGCGTTCATCCCGCCGTGCTCGAACCCCCAACCGCCGCGGAAATCCGACCGGTCCAAATCCGAGGACCATATTCTCGTCGAACGCCGCGTGAACCGCCTGAAACACGACCGCCGGGTGGCGACACGCCGCGAGAAATCCCCCCGCAACGACCCGTCCTTCGTCCACCTCGCCGTCGCCCTCGCCATGCCGGATGTGACTGTCAACATGACCTAGACTCTTGGCTCTCGTCTCGAGACGCATCACGTGGCCCCGGTTTCCAACAAGCGAAAGCCCTGGGCGTTCGTCGGGCGCGGTTCTCTCGTGTGGAGGGATCGTTTACCATAAGTTGCGGTTGTGCTTCGATCATCCCTGATCCGAATGTGCCACCGGTTTGGCCAGTGCCATCCCAATCGCATGATCCACCCCGGACAACACGGCCGGAGTCCGTAGGACACGGCCCGGAGTCTGACGGTGCCGCGGGCACACGTAAGGAACGACGCATGCCTCTCTTGGTGGTGGTGGTGCTCGCCGCGGTCTTGCTGACGACGGCGTATTTCGTGTACGGGCCGCTGCTCGCGCGGCTGTTGGGACTCGATCCGACCCGGGCCACCCCGGCGGTGGAACTGCGGGATGACGTCGATTACGTCCCGCTCGAGCCGAACGCGCTGTTGAGTCAGCATTTTTCGGCGATCGCCGCCGCCGGGCCGATCGTCGGGCCGATTCTTGCCGGCGTGATGTTCGGCTGGTTGCCGGCGTTGTTATGGATCCTGATCGGCAGCATCTTCATCGGCGGCGTGCACGACATGACGGCGCTCGTGGCGTCGATCCGGCACAAGGCGCGGTCGATCGCCGAGGTCGTCCGCGAACATATGTCGCGACGGGCGTTCCTGCTGTTCCTGTCGTTCGTCTGGTTCGCGCTGGTCTACATCATCGTCGCCTTCACCGACATCACCGCCGCGTCGTTCGTCGGCCGGCAGACGCTGGAGAACGGCGACGTGGTGACGGGGGCGGGGATCGCGTCGTCGTCACTGATGTACCTGGCGCTGCCGATCATGATGGGACTGGCGCTGCGGTACACGAAGTTGTCGCTCAACCTGGCGACGGTGATCTTTCTGCCGCTGGTGGGGGTCGCCATCTGGGCCGGCCAGAAAGTGCCGTTCGATCTCACGGCTTGGCTGCGGCTGGTCACGCCCGACGCAACCGACGCCATGGCCCACAAAACGTGGGACGTGTTGCTGCTCGGTTATTGCTGCATCGCGTCGGTCGTGCCGATGTGGCTGCTGTTGCAGCCGCGCGGCCATCTCGGGGGCTACTTTCTTTACGTCGCGCTGTTGGGCGGGATGTTGGGGCTGATGCTGGGGGGCGGCACGATCCAGTCGACGGCGTTTCAGGGGTGGGTGACGACGAAGGGCGAGACGCTGTTCCCGATGCTCTTCATCACGATCGCCTGCGGGGCGTGTTCCGGCTTTCATGCGCTCATCGCATCCGGGACGACCTCGAAGCAACTGCGGACCGAAACCGATGCGAAACCGATCGGCTACGGCGCGATGCTGCTGGAGGGGATGGTCGCCGTGGTCTCGCTGTGCTGCGTGATGCGGCTCGCCGCCGATGCGCCGCTGCTGCAGAATCCCCAGCCGAATCTGATCTATGCGCTGGGGATCGGCAGCTTCCTGGAGGTCCTGGGGATCAACCCGCAGCTCGGCGTCGCCTTCGCGCTGATGGCCTTCACGACCTTCGTGTACGACACCCTCGACGTCTGCACGCGGCTGGGGCGGTACATCATCCAGGAACTGACCGGCTGGTTCGACGCGAAAGGGAAATGGCTGGGGACCCTCGTCACCGGCGGGGCCCCCGTCTTCTTCGTGATGCAGACGATGACCGGCGCGGACGGCAAACCGATTCCGCTATGGCGGGTCTTCTGGCAACTCTTCGGCGCGAGCAACCAACTCCTCGCGGCGCTCACTTTGCTGGGCGTGACGGTCTGGTTGTGGCGAACCCGCCGGGCGTGGTGGGTGTGGCTGGTCGCGGGGGTGCCGACGGTCCTCATGTACGTGATGAGCACCTGGGCCTTGGGGCGGATGATCGCGGCGCAATGGAAGACGCTGAACGGTCCGGGGCCGCTGCGTTCGGTCGACTACGTCCTGTTCGGCATCACCACGTTGCTGGTGATTCTCGCGGTGTTGATGCTGCTGGAGGCGGTCTTGGCGCTGCGGCCGCGACGGCTCGATTCCTCCGGACCGCGCGGCACCCTCCCCGCCGCCGTCCCGGCCTGATGGAGACAAGCGCGGCATGCGCGGCGTGATGGGTCTGGTGCTGGTGTGTGGGTTCGTCGCGCCCTGTCGCGCGGCGGAGCCTTGGGCGTGTGAGGTCCGGTTCTCCCAAGCGGTCCGCGCGACGCCGTTCACCGGTCGCGTGGTCCTGTTTTTCTCGAAGGGTTCGGGGGAACCGCGACTCGGGCCGAATTGGTTCCAGCCGGAACCGATGGCGTCGGTCGACGTCACCAACTGGGCCCCCGAGACTACCCTGCGGATCGTTCCCTCCACGCCGGGATTACGGACCTTGCCGCGCGGGCTGACGACCTGGCCGGAGTCGACCCGTCGGGTGCAGGCGGTCGCGCGGTTCGATGAATGGTCGCGCGAAGTGGGGCGCGGGCCGGGGAACGGATATTCGTCCGTCGTCGAGCTGCCGACGGACGACTCCCCGGGTCCCATCACGTTGGTCATCGATCGGTTGGTGGAAGCTCCCGTATTCCGCGAGACCGAGTGGGGCCGCCTCTGCGTCGTTCCGTCGCCGATCCTGACACGGTTTCATGGTCGACCGGTTTCGGTCAACGCCGGGGTGATCCTCCCGGCGAGCTATCATCGTGAACCCGAACGGCGGTACCCGGTGATCTTCACGATCCCCGGCTTCGGCGGCACGCATCACGCCGCTTCGCGCGATCAGCCGATCGCGGAGGAGAATGCCGACGGCATCGAGTTTCTGCGAGTGATCCTCGACCCGAGTTGTCCCTGGGGGCATCACGTCTTTGCCGATTCCGCGAACAATGGTCCGTGGGGAACCGCCTTGGTGACGGAATGGCTGCCCGAATTCTCGCGACGGTTTCGGGTCGCTGAGCGCGGCCGCTTCCTGACGGGGCATTCGTCGGGGGGCTGGTCGTCACTATGGTTGCAGGTGACTTATCCCGAGGTGTTCGACGGCGTTTGGAGCACCGCCCCCGACTCGGTCGACTTCCGCGATTTTCAACAGGCGAACATCTACCGGGCGGACGAACACGCGTGGACCGATCCGCGGCGACAGCGTCGACCGATCGCGCGACGGGAGGGGCAACCCGTCTTGTGGTGGGACGACTTCGACTGGATGGAACAGGTTGTCGGTCGCGGGGGACAGTTGGAATCGTTCGAGGCGGCCTTCGGCCCGCGCGAGGCGTCCGGGCAACCCCGCCGGTTGTGGGACCGCGCGACGGGTCGGATCGATCCCATGACCGCCGAGGCGTGGCGGGCGTACGACATTCGCTTGCGGCTGCACGATCAATGGACCACTCTGGGGCCGAAGCTGGCGGGCAAGCTGCATGTCTTTATGGGAGAACAGGATACGTTCTATCTGACCGGGGCGGCGGAGCTGCTACAGGCGGAGCTGTCCGCGTTGGGGAGCGACGCCGTGGTCGAGATTCACCCGGGGAAAGATCACGGGAGCCTGTTGACCCCGGAACTGACCGAACGGATTCGCGGCGAGATGCGGGTGCAGTGGAAAACCGTAC
>CAYRVS010000217.1:0-7854 GCA_964427725.1 uncultured Planctomycetaceae bacterium | reverse complement strand
TCATGCCGATCGAATTCGTGTACTCGACCGGCACGCCGAGATGCTTCGCCCACGCCTCCTGGTGGGCTGTCGCCGCCGCAGCATCGAACGGGGCGATCGCGGGGGGCGGGGCGTCCGTAGTTGCCGCCGGTTCGGCCCCCTCCAGATCCTCCATCCGCCATTCGGTCAGTTTCCAGGTCCCTTTCACGCCGAGATACGGAAACGCCTGGCGATCGGAATTGGCCGAGAGCTTCGCTGTCACCGTCCGACCGGCGATCGTCGCCCGAACCTCGCCGTCGTGAAATTCGTGTTCGATCACGATCGGTTGCGACAGATCGACCGCGATCGTTTCGTCCACCAGCGGCGTGACGTTGAAATTCGGCCCGAACTCCCAGACGGAAGCGGTCGGGGTCCCTTGCGGAGCATGCAGGACCGCGTCGACCCGGCGCGGGTTCCCGCCCGCGTAGTCCCAGCCGACACTGACCACCCCTTGCGGCAACGGGTCCATCGCCTGCAGCACCGCCCGCACCCGGCCGCGGCGGGTTTTCAGTTTGTCGATCCACACCTGCGCGAGGCCGTCCGCTTCGGAGGAGGTGAAGATGAGTGCTCCGTTCTCCAGCCGCAGACCTTTTCCGGTGTGGGCGGATTGCTGGACGACGGGATGGTTTAGCAGATCGATCCCCGCCGACGAGGCGGGCTGGGTCGGTCCATCGATCCACGTCGCGCCGACGATCAGGCCGTGATGCCCATGGCCGGATGCGTCCGTCAAAGCGGTCCCCCGGCCTTCGTCGAAATGATAGAGCGCGAGGGTCTCCTCGTCCGCGTCCAACCGATCCGACGGTTGATACTCGCCGCGATGGCGGATCGTGCGCGAGAGGCGGAGCTCGTCGATCGCGCCCCGGAAGGGATAGATGAGGTGCACGACGTTCCATGCCTGCCCGGCGCCGATCAGGAAGCGGTTCCGCGGGACATTCACGTCGTCGGTGACGACGGCGAACGACGGCTCCTCGATCGGCAGCGGTTTGCCGTCGAGGTACAGCGCGACCTTGCCGCCGCTGACCGTCGCGGCGACATGATGCCACGCCTGATCCATGTTCTTCGGCCCGAACACGCCCGTCGGCAGCCGGCCGCGCATGAGATAGCCCGACAATTGCCCATGCTCGTTGACATCGAGCGCGAAAAGCGGATCGCTGAGCCCCGCGAGAATGGTCCCTTTTTGCCCCGGTTCGAGGGTCTGCCGGAAGCGGGCCTCGACGGTGAACTCCGGCAACCCTTCCAGCCGCAGCGTGGGGATCTCGACGTGATCGTCGACGCCGTCGAATTCCAAGGCGGAGTCGTTTGTCCGCGCGGCACCAAACGAGTCGATGGCCTGGAGTGGGGCATCGGCGGGCCGGTCGCGTTGGCCGAGCATGAGCTGCGGCGCGATGATGCCGCCGCTCCAACTGATCTTGGCGCGCGGTAGCGCCCGCGCGAGGTCGTTCACGCCCGTTTCCGTGACTCGTGTCCCTTCCAGCATCACCGTCGTCAATTGACGACAAGCCGTCAGATGTTTTAAGCCGGTGTCACTCACGTCATGTTGTCGAAGATCGAGTATCGACAAATTCTCGAACCGGGAAATCCCGGACAAGCCATCATCGGTAAGCGTTGTATCCCCCTGGCCGGATTGGCGAGCGATGTACAATGACTCCAAACCTGACAAGGATTGAAGTTGCATCAAGGCGGCGTCATCGACGCCCGATACGGTCAATTCCAACATTCGGAGCCCGCTGAGTTTGCCGATGGCGGCGAACTCGTCATTTGACAATCGCGCCTTGGTCAGCTCCAACCGATTCAAAGGCAGTCTATTCCAAGAACGAATCAATTCGGGAGTTAGGGGTGGACATGGATTGATCTGCAAAAACTGGAGTTTCGGAAAAGTGGCGATCACGGAGAGTGCGTTCGCGGAACGGAGCGTGTTTACGAAAATCAACCCCATGGCGTTGCGCCCGCATGGTGCCTGGAGCAGACGAGTCAAGGATCGATCACTCAAGGAGCAATTGAGCAAAGCCAATTGACCAACGGGGGGGAGTTGGACGAGGGTATCAATCGCCTCATCATTGACTGCGGGTCCGACAAGATCGAGCGAGAGGATGGCATTCTGCGCGCTCTCGGTCGTGTGGTGCACATTGAGATCGGCCGGGATGTCATCAACACCTCTTAATTCCCCTTTGCCGGTTACCACTCGCCCACCGTGGGACACCGCCCATACCAAGGCCGTCCGTTCCCCCGCCGTGAGAATCCGCGGCGCGATTCGCGATTCGTCGTCGGGCGTAACCACGGGATCATCCGAGCTACCGGGGGAGCGCTGCGGAGCGGCGCGGACCTCCAGTTTGCGGATCATGACTTCCGTCCCGGCGAAACCCGATTCGATGGCGAGGGGGCCCGCTTCGCCGCGGTCGCCATGATTCTGCATGAGAACGACCGGCTGGCCCTGAACCAGGACCGAAATTTCCGGCCCTTTCGCGATCACCTCGAGCGTGAACCAGACGTCATGCGGGACGGTTCGATCCGAGACGGCGATGGTGTCGGGCCCGCTCAGAATGCTCCCGAGCGGGGTGGGACCGGCGGTGAGTTGGGCCTGCAAGGCGCTCTTCCCTTGGTCGCCGAAGCGAAAGAAGAAGCCGCTGTCGCCGCCGTGATTGAGTTTGGCCTCCAGCCGGACATGGAAATCGCGGTAGTCGTTGCGCTCGGTGACGAGCATGGAAGGCGGGCTCGACGCATTTTTCGGGACGCGCGAGACGAGGACGCCGTTCTCAACCTTCCAATGGTCATTGGGCTGCCAGCCGGCGAGGTCGCGACCGTTGAAGAGGGGTTGCCATGAGGTCGTCAGCGTGGCGGGAGCGATTGAGTTAAAGGGCGTCGATTGAAGCCGAAAATCCTCGAAGACGGCTTCCAACGGCTGCGACGTGGCATTGATGGCCACGAGACCCACCTGCAATTTGTCGGAGAGGTCGAGGTCCTTCACTTCCGCACTTTCGTGCCACTGCCGAGCGTCGTCGCTCCAGCGGAGCCAAAGCCGGTGGCCTTGCCGCTCGATCTGCAGATAGACCGGTCCCTCGATCGTCGGAATGTAGCGGAGATCGAGTTGCTCCTTCTCGGCAAACCATTCGCTCTGCAGGTGCGGTCGGCCCTCTTTGATTTCACCGGCACTGGCGCGCTCGTGCCGCAATAACGTCTGGTCGTTCTGCCAGACCATCAGACCGGCGCCGCGATAGCTGAATCCCTCGCGTAATGCCGTCTTGGGTTGAGAGGTCTCAAACGGCAGAACTTTTACCTGGACGATGAAATCGCCCAGGACGTCGACCAGTACACGTGGGGCGTCGAAGTTGTTCCATTTCGTCGTTGGGTTCAGATCGTGCAGACCGGTTCCCGGGACGGTGATCCTCGCCGTCGACGTCGCGGCCGTATTGGAAAAACTCAACCGGCAATCTTGCCGCGGATTGACGAACTTCCCGTGTTGAGCCAGATCGAGGCTGCGAAGTCCGCTTCGCGGGAGCAACTTCTCACCGTGAGTGGCGCGCAAGCGCTGCTGCCGGGCTTCGACGGTCTGGACGTCGACCTCGGCGGCGACCACATCGGACTTGGGGATGAGTTTCGCGTCGGATCGCTCGCGGGCGAGGTCGAGTAGCCGTCGGTGTTGTTCGACGAGAAGACTCAGTAACTCGTCCTGCCGGTTCCAGTCTTGTTGCGCCTCGGCAAGCTTGAACTCGGCCTCGGTGAGCCCGATTTCCGCCTTGATGAGCGTCGTCAGCGGGACTCGCTTCGCTGCAAAGAGCTCGCGATTGGTTTCGACTTCTTGCCGCGCTTGTTCGACGACTCGATGATACGGATCGAGGTTGGCCGCGGGGAGCACTTCTCCCCGCTGGCTGGCCGACTGCCACGCCGGGATCACCATGGCAACGACCACCAACAGGCAGCCGGCAAACGGCAACAAACCGAGAGCGATCAGAGAGGTCAGCAGAATCTGCGTACGGGTCCAGGCAGCCTTCGCAACGGGCTTTTCGGCGGCCTCGACCGGTACCTTGACCGCCGGTTGCGGGGCGCGTTGCGGATCCTTCAGATAAGCCAACCCCGCGTCGAGCGCCTGCACCACTTCCGTGGCGGATTGGAACCGGTCGGCGGGCTCTTTCGCGTGGAGTTTCGCGATGATGTCGCACAGCCACGGCGGGGTGCCGGGGATGACCTCGCCGATCGCTCGCGGCGTGTCTTCGCACACGCGGCGGAGGACGGCGATGGTGTTCGGCGCGCGGAACGGCGGGCGGCCGCTGAGCATCGTGTAAAGGACGCTGCCGAGGCTAAAGAGGTCGGCGCGACTGTCGAGGGGTTGCCCTTTCGCCTGTTCGGGGGCCATGTAAAGGGGCGTTCCCGCGATCAGGCCGCTTTGGGTCAGGCTGGCGTCGTCGGCGGCGCGGGCCAGGCCGAAGTCGGTGATCTTCGCGCGGGTCTCCAACCCCGATTCCAACAGAATGTTGGCGGGTTTGATGTCGCGATGAATCAACCCCTGCGCATGGGCGGCGGCGAGCCCGGCGGCGATCTGCCGGCCGAACTGCACCACCTCGAGCGGTTCGAGCGGGCCATGCTCGTCGAGCCAGGTCTGCAGCGTCTTCCCCGAGACATACTCCATGACGAGGTACGGCAGCGGCTCCTCTTCGACGCTGTAAATGCTGACGATGTGCTCGTGTTTGACGGCGGCGGCGGAGCGGGCTTCGCGGAGGAAGCGCTTCCGCGGGGGACTCGTCGCGGCCATTTCGGGATTCATCGCCTTGATCGCGACGATCCGGTGGAGCTTGGAGTCGAACGCCCGCAGCACGACGCCGAACGCCCCGTGGCCGAGGACTTCCAGGACGTCGTAATGACCGATGCGGCCGCGGGCGTCGGGGCGGTCGCTGGGGGCGAGGAGCTCGAGCACGGCGGCGACGGCGTCGGGTGTTTCGGGGGGCTGCTGGGACTGGGCGCTGAGAAATTGCGTCGGCGTCTCGCTGGAGGACCCCGGTTGGGCGGGGGTTTCGAGAAAGCTGCCGGCGGAGTCATGCGAGCGGAGCAGCGCCTCGACCTCGCGGCGTAACGCGGGATTCCCTTCGCAGGCCGCGTCGAGATAGGCCGCCCGGTCGTTCGGGTTGGTGAATTCCAACGCGGTGAGGAAAATCGTGCGTTCAGACATAGCGCGACCCTGCGAGACGTGAAATGGGGCCCATCATGTCAGAGAGCGCCGAACCGCCGCGAGGTCCGCCAAAAATTTTTCGTCCCCCCGCCGCGACAGACCGACAAGAGGAAACGCCGGCCCACCGAAAGGAATTTCGTGTGCCACGGGCTTCGCCCGTGCGAACACGCCTGATCTCCCTCGAGAAAATCCACTGGCGAAGCCAGTCGCACACGTTCGACCTGATCCCTGTGATCACGCAACCGGTTTGTCTGGATCGAAACCAACCCCTTGCCGTCGCGCGCGGCGGAGCGATAGGCTGTCGTCGACACGTTGTCTGTTCCGGGGCTCGCGCCCGCGCTCGGAGTCGGTGATGTTCCCTCGATGGCTGCGACTGGCAGGCTGGTGTTTTTCTCTCGGCTGGCTGGCGTTTGCGGCCGCGGGCGACGTCGCCGCACAAAGCTTGTTGTGGAGTGAACTTCGCGCGGCGAAGGGGACAACCGACCCGACGGAGGTCCGATGGCGCGGCGATCCGCGACGATTGATCCGTACGGCTTCGCCGGAAACGTGTCGGTTCACGATTCCGTCGGGGACCGGGACCACGCTAACCGGAGAAATTGAACGGACGCGGATCGTCGGGCCGAATCGGTTCATATCTTCCGGGCGGTTGGGGACCGATCCCGCCGGTGAATTCCTGTGCGTGTTCGAGGAGGGTCGGTTCGCGGGGGTCTTCGCGCCATCGGCCGAGGAGCGCTGGCTGGTGCTGCCGACCGCGTCGACGGGGAAGTCGCTCCTCTGGCGGACGAAGAACGGTGAACTCCCTGCTGGTCGCGCGCTGATCCCGCAAGCCCGCGTGGCTGGCGCGCTCCCGCAAACGGCCGGCATCCCCAACGAGCCCCCGGTGATCGACGTGCTGATCCTCTACACCCGCGAGGCGCAGCAACTCGCGGGCGGGGGGAACGTGGGGATCGAGGCGGTTGCCGATCTCGCGGTCCAGCGGGCGAATCAGGCCTATCAGCAAAGCGGCGTCGACGCGGTCTTGCGGTTGGTCCACACGGCGAAGGTCGACTATGTCGAGTCGGGAGTCGCCGCGACCGACCTGGAGGTCTTGACCCGGGCCGCCGACGGGATCATGGACGACGCGATCACGTTGCGGCGGGACTATCGGGCCGATCTGGTCCATCTCTTCATCGGGAACGCCGATCAACCCGCGCTCGGCTGGCTGAACAACTTCTCGACCTTCAACCCGACGTGGACGTTCAGCGTCTCGATGCCGATCTTCGTGCAGAACGACGTCTTCACGCGGGCGATCGGCAGCAATCAGGGACTCGATTTCGACTTCGTGACGCCGTCCCATGCGGTCTTCCCCTATTCGTTCGGTTACAGCTTCACGGGTCAAAGTGGTCAACGGTTCTCGACGATCATGTCGAACGGACCGAACCGGATCAGTCGGCACTCGAACCCGTTCATTCTCTTTGATGGCGTGCCGATGGGGCGGCCGGTGAACGACCCGACGCCGGCGTTCGCGGCGCAGTCGCTGAACGACACGGCGGAGACGATCGCGGCGATCGCGGACGGGATCCTCGTGCCGCCGCCGGTGATCAGCAGCCCCGCGACGGCGACGGGAGTGGTGAATCAGGCGTTTTCGTATCAGATCACGGCGACGAACGGGCCGAAGTTCTTCGCTGCCGCGGGACTGCCCGGTGGACTGAATCTCAACAGCACCACGGGGCTGATCAGTGGAGCGGTGCGACAGGCGGGGGTGTATCGGGTTGACCTGACCGCGACGAATGACGGCGGGGACGGGGTGAAGGTGTTGACGATCACGATCAACGAGCCGGACGATTGCCCGCTGCAACGGTTGGCGCGGCAGGTGCGTGGGAGCCCCGCCCTGTGGCCGTTCTCGACGGACAGACTCGAAGGGGCTTGGCTCGAACCCGCGCGGCGATTCCGCGATGACGTGCTAAAGCGGACGCCGGAGGGGACGCGGTTGATCGAGCACTATTATCGGCATGGCCCGAAATGGCTCGAACGACTGGAGCAAGAGCCGGCGGTCTTCCGCGAGACGATCGTCGCCGGGGTGCCGGTCCTGACGTTGCTCGCGCGGTGGGATGGCCGCGAACCGTTGGCGATCCCGGCGGAGCGGCACGCGATTCTGAGTCGGGCGTTGGCGCGACTGCGCGAGGAGGCTCCGGAGACAGAGCGCGAGGCGCTCGAGGAAGTCGCGGCGTGGTGGCTAGCGTCGACGCGCGTGGCGGACGCGGAATGATGTGGCTCCGGGCGCTGACGCTTCCGGCTCTCGAGACATAGGAGCCGGAAGCGTCAGCGCCCGGAGTCGTTCACAGCGGCGCGGCGTCCCGTTCGCGGAGGAACTCCAACAGGGCGCGCATCAGGTCATCGGCCGATTGGAAGCGATCATCGGGCCGCTTGGCGATGAGCTGCATGATGATCTGCGAGAGATGGGCCGGGCAGCGGCCGTTGAGGTTCTGCGGCGAGGGAGGGGTCCGTTCGCGGACACTGGCGATCAGCCGAGTTTTATCGGTCTCGTTGAACGCCGGTTGCAGGGCGCAGAGCTCATAAAGCGTCATGCCGAGCGCGTAGAGGTCACTGCGGCCATCGGGTTGGCCGGCAAGTTGTTCGGGGGGCGTATAACGCAACGTCCCCGCGACATTCGCCGCATCGGGCGCGGCGTCGCG
>CAYRVS010000216.1:0-7976 GCA_964427725.1 uncultured Planctomycetaceae bacterium | reverse complement strand
CGTGTTGGATCACCATCAACCATCAATGGCCTCTCACGGCGGGCTGACGCCGCGCCGCTCCTTGTGTGGAATCCGCCGACCCGCCGGCGTTGAACTTCAGAGTTCATGACCGCCACGGCTGAGAATCAGCCTGTGGTTTCGCGTCGGACGCGGGCCGATCCGTGCCGAGAGTGCGCACGCCGATCGCCTTGCGCCATCCCTTCGTCCATCGAAAGGAGCCTGTATGCGCCGAACACGAGGTCTTGTCGGGGAAACCGTCCGCGAAATGGTGGGGATCAGCGTGTTGCTGGTCGCCGCGATGGGGGCGATGAGCGATGCCGCGTTCGCCCAATGCCAGCGGGGTGGGATGGGGATGGGAGGCGGGGGCGGGATGGCCGCGGGGGGACGCATGGGAGGCGCGGGCGGTGGCGGCGCGCAGATGACGGGGGGTGACGCCGGGACCATGCAGGCGGCGGCCGCATTCCTCGCGCAGATGCAACTGGCCCAACAGCAGCAAGCGGCCCGGCAAGCCCAGTTCCGCCAACAACAGAGGCAATTCCAAGCACAACTGGCGCAGCAGCAGCAAGCCGCCCAGCAGCGGCAAGCGGTGCAGAACGAGGTCCGAAGGCAGGCCCGCGCCGATCAGCGCGAACGGGAACGACAGCGGATCGTCGCCCGCCGCCAAGCTGCGGCGAAAGCCACGCAGGAAGTCGCGACGTCGACCGAGGTCACCGCCCCGTCGCCGTAACACCGCTCGCCGGCGGAAAACGCTTCACCGCGTTCAAGGAGCGGCGCGGCGTCAGCCCGCCGTGTCCGCCAAGCTTGAACGATCGACCGTGATCGGCGAATCAGCAAGGAGCACGAGACATCGGCGTCGAGGTCTGTTTTCGCCTCGCACGGCGGGCTGACGCCGCGCCGCTCCTTGGGCGAAAGCCCCCCGCGACTCGCGCGGGCAATCGCGGGAAGTGGCGTGGTTGACCTTGGGGGGAAAAGACGTCCCAATGGCGTGGTCGACGAGGGTCGGTCGGCGTTGTCCTCTCCTGGGGCCTGTTCCCGTCATGGGGCCCGTGGACCCTTCCGCCGGTGGTTGATCGGACACCATGCCCGCGATCGAGATCGAGTATCCCGACGGCCGCCGCGTCGACGCTCCCCTCAGTCGGACGACGCCGCTGGCCATCGGCGCGCAGTCGTTCAACGATATCCACCTCCCCGGCGACGGCATCGGCGCGCTCCACTGCCGCATCGGGTGGAACAAATCCGGGTATGAAGTCACGGCGGCGACGGCGCGCGGCGTCGAACTCAACGGCACCGTCGTCGAACATGCGTTCCTCAAACCGGGCGATGTCCTGCGGATCGGCCCGTACGATCTGACCTATCGCTCCGATCCCGAGCCCGAAAAGCCCGCCACCAAACCCGATAAAGAGAGGAAGTCCAAGGACGACCGCAAGGCGCGCGGCGCGGGAGCCGCGAAAGCGGAACCGGCCCCCGCGAAACCCGAGGAACCGCACGACTCGTCGATGTTCGAGGGCCCGGTCTACGCCGAGTCGCTCCCCGAACTCTCGATGTCGGACATGGTGGCGGCGTCGGATCCCGAGTTGGAGGAATTCGCCGACGCCAAGCCGAAGCCACCCCCTCCCGAACCGCAGGGGATGGTGGGCCAAATCGGCCGCGAGCTGCAAGGGGGCCGTAAACGTCCCGGCGAGCAGGAGATTCTCAAGTCGCCGTTCATTCTGGCGACGATCGGCGGGAGCGTCGCGCTGCTGCTGATCGCGGGGACCTTATGGTTTCAGATGGGCCGCGAGGCGTCGTCGCGGTTGTATGCGTCGGCGGAGTCGGATTTGGCGGGGGCGAAGTACACGCAGGCGATCGAGCAGTTCGAGAAATTCGCCACGCTATACCCCGGCAGCGCGCGGGCGGTGACGGCGCGGGTGAGCATCGCCAAGGCGAAAGTGCAGAAGGAACTGAGCGGCGCAACCCCCGCCTGGGGCTTGGCGTGGGAGCGGCTGCAAAGTCTGATCCGCGAGTTCCGCAACACCGACAGCTACGCCGACCTGCAAGCCCCGATTCGTCAATATGCGGAGGAGATCGCGCTCGGGGCGGCGCAGACGGCGGAACAGATCAAAGACGAGACGCTGTTGCCGATCTCCGCCGAAGCGGCGCAGCTCGTCGAGCGGTCGGCGACGGAGGAAGCGCCGGCGGATGCGTTTCTCGCCCGTGTCCAGGAGGCGACGTTGCGCGCGAACGCGGCGATCGCCCAGCAGAAGGCGCGTGACGCGGCGGTCGCGCTGTTGCAGGCCGAGCTGACCGCCAAGCGGCCGATTGAAGCCCTCGCCGCGCGCGAGGGGCTGCTGCGCAAGTTCCCGGTCTATCGGCGCGACAAACAAGTCGAAGAGGGGTTGCAGCAGGCGCTGAAGCTGGAAGTCGCCGCGGTCACGGTCGCCGATCTCGACGTCCCCGCGCTCACCGATCCGCCCCCCGCCGAGCCGCGCTCGGTCTTGCCGACGTTCCTGGCCCGTTCTCGGACCACCGACACCTCACTGGGGCGGTTTGTTTCACTCCTCGCGCAGGACAGTTGCTACGCCATCGACACCATGACGGGGGAAACGGCATGGCGACAGGTTCTCGGCTTCGAGCCCCCGTTCCATCCCGTGGAAACTCGCGGCGATGTCGTCGGTTGGCTGATGTTCGATCGCCGCAAGAACGAGCTGCTCCATCTGCGGGCCGACACCGGCGCCACGCTCTGGCGACAACCGCTCGACGCCGTCCCGGTCGCGGCTCCGCTGGTCGATGAAGGCCAAATCTATCTGACGCTCGCCTCGCGGAAGCTGGTGCGGCTCGACGCGGAAACGGGCAAACTTTCGGCGGCCCTCACGTTCTCGCAACCCCTCGCCGGGCCGCCGGTCCTCGACGGCACGCGGCAATTTCTGTTCGTCCCCGGCGAACGCGGTTTGATTTACGCGTTGACGAAACGGCCGTTGGCGTGCGCGACGGTCACCTTCACCGACCACGCCCCGGGGAGCATCCAAGCTCCGTTGATGGCCATGGGGCGGTTGCTGCTGTGCGCCGAGAACGATCGCGCGTCGTCGGCCCGGTTGCGATTGTTCAATGCCGCCAACCCCGCCGCGCCACTCCCCGATGAACTGGTGCAGCGGGTCGATGGACTCGTCTTCGACGCCCCGACGCTGCGCGGACCCCATTTGGTGGTCCCGCTGCAAGGGGAACGGCTCGCCGCGTTTGTGGTGAACGACGCGGCGGGACGTTCGGAATTGACGCCGGTGGGGGTCTATCGCGTGCAGGACGGCTATCAAGGACCGTTGCATGTGATGCTGGGGCCCGATCAACAATTCTGGCTGAGCAGCACCGCGTTTCGCCGGTTCGAGATCGCCACCGATTCGATCCGGATGGATCCGAACTTCGTCGCGGTGGGGCTGACCGCGCAGCCGCTGCAACTGGTGCGGGAGCAGTTCTTCGTGGGGCGGCGCGGCCGCGCGATGGAAGGGGTGCAACTGACGAATCACGATCGCCAATCGCTCGCGGGGACGTGGCGGACGATGATCGGCGGCCGACCGCGCGCGGTCGCCGTCGGACCGCAGGGGAACGTGGTGGCGGCGACCGAATCGGGGCTGATCCTGAATGTCGGGAGTTCGCGGCTGACCACGGGCGGGATCGAACGAAGCGGCGTGGTCGACCTGGAATGGCCGACCGATCTCCCGGAAGCCGCGCTGGTCGGAACGTTGTCCGATGGTCGCCTGACGATGGCGATCGGCGGCAAGACGCCGAAGCTCTGGCTGGTCGAACCGGGCGGCCGAGTCGTCGCCCCGATCGAACTTCCCGCGCCGCTGCAACAACCCCCAGTCGATCTCGCGGCAGGGTTGATCCTCCCCGTGGCGGGGAAGCTGCTGCTGCGACCGAACGCCGGCGGGCCGAAGGTCGAACCCTGGCAGGCGCCGGTCGAGGTCGATGTCAGCCCGAAATGGACTCATCTCATCCGGACGGCGGACGACGAGTTCCTCGCGATCGATGCGGAAGGAACCTGTCGACGGATGAAGCTGCGAATGGGAGACGCGCCCCATCTCGCCGAGGTGGCGGTCGTGACCTTGGAAGCCTTGCCGATGCTGCCGTTGTTATCCACGGGGGACGCGGTGATCGTCTGCGACACGGAACGACAGGTTCGCAAGCTCGATCCCGCCGCCCTCGAACCCCAAGCCGAATGGACCGCCCCCGCCGAATTGACGGGAGCCGCATGGCGGGATGATCGGCTCTATGTGTGGGATCGCGAGACCCTCCGCGCGCTCGATGGGGCAGAGCTGCGGGAACTCTGGGCCCAACCCCTCGACGGTCGACAACCGATCGGGACGCCGATTCGTGTCGGGGATGAGCTCTGGTTCGCGGCGGCCGGCGGGGATGTCTGGTCGTGCGATCCCGCGACCGGCGCTGTCCGTGAAACGACGGCCCTCCCGCAAGCCCTGTCGCTCGGACTGGTCCGCGTGGGAGAGGATCTATGGGGCGTGGCCTGCGACGGCACGTTATGGCAAGTCCCGCGTCCCGCCGGGGAGCCCGCGCCATGACGCGAACGCGCGCGGCCTCGATCCCTCGGACTCCGTGGCGACTCGTTCTCGCCGGGCTGTCGCTGCTGTTGGTCGCGGGACCATGGGGTTTCGCGCAAGAGACGCCGCCAGCCGTCGAACCCCCTCCCGTGACGCCGGCCGAACCGGAACCCGCGCTCCCCAAACTCGATCACCTGCCGATCCCCCCCGTCGAGGAACTCCTCAACGGCAAACCGGTCGACTGGCTGGTGCTGCAGAATCAGGACGTGATCTTCATCGAGCCGGTGAAGCCCCGACCGGGGACGCTCGAAGCCCGCAAGCTCGAATTCGAGACCGAACTCAAACGGTTCGCCCCGGAAAGCGAGTTGCCCGCCAAGCTCGCCCGGCTCGAAGAACTCAAGCGGCTTCCCGTCACGCTCCTCGATCGCAGCGAAGACCCCGAGTACCTCATCGAGACGCGGTTCATCAAGGAGATTCTCCACTTCGAGACGTTGATCCTCCGCCGGATCGCGCTGGAGCTCGACGCGGGAAACCTGCGCCCCGCGTACGAACTGCTGCTGTTCGTGGAACGACGCCATCCGAATTGGCCCGGCGCGCGCGACCAGACGCTGCGGTTCCTGCTGTTGGAGGGGAACCAGTTCGTCGCGCAAGGGGACTTCGAGCGGGCCCTCGTCAACGGCGAACAGCTTTTCAAGCTGCAGCCGGACTATCCCGACCTGTCGCTGATGAACGGCCGCGCGGTCGATGGCGCGCTGACCCAGGCGGTCGCCGCGGACGACTATCGCCGCGCCCGGCATTTCCTTGCCCGACTCAAGCGGCTGCACCCCGAGCACGAGGTCGCCGCCCGGTGGACCGACCGGCTGAGCACGCAGGCCCGCGCGACGGTCGAAGAGGCGCGGACCGCCCAGCGCGATGGACAACATCGCGACGCCTTTCTCTTGATCGAACGGGCGACCCGCATCTGGCCCGACCTCCCCAACCTGAAGGACGCCCATCGCGAGTTGATCGATCGGCATCAATGGGTCCGCGTCGGACAGCTCGCCGATGGCCCGAAATCGGGGAACTATCCGTTCCGCACGATGACCGAAGACCGGCGTCACGCGCTCACCTCGTTGCCGTTGTTCGAGGCGGAACGGGTCCGCGACGGCACGGTCCGATATCGCTCGCGGTTCGTCGAGTCGTGGGAGCCGCGACAACTGGGGCGCGAGGTCCATGTCCGCCTGATCGAGCGCCGGGCCGAATGGGAATCGCGGCCGGTGATCACCAGCGGCGCGATCCTGCGCGCGTTGGCGAGGCGGATCACGCCGGACTCCGCCGATTACGACGCCCGCTGGGAGCGCGACCTGGTCCGATTGAGCGCGAACTCGCCGACCGAGTTCACCCTCACGCTGTCGCGGATCCCGCTACGGATCGAATCGCGGTTGCGCTTCAGCTTGCCCCTCGATCCGAACGAGCCGTCGGATGAGCTCCTCCCCGCGGCGTACGAGAGTCCCGCGCAGCAGCGGTTCATGCTGTCGAGCCGTTCCCCCGAAAGCACCCATTTCGTCCGCAGTCGCCCGCAGCGGCCGAGCCCCGAAGGCTGGCATGTCGCGGAGGTCTCCGAACAGGCGTATCCCGACTGGGACGCGCTGCGCCGCGCGATGCTGCGCGGCGAACTCGATCTGCTCCCCTGGACCGAATGGGCCGATCTCCCCGCGCTCTCGGCCGACAAACGGTTCCTGGTGCAGCCTCTCGCCTTGCCGCGAACCCATCTGCTACAGCTTCATCCGCAATCGCCCCTCGCGACCAACGCCTCGCTCCGCCGCGCCCTGCTCCATGCCTTGCCGCGCGAACGGCTCCTCGCGGAAACGCTGCTGCAAGGGGCTCCATTGACGTATGGCCGGTTATCGACCGGCCCGTTCCCGTCAGTCTTGACCGCCTATCATTCGCAGCTCCGCCAGCCCGATTACGATCCGCTGCGCGCCGCCTCGCTCGCCGCCACCACCCGCAAGCAACGTCCCGAAGGGCTCCCGGCGTTGCGACTGTCGGTCCCCGGCGATCCTCTGACGAATCGCGTGGTCCCCGAACTGATCGCCGCCTGGAAACGGGTCGGGCTGACCGTGGAGGTCGTCGGGCCGGAGGATCGCGGGCCCTGGGACCTCGCCTACCGCACGCTGCAAATCCAGGAACCGATCGAAGAGCTCTGGGAGCTGCTCCATCCGTCCGGAAGCACCGATTGGAACGAGCTCGCGGTCTACCCCCACTGGCTGCGCGAACGATTGTGGGAACTGGAACAAACAGTCGATTGGCCCACCGCGATTCGGCTGCTCCATCAGATTCAGGCCGAGTTCCTCACCGAGGCCCGCTGGATACCCTTGTGGGAGGTCGATGACTACCTGACGATTCGCCGCAGATTCCTCAACCTCCCCGCGCGACCGATGCATCCCTACCACGACGTCGAACGCTGGACGTTGCAATCGTGGTTCCCGACGGAGACCCCGTGATGACCGGTTGGCTCCGTCTCGGCGGCGGTCTTTCCATCCTGTGCGCGGGCTTGGCGTCGCTTTCCGCCGCGGAGGAGACTTCATCCCCGCCCCCCGCCGCTCCAAGCGCCGCGACCGACACCCCCGCCTCGAACTGGGTCGACCCGATCGAGTACCAGCCGTATCGCGTCGCGGTCCGGTTGTCCGCCGCCGATTCCGCCGCGGCATCGTTCACCGAGTCGCTGCGAGCCGCCCTCCCGCCCGTGATCGCGAAGGCGATCGGCGGCCGTTGGATCGTCGACATTGACGAGCCCGCGGCCGACGCTCCCGCGCCCGATGTTCGGTACGACCTGATCGTCACCAAGCGGGTCGGCGAAGCGCGGGTGACCGTGAGCGCGGAGGAGCCATTGTTCGCGCACCAGTCGCCGACCCGGGAACTCGTCGCCGCCGACCCGCGCGACCTCCCCGCCCGCATCGTCCTGACGATGGCCGAGCTCTTCCGCCCGCAAGCGATTTGGGAAAAGAGCGGTGACTCCGAGGTGCTATTGCGGGTGCGCGGCGCGGCCTTCGCCGAGGCCGATCCCGCCTGCGCGCTGCTCCGCGAGACCGAGCTCTTCGCCCCGTGGATCGTCTTCCGGACCAAAGAGGGCCGGCCGCAGCGGGTCACCGAAGTCCCGCTGACGTTGTATGTCCTGCAGAAGCCGCCGGCGGGTCGCGGACCGGCCCGTGTGGTCAGCGGTCTGCGCAGCCCGCTCACCAGTCGGCCGCGCGGCCGGGTCGAACTGGTCGCGGTCGCCACCCGGCCGCAATGGTCACACACCCGCGTCGAGCTGCAGGGGCTCGCCCAGCCCCCGCGACCTCTGGTGGCGCACGAGGTCGATGTCACGCAGGGCCTCCTCGACGAACCCGCGACCCCGCCGACGGCCCGCCGACTCATCTCCAACCGTGACGGCGTGATCACCCTCGGCGTCGATCCGGGACTTCCGTG
>CAYRVS010000215.1:0-7985 GCA_964427725.1 uncultured Planctomycetaceae bacterium | reverse complement strand
GCGTCATACTTGTCATGATTCACGGTTCCTTTCGTCGATGTGGGATCGCGATCCCAAGTTGGAGTCGCCGGGGGAGGGGGAAGGGGTTACGCCCTCCCCCCGCGCTCCGGGCTGACTGATCGGTGGTTAGTATTCCCCCAAGACCAAACCGTCGTTGCGACGGCCCAACCGCTGGAAGAGCCCCAACGTCGCCGCCGGCGTCGCGAGATTGGGGTTCACGTTGTTGAATTGGATGGTTTCACTGAGGAACTGCACGCGCCCATCGGCGAACAGGAAGTGGGCTCCCCCGGTATGCCGGCTGCTGAAACCGCGCGAGACGGCCGGATTCCCGTTCGGCTGCAACACCGGGTCGTTGATCTTCACGTCGAGAATCGCCAGATTCTGCCGTGATCCCCAGATGCCGGTCCCGTTGTAGTTCCGTTGCCCAATCCAATTGGCCGCCCAGCCCAGATTCCAATCCCGCTCGCCGACCACGAAGGTGTTGGAGCTGCCGTCGGTGTAGTCGCGGAGGTTGACTTTGCTGTCGCCCCAGAACGAACCCCAGGGGTCGATCCGCTGCACGATCCATTGTTCGGGAGTCGACCAGCGCGAGCCCGAGACACCGACATAGTTCGACGTCGAGAGATGGACCGGTTGATTGTTGAAGAACGCGCTGTAGGGAGCGTCCCATTCCCGGCGGCTATTCAGGTCGGGCGCGGTGTCCGAGGGGCAGCGATAAACGCCGATGCGCGCGAAGACCAGGTTTCGATTGGGATCGGCCGTGTTGCGCAGCACCAGATCGAGATCCGACCCGACCGATTGCAAGGTCGTGAACAGATTTCCCTGATCCAGGTAAGGCAGGATGAAGTATCCCCAGCCGTACGAACCCAAGGCGGCGACGTTCTGATTGCCGACCTTATGCACGACCCCCGGGGGGAGCGTGCCGTATGTGTCATGATAGTTGTGCAGCGCGAGGCCGATCTGTTTGAGGTGATTGCGGCACTGCGTGCGTCGCGCGGCCTCGCGGGCTTGCTGCACGGCGGGCAGCAGCAGGCCGATCAGGATCGCGATGATCGCGATCACGACAAGCAATTCGATGAGGGTGAAGCCACGGCGTGGTGAATGGAATCGAGGCACGGTAAGCGAACTCCTTGAGAACGCAGGCGCGGACCGTAGGCGGGACCACGGCGGAGCCTGCCTGGTGATTGGGACGCACCGCGACAACCACCGCTGCCGCCGGAGCGAGACGGAACTAGGACGCGTGCGCGGTCGCGGACGGAATGGTCACCGACCGTCAGCACTCAGCGGCCGCTTAGGCCCGGCGAATCCGAACACGGAAGAACCGCGCCGAACCGCCGCCAATCGGCACATAGGGAGGGACGGAGGAGCCGAGCGCATCTCGACATCCCGCCACACAAAGAAGCGCTGAGTTCAACAACAACAGAGGTGGTTCATACGCGACTCCCGGAGTCTGCGTGCATGCCTCTAGTGAACCAGTCAGCAGCACAAGAAATTGGTCAGAACAGGCGTTGCTTTTCGATCGCCCATCTACTTGGTGCTATTATTCGGAGCCATGCTCCGACTGTCAATAACGTTATCCGATTTTTTCCGGAAATTTTTTCAGAATGACGGATTTCACCTTGTTTTCTCGGGTGTTCCAGAGGCCCATCGGACACGCGAGTCCTCGATCTCCCGCTTGAGGCGCGGCGGCGATCCGCTCGGATACGCGATCCCACACTGTCTGATTTTCTCAAAAATTCCCGTGAGGAATCCGCTTGAAGGCCTCTCGCGCCGCAATACGATCAACCGCCGACCCGATCGCATCACGCGGAAGACGCCAGCGACACCAGCAGATGGGAGGGAACGGTTTCTTCGAGAGCGAGACTGGCCTGGCGTGATTGTCAAAATTGTCGATTGGGAAAAATGTGACGCCATGGTTGACAGGCACGGTCCCAACCATGATATTACACCGATCTTGTAGGTGTTAGATATGGCGGGGGAGCTCATGGCCGACTCACAATCCCGTGTGATCCCAGCCCGGCGCGAGTCGGTTGCGGCCCCGTTGGACCGCTCCCCGACCCTCGATCCGATCTGGGAAGCCGTGCGTCATGAAGCGTTGGTCGCGGCCGACCATGACCCGGCCGTCGCCGGCGTGATGTCCCGTCGGATCTTACACCAAGATCGGCTCTCGACGGCGTTGGCACAGGTCTTGGTTTCGCGGTTATCGGATGATACGCTCCCTGAAAGTCTGTTGGAGTCGCTGTTCGTCGAGGTCTTCGACGGCACGGTCGCGGATGCGATCCGAGCCGATCTGCGGGCGATTCGCGAGCGGGATCCGGTCGTTCGGGGTTATCTGATTCCCTTCCTGTCCTTCAAGGGTTTTCATGCCCTGCAGGCGTATCGCGTGACTCATGTGTTGTGGCGTCGCGCGCGGTGGGATCTGGCCGTGCTGCTCCAGAATCGAATCGCGACGGCCTATGGGGTCGACATTCACCCGGCGGCCCGGTTGGGGTCGGGGATCTTGATGGATCATGCCACGGGGATCGTCATCGGCGAGACCAGCGTGGTCGAAGACAATGTCTCGCTGCTGCACGAGGTGACGTTGGGGGGGACCGGCAAAGACACGGGAGATCGGCATCCCAAGGTGCGTCAGGGGGTCTTGATCGGCGCGGGGGCGAAGCTGCTCGGGAATATCGAGGTCGGGGCCTACGCGAAGGTGGGAGCCGGAAGTGTGGTCCTGGATTCGGTGCCGCCCCGGTGCACGGTCGCGGGCGTGCCGGCGCGGATCGTGGCGCGGGCCGGTCAATGCATCCCCGCGATCGAGATGGATCAGCATTTTCCGCACAGTTTTGAGGCGGGGGGCGGGATCTGAGGCGTTCGCGAGGCGCGCCCGGGCGAAGTGCCCGGCGATGCCGACCGCGCGGTGCCGCGTTGACGGATCTTGGGTACGGATCGATGGAGACCGGCGATCAATCGCCTGGGGGGGGTGACATGGCGGCATTTCGTGACAACTCGGAAACGATCGGCAAGACTCCGCTGGTGCGGATCAACCGGCTGGCCGAAGGGTTGCCCGGTC
This sequence comes from uncultured Planctomycetaceae bacterium, assembly GCA_964427725.1. Classification (GTDB taxonomy): domain Bacteria; phylum Planctomycetota; class Planctomycetia; order Planctomycetales; family Planctomycetaceae; genus DSVQ01. Next base: position 4,930 of record CAYRVS010000215.1, on the reverse strand, counting down.
AGATTTACGCGAAGATCGAGGGCCGCAACCCGGCTTATAGCGTCAAGTGTCGGATCGGCGCGGCGATGATCTGGGATGCCGAGAAGCGTGGACTGCTGAAACCGGGGACGCGGGTCATCGAACCGACGAGCGGGAACACGGGGATCGCCCTGGCGTTTGTCTGCGCGGCCAGGGGGTACCCATTGACGCTCACGATGCCGGAAACGATGTCGATCGAACGGCGGGCGATGCTCAAGGGGTTCGGGGCGGAATTGATCCTGACCCCCGGGGCGGAGGGGATGCGGGGCTCGATCGCCCGGGCCACCGATCTGGCGGCGGAACATGGCTGGTTCATGCCCCAACAGTTCAAGAATCCCGCGAATCCCGCGATTCATTTTCAGACGACCGGGCCGGAGATTCATCAGGATCTCGGGGGCAAAATCGACTACTTCGTCGCGGGTGTGGGGACGGGCGGGACCATCACCGGGGTGACCCGCTACCTCAAGCAAGAGAAGCGGCTCCCCGTGAAGGCGATCGCCGTCGAACCCGCCGCGAGTCCGGTCATCTCGGGAGGCGAACCGGGCCGGCACAAGATTCAGGGAATCGGCGCGGGGTTCGTGCCCGACATTCTGGATCGAGGCTTGCTCGACGAGATCGTGACGATCGGCGATGATGAAGCCTTCGAGATCGCGCGGCAATTGATGCGGATCGAAGGGATCACGTGCGGCATCAGTTGCGGCGCCGCGATGGCGGCGGCGCTCAAGGTCGCCGCCCGACCAGAAGCGGCGGGAAAAACGATCGTGACCATCCTCCCCGACAGCGGCGAACGGTATCTATCAACCCCGCTCTTCCAAACCACGTAGCGCCTCCCGGTGATGCGCGGCGCGCCTCGACATCCTTCAACTACCCAACCCTCCGAACCGATCGAAAGCAGGCTCATGGCGGACAATTTGCTTCAACGCAGCGTGACCACGGCCGTGGCGCGGAACTTGGCGAACACCACCAAGACCACGCCCAAGATGATGTCGATCACGCCCCGCTGGCTCCTCAGCCTGCTCCCGTGGGTGCAGGTGGATGGCGGGACTTATCGGGTCAATCGCACCAAGGTCGAACTCACGAAAGCGCAGCGGATCGCCGTCGATCTGGTGGAGGGGACGGCGGTCTTTTCGCCCGACGCGCTGCGCAGCGTCCCGATGTTCGCGGGATTGCCGACCGCGATCACCACCCGGATGGCGACCCGCTTTAAGACCGAGGAAGTCTCGCTAGGGAACAAACTGGTCGTGGAAGGGGAGGACGGCAACAAGTTCTTCATCATCGCCCAAGGCCAGGTCGAGGTCTTAAGCCGGGGAGTGCACGGGAGCAATCTGCGGTTGGCCCTGCTGACCGATGGGGAATACTTCGGCGAAAGCGATGTCGTCACCGACAAGCCGTCCGATGTGACGATCCGCACGATCACCCCCTGCGTGCTGCTGACGCTGTCGCGCAAGGATCTCGAAGCGGTCCTGAAGGAGGTCCCCAACCTCCAGGACGCCTTCAAGCAGGTCATCTCGCGGTACCAGCAATTGCAGTCGACCGTGAATAAGTACGGCGAACGGAACATCGACCTCGTCTCCGGCTTCGCCGAAAACGTGGAGATTCCCGAAACCTTCGTCGACTACACGGCGACCCCGCGCGAGTACTCGCTGTCGTCGGTCCAGACGGTGGTGCGGGTCCACACCCGGGTCTCCGACCTTTACAACGACCCGTACAATCAGCTTGAAGAGCAGATGCGGCTCACCATCGAAGGGATCAAGGAGCGGCAGGAGTGGGAGCTGATCAACAGCCAACGGTTCGGGTTGATCCATTCCGCCGACCCTTCCATGCGGATCAGCACCCGCTACGGCGCGCCGACTCCGGATGACCTCGACGAACTGTTGGCCCTCGTCTGGAAGAAGCCCGCGTTCTTTCTGGCGCATCCCAAAGCGATCGCCGCCTTCGAACGGGAATGCACCTGGCGCGGCGTCCCCCCGGTCACAACGAACCTTTTCGGCACACAGGTCATCACGTGGCGCGGCGTGCCGCTCGTCCCCTGCGACAAGCTGGAAATCAAGAGCCGGTATCAATCGAACCAATGGTTCGGCACCACCAGCATCCTGCTGTTGCGGGTCGGCGAGGCAGACCAGGGAGTCGTCGGGCTGCATCAAACCGGCATCCCGGGCGAGATCATGCCGAGCTTGTCGGCGCGGCTGATGGGGCTCGACAGTCTGGGGGTCGCCTCGTACCTCCTCACGCTGTACTTCTCCTGCGCGGTGTTGACCGACGACGCCTTGGCAGTCCTGGAGAACGTCGAAGTGGGGTATTACCACGATTACGACAGCCGACGCCCCAAAAGCTTCGAGAACGGCATGGGAATTTGAACGACGCGGCGGAGGGGTGAATCCGGGGCATGATGCGGAGCGGTCCTCAACCGTTCGGCCATCGGGGGGCAACGAGCACGAATGATGCAACAACTCACTCCGGAACAGGTCGCGTCCGCGACACGCAGGCTGTTCCACGAGGCCGCCGGCATGGCGGCGCAACCTGTCCCGCAGCCAGGCGGCTCGGGCGCGCCTTTGCCGTCGGCTCCCGTGGGAGCCCCCGGCGGGGACGTCCGCAGCGTCCCACAGTCCGCACCACATGTCAGCTCGAGCATGCTGCCACGCGACATTGCCAGTCCCGCCTTGTCAGGTGCACCTCTGTTGCCGTTCGCGGGTGGACCGTTCACGCCCCCCAGACCCGTTGCGTCGATCACAGATGCGGCGACGGCGTCCGATTTGACGGGCTTCGCTCATCCGGGGGGGCACGCGGTATCACAGCTCCCTTTGGTACCGCCGTCACCGACATTTCCGCGCATCACGAAGCCGCTCTTCCCGGCCGAGCCGATGGTCGCGCCCTCCGAGCTCGACGGACTCAAGGGCTTCATCGCGCGGATTCGGGCCGATGACTCGCGTAACGCCTCCCTGTTCTGTCCAGAGCGTCAGCCGCCGCGAGCATCCGGCGCCTCTGTGGGAACCGCCGCAGCGCTGGTCGGGTCGCGTCCGCTGGATTTGGCCGCGATCCGGCGCGACTTCCCGGCGTTGCATCAGTCGGTCCATGGACACCCGCTGGTCTGGCTGGATAACGCCGCGACAACCCAGAAGCCGCAAGTCGTGATCGATGCCGTGTCGCGGTTTTACGAACGGGACAACTCCAACATTCACCGCGCGGCCCACACGCTCGCCGCCCGGGCGACCGATGGCTATGAAGGGGCCCGCCGGACCATTCAGCAGTTTCTGGGGGCGGGTTCCCCGGAGGAAATCGTCTTTGTGCGAGGAACAACCGAGGGAATCAACCTGGTCGCGAACACCTACGGTCGCAAGCATCTGCAGGCGGGGGACGAAATCGTCCTGACGACCCTCGAGCATCACGCCAACATCGTTCCTTGGCAACTATTGGCTCGGGAGAAAGGCTTGGTGTTGCGGGTCGTACCGGTCAACGACCGCGGGGAGATTCTGCTCGATTCGTATCAGGCGCTGTTGGGTCCGCGCACCAAGTTTGTGGCGTTGACGCATGCCTCGAACAGTTTGGGGACGATTCTGCCGATCGCCGACATGATCGCCATGGCGAAGCGGCACGGGGCCGCCGTGTTGATTGACGGCGCCCAGACCGTGGCGCATCTCGCCGTGGACGTCCAAGCCCTGGGTTGCGACTTCTTCGTCTTTTCGGGGCATAAGATCTTCGGTCCGACCGGCATCGGCGCGGTGTATGGCACGAAGGAGGCCTGGGCCGACCTCCCCCCTTGGCAGGGCGGGGGAAACATGATTCAGGACGTGACGTTTGAGGAAACCCGTTACAACGAGCCTCCCGCGCGGTTCGAGGCGGGGACGCCGAATATCGCCGACGCGATCGGCCTCGGTGTGGCCCTCGACTATTTGGGTCAGTTCAACCTCGACCAGATCGCCGCCTATGAACACGAACTGCTCCACTATGCGACCGAACGTCTCGTCCGGATTCCGGGGCTGCGGCTGGTGGGGACGGCGGCCGAGAAGGTCGGCGTCTTGTCATTTGTCCTGAAGCATCAGCGCCCGGAAGATGTTGGACGTCAGCTCGATTTGGCGGGCATCGCGGTGCGGTCGGGTCATCACTGTTCCCAGCCTTCGTTGCGTCGGTTTGGGCTGGAGGCGACAGTCCGCCCGTCGCTCTGCTTCTACAACACGCGGGAAGAGGTCGATCGGCTGGCGGACGCGGTCCAACGCATCGCACGGCAATCGGGCGGTTGAGGGCCGGCTGACCTTTGGACTGACTGAATGCAACCAATTGTCGCGCCGTATTTCTCGGAGGTGGCAAGCGATGCCGCATGCCACCTACCGACCTGGCATGACTTTCGTCACTGTGTGGCTGGATGAATTTGATGGCTGAATAATGAACCAAATGATGGTGGGACAATCCGTCACAAATAGAATCTCAACACAATTGACGGCATGGTGTTGCGACGAAATGCCAAGCTCAACTTCGGTGGACCACGTCTTCAAGGGCGATGCCGGATGATGTCGGGGTCAAGTTTCCATGAGTGGAAATTTTTCGCCGGAAGTGATCCGTGGTCGTTGAGAGGTTCTTGAGCGACGATCAAGCACCACCTGGTTGGTCTGTAGGAGATCATCAACGGCCGATCTGATGGACGAAATCGGCGATGGTGGCCTGAGTCATCCCTTGGTTTCCCCCTGTTCCCCTGGTTCAAGTGAGTTCCCGTGTCCCGATCACTGTCCACCCTGCTGGGGGGAATGCTGCTCGTCACCCTTGTTGGCTGTGCTTCTCAAGCCCCGTCGGCTCCTGCAGGAGGAGGAGGAACTGCCCCTGCGGCGGCGGCTCCCGCGGCCGTGGAGTTGCTCAATGTCGCGAACGATCCGACGCGCGAGTTGTGGAAGGATTTGAACACGGCGTTCGCCAAAGCGCA
>CAYRVS010000214.1:0-7999 GCA_964427725.1 uncultured Planctomycetaceae bacterium | reverse complement strand
GATCGAGACCCGCTCATGAACGCTCGCAAATTCGCCTTGTCGCTGCTGGTTGTGGGAACGTTGGGCGCGCTCCTTGTGGCGCAGGCCCCCGCCCCCACGCCCAGCGGCCAAGCCATGCTCGCGGCCACGTCGAAGTTTGAAGCCGCGATCACTCCCGAGCAATGGGATCAGTGCCAGTTCGACTTCGCCGACCCCGAGCGACTCAATTGGCACTTCATTCCCCGCGAACGGAAGGGGCTGCCCCTGAAAGCCCTTGAGGGAGCCCCGCTCGCCGCGGCGCACGGCATGATCCGCAGCGGCCTTTCCGAAGCGGGTTATGATCAGACCCTCAACGTGATGAGCCTGGAAGAGGTGCTTTATCTCCTCGAAGGGGGCGAGCGCGAGTATCGCCGCAATCGTCGCGATCCCAACAACTATTACCTCAGCGTCTTCGGGACCCCGGCGGCGACCGGGACGTGGGGCTGGCGGCTCGAAGGCCATCACCTCTCGCTCAACTTCACGATTGAGAACGGCAAAGTCGTCTCGAGCACTCCCGAGTTCTTCGGCGCGAATCCGGGACAAGTGGTCGCAGGCCCGGGCCGCGCCATCCGCGTGCTGGGACGGGAAGAGGACGTCGCCCGGCAGATCTTGAAACTGTGCGACGCCGAACAATCGAAGCGAGCCTGGATCAGCCGCACCGCCCCCGATGAAGTCCCCGGTCCCGGCGCACCGCAACCGGTCGTGGGCGCGCCCGAGGGCTTGCCCGTCTCCGCGATGTCGGCCCAGCAGAAGGAGCTCCTGCAGGAGTTGGTCGGCGAGTACCTGAAGAATGTGCCGGCCGATGTCGCCGAGGACCGTCGCGCCGCGATCAACGCCGCCGGGCTCGACCAGATCACCTTCGCGTGGTGGGGCGACGCGGACCTGAACCAACGGCATCACTACCGGGTCCAAGGGCCGACGTTCGTGATCGAATACAACAACACACAGAACGACGCCAACCACGTCCACTCGATGTGGCGCAACATCGGGGGCGATTTCCACGTCACGCGGCAGTGATCGACACTCGAATGGTCAGCGGGCTCTCCCCAGGGCCGTGTGCCACTGGCTCCGTCAGTGGTCTTTCCGTCGAGTCCCCGGCTCGGATTAGACGGGCTATTCGTCGGCGTCCAAGACTATACCAGTGTCGAAAACCGGGTGTGTGGTCTCGGTTCCAGGGTCGATGAGGTGTTCGAGTTCATGGGACCATCACCGGGGGGAGTAACCTCCCCCCGCTCCTGATTCACTGATTCGCGCGTGTCGGCGTGACCTCCTGAGCGGATTGACGCATGGCGTCCACTTTGACCGAGTTGTTCACGCGCACCTTTCCCCGCTCGGCGGAGTTGGCGGACGCCGCACGACTAACGTTCCCCAGCGGCGTCACTCACGACGGCCGGTATCTCGAACCCTTCCCCGTCTTCATCGACCATGCGACCGGGGCGACGAAAACGACCGTCGAGGGCCGCTCGATCCTCGATTATTGGGTCGGCCATGGCTCCTTGATTCTCGGCCATTCCCATCCCGCGATCGTCGCCGCCGTGCAAACGCAGATGGCGCGGGGGACGCATTACGCGGCGAATCACGAACTCGAACTCGCCTGGGCCCACGAAGTCCAACGGTTGGTCCCCTCCGCGGAGCGCGTCCGCTTCACCAGCAGCGGCACCGAAGCGACCCTGATGGCCTGCCGTATCGCGCGGATGGTCACCGGTCGCCCCAAGGTGATGAAGCTAACCGGCCACTTTCACGGCTGGCACGACTTTCTCGTCCCGACCGCCTACGCTCCGTATGGTGGTCCCGACCCGGCGACTCCCGGCATCGCCCCCGGAGTCCTTGCCGACGTTGTCTCCATCCCCCCGCACGATCTCGACCGGCTCGAACAAGGTCTGCGGGACCATCAGCCGGCCTGCCTGATCATCGAGGGGACCGGCGGCCATTGGGGACAGGTGCCGATCACCGGAGCGTATCTCCGCGCGGCGCGCGAGTTGGCGCGGCGGCACGACGTCCTCTTCATCCTGGACGAAGTCATCACCGGTTTCCGCGTCGCTCCCGGCGGCGCGCAGCAGGTCTATGACCTGCGTCCCGATCTGACGACGCTCGCCAAGATTCTCGCCGGCGGCTTGCCGGGCGGGGCCTTGGTGGGTCGCGAAGACCTGCTGGAGGCGGTCGCCTTCAACAACCGCTATGGCCGCAAGATGCCTCATCCCGGCACCTATAACGGCAACCCGTTGTCGGCGGCGGCGGGTGTCGCCGCGCTGCAACTGGTCGCGACGGGAACGCCCTGTGAAACGGCCAACCGGCTCGCCGCGCGGTTGCGACGCGGCATCAATCGGGTCTTCCGGGAACAGCGCGTGCCGTGGGTCGCCTACGGCGAGTTCTCGTTCATCCATATCCTGCCCGACTACGACGGACCCGCGCCTGAGGGAGACGATTTTCTCCCCTACGGCGGCGACTATCTGAAGCTCGACGGACCGCGGAGCGCGAAGCTCAAGCATGCCTTCCGCGCAGCGCTGTTGATCCACGGGGTCGACTGGTTCAGTTGGGGAGGCATGACCTCCGCCGCCCATACCGACGCCGACATCGACCGCACGATCGAGGCGTTTGGTCAGGCGGTCGAACTGCTGCGGGCCGATGGTTTCATCAACCCGGCAGCTGGATAAGTATCGATCGCGTCGACCGGACGCCATACGCCACGGAACCGACGTGAATTCACCGTCCGCCGCGTTTGTTCGAGGGGCCCTCCCCAGCCGTGACGAATTGCCGCGGGCGATCATCTCGTTGGGGCTCCCCGTTCTCGCCGAACAACTGCTGGCCTTCTGCGTCGGGTTCTTTGACGTATACCTCTCCGGCCGCTTGAGCGCCGAAGCGACCTCCGCCATCGGACTCGCGGCGTATGTCGGCTGGCTCGCCTCGCTCATGGCGGGGCTTGTCGGTACCGGCGCGGCGGCCCTCGTCGCCCGACACTGCGGCGGCGGGGACTGGGACGAAGCCCGTCGCGTCACCGCGCGTTCACTGGCTCTCGCCACCGGCTTGGGGCTGATCATCCTCGTCACGTTATGGACCGCAGCCCCCCGCTTCGCGGCGCTGCTCGGCATGACGGGAACGGCCGCCGCCATCACCATCGAGTACCTCCGCTACGACGCGTGCGGCCAGTTGTTCGCCTGCCAGACGCTGATCGCCGCGGCGTGTTTGCGCGGCGCGGGAGACATGCGGACGCCGCTCTTCGTGTTGGGGCTCACCAACGTCGTCAACGTGGTGGTCTCCTCGGCGTGCGTCTTCGGCTGGTTTGGGCTCCCTACGCTGGGAGTGACCGGGATCGTGACCGGGACCGTCACTGCGCATGTCTGCGGCTGCGGAGCGATGTGGTTGGCGCTCCTCAGTCGTTGGTCGCCGCTGCGGCTGCCGTTCCGGCATCTGCGCTGGCACTCAGATACGTCACGCCGAATTCTGAACATCGGCGGACCGGCGGCAATCGACGGCCTGATTTCGTTCACCGGCCATTTTCTCTTTCTGATGGTGATCGCCCGGCTCGACGGCGGAGGCTTCGACGGCGCGACCTTCGCCGCCCATATGGTCGGCATGCGCGCGGAAGCCATCTCGGTCCTGCCGGCGGTGGCCTGGGGGATCGCCGCCTCCAGCCTCGCGGGTCGGCTCATCGGCGCGAAAGAGTACGACTTGGCGCGGCGAACGGGGCACGTCGCGGTGCTCCAGTTCCTGCCGTATGCGGCGCTGGTTTCGATCGTGATGTACGTCGCCGCGCCATCGATCTATGCCTTCATGCATCACGATCCGGCGGTGGGGGCGATCGGCGCGCCCGCGTTCCGCTGGCTGGCATGGTATCAACTCCCCACCGACGCGCTGATCATCTATGTCTCGACGCTCCGCGGCGCGGGAGACACCCGCTATCCGCTGCTGTGCGCGCTGATCTCGATCCTCGGCGTCCGCGTCCCGCTCGCGTGGCTGTGCGGCATTTACCTGGAGTGGGGCCTGATCGGCGCGTGGATCGGGCTGGGGGCGGACAACACGTTGCGGATGTGTCTGATGCTGTGGCGTTATCGTGCGGGCCGGTGGTTGCACACCAAGGTGTGAGGGATAATGCCTGCAATCGATGGATGCCCAGGGAAGGCCTTCCCTGGGCATCGAAAGACCATCACAGAATTCCCGGGCCCTTCACGTCGATCCCCTTCAACATCATCTTCAGTTCTTCCGAGTTCGGCGAAATTTCGAACGCGTCGGCCCGGCTGATGAATTCGCGCTTGAGGAAGCCGTACAGCGAATCGTTGAACTGCTGCATCCCTTCCGCCTTGCCGATGCGGATCGCCGCCGGCAGCTTCTCGTCCTCGTTCTCGAGGATCAGTTTCCGGATCGTGCCGTTGAAGATCATGATCTCGCAGATCGGGACGCGCTTCGGCTTGTCGACGATGGTCGCCAGCAACTTCTGCGCGACGATCGCCTTCATGTTGAAGCCCATCGAGCTGCGCAGCGCGTTGTGCATGCTCTGCGGGAAGAGGTCGAGAATCCGGCCGATCGTCGACGGCGCGGACGACGCGTGAATCGTCCCGTACACCAGGTGCCCCGTTTCGGCGGCGTGCATCGCCGTCTCGAACGTTTCGCGGTCGCGCATTTCCCCCACCAGCATGATGTCGGGGTCTTGCCGCACCGCGTGCTTCATCGCGACGTGGAAGTCGACCACATCGCAGCCCAATTCGCGTTGATTGATCAGACACTTGTCGGCGGTGTAGACGAATTCGACCGGGTCTTCGATCGTCAGGATGTGCTTGATGTGGTTGTGGTTGATCCAGTCGAGCATCGAGGCGATCGTCGTCGATTTGCCCGACCCCGTCACCCCCGCGAGCAGCACCATCCCCTGATCGTAGACGCACAGATCCTGCATGATCGGCGGGAGGTACAGCCCTTCGAAGTTGGGGATCGACCGTTCGACCTTACGACTGACCATCCCCATCTTGCCGGTCTGAATGAACAGGTTCACGCGGAACCGCCAGTTCTCCCCCTTGTGTTCGACGACGTGGGCGTAGTCGGCCCCGCCGGTTGAGAAGAAGATTTCCTTGTTCCGCTCGTCCATCATCGGCAGGCAGAGCTCTTTCATCCGCTCTTCGGTGATGGGGGGCATGTCCAGCGGTTTCAGCGTGCCGCGGACGCGAAGGATCGCGGGTTTCCCGACCTGCAGGTGCAGGTCCGAGCCGTTGATCTCGATCATCGCCCGGAACAGCTTGTTGACTTCGAGATCGCGATTGTCCGGCGTGCCAAGCCGGATCGTGTTGAACTTCGAGGCCGCCGAAGATGCCGCGCCACCCATGGGTCTTCACTCCCGGACAAGAACCCTGCCATCACGCGGACCATCAGGAAATGACGGAATGAATCTAGGTCCGCGAGAAAGCATTTTAACCCGGACACGGCGGTCGACCGCAAGCGGGGATGTCGCGTGATCCGTAGGGCGCCGGAACCGTCCGCGCGACGCAACCGCGATTGCCCCAACTCACGACAGGGTCTAGAGTAGAGTCCCATGGGCTGCGACCAGGAGGGGACGATGACGATCCGACAGGCGACCGGTGCTTGGTTCTTGATCTTGAGCGTGCTGCCGGGCTTGGTCCCGGAGGCGCGAGCCGCCGTTAAAGATCCCAAGGCCAAACTCGCGGCGCTCAAGGGGCTGGATTGGCTGGCGGGGGAACAACATCGCCAAGGGTACTGGGAGGCCAACGGCGGGCAGTACCGGGTGGCGATGACGGCCCTTGCCGGCAACGCCATGCTTTGCGAGGGGAGCACCACCACCCGCGGCAAGTACGCCAAGCAGATCAGCGTCGCGGTCGATTATTTGGTCGAGTGCTCGCAGCCGAACGGGCTGATCGGCTTCCGCAACGACTACCACTACACCTACGGCCACGGCTTCTCGATGCTGTTCCTCTCGCAGGTCTTCGGCGAGGAGGAGGACGCCCGCCGACGCGAGAAACTGAAGGATGTCCTCACCCGCGCCGTCCAGTTTTGCGGCGAAGCGCAGACTCCCGACGGCGGCTGGGGCTACGTCTCCGCCAAAGATGGCAACAACTTCGACGAAGGCTCGACTTGTGTGACCCAGCTCCAGGGGTTACGCGCCTGCCGCAACGCCGGCATTCCGGTCCCCAAAGAGATCGTTGATCGGGGAATCGAGTACATCCGCAAATACACCGCGGCCGACGGCGGGGTGCAGTACAGCATTCGCGGCGGCGGCTCGCGGGCCCCCATCACCGCCGCCGCCATCGCCTGCATGTTCAGCTCCGGCGAGTACGAGAACGACCTCGTCAAGCAGTTCATGCAATATTGCGACAAGCACATCCGCTCGGCGAAGTCGAATTCGCAGTTCTTCGGGCATTGGCATTACACCCACTACTACTACGCCCAGGTGATGTATCGCTTGGGGGACGAGACGTGGGGGAGCTATTCCCGCGACTTGTTCCGCGAGATCCTGCGGGCTCAGTCGGCCAACGGTTCGTGGAAGGAAGGGCATATCGGCCCCGTCTATGTGACGGCCATCAACTCGACGATCCTGCTGATCGACAACGGGTATCTGCCGATTTATCAGCGCTGAACCCCGGCGCGCCGCAGCCCGGTTCGGCCGCGCCGCCGGACCTTGTGACTCGCACCTATGAAGCGTCCCAGCGTCGTGATCATGGTTGAAACCGCCACCATCTACGGTCGGCGGATCCTGCAGGGCATCACCCGGTATCTGCGGTCGCACGAACCATGGTCGGTCTTTCTCGAACAGCACGAGCTCGGTGCCGCCCCGCCGGCCTGGCTGAAGACGTGGCGCGGCGCGGGGCTCATCACCCGGGTGATGAATCCCGAATTCGCCGGCTGGCTGCATCAATCCCAATTGGCCGTCGTCGATCTCAACGACCGGCTCGAACCGTTGGGCTTTCCTCGGCTGAATTCCGACGACCGCCAGATCGGCCGGCTCGCCGCCGAACACCTGCTCGACCGCGGTTTCCGACATTTCGCCTATTGCGGCTTCGAGGGCGAACTCTGGTCACGGCGGCGGGCCGAGGGGTTCCGCGAACGACTCGAACCGATGGGTTTTTCCTGCGAGACCTTCGTGTCCCCGTGGGACGGTCCGCAATCGACGACATGGGACCGTCAGCAGGAACTGTTGACCCACTGGCTCGCGTCCTTGAACCGTCCGACCGGGATCATGGCCTGCAACGACATGCGCGGCCAACATGTCCTCGACGCCTGCACGCGGTTGGGTTGGAGCGTTCCCGAAGAGGCGGCCGTCATCGGTGTCGACGACGACGCGCTCCTCTGTGAACTTTGCGATCCCCCCCTCTCCAGCGTCCAACCTAATGCGGAACGGTTGGGTTACGAAGCGGCGGCGTTGCTCGATGATCTGATGGCCGGCCGCTCGCGCGACGAAGCGGAACCACTCGTCGCTCCCACGGGGGTCACCACTCGGCAATCGACCGATGTCCTTGCGATCGACGATCCGCAAATTGCCGCCGCCGTCCGGATGATCCGCGAACTGGCCTGCCGCGGCGTGACGGTCGCCGATGTCCTCAAGCATGTCCCGCAGTCACGGACGCTGCTCGAGCGGAAGTTCCGCAAGTTCCTGGGACGCTCGCCGCAGGCGGAGATCCGGCAGGTCCAGATCAAGCGGGCGAAGCAGTTGCTCGCCGAGACCGATCTCAAGCTCGAACGGATCGCGGAGCTGACCGGCTTTCAGCATCCGGAATACCTCAGCGTGGTCTTCAAACGCGAGACCGGCATCACCCCGGGCCAGTTCCGCCGCAGCGCGACGGTGAAGGCCGTCCGCTAAGTCGGTCAACGCCGTATGCAGAACGCTCCCGATCAACGTATAGGCCGGGGCACCCGCCCCGGCCGCGCTCACCGATTTCGATCGATGGGAGCCCGCGCGAGGGGCCGGTGCCCCTCGCTATGAGAGCGCTCGTCGAAGATGAATTCTCGATCAACGCCTAGGCCGGGTCACCCGCCCCGGACG
>CAYRVS010000213.1:0-8053 GCA_964427725.1 uncultured Planctomycetaceae bacterium | reverse complement strand
CGTTCCCACAAGAGCCGCTCGGTCACGATGTCGAGCGCCTGGAGCTTGGTGAGGGTGCTGATATAGATTCGCCCGGTGCCGGCATGCGCGCAGAGCCCCTTCACGTTGAGGGGCTTGCCGTCGTCCCCCAAGCCCTGGGTGCCGATCCGTTGCACGAACTGATGGCCGCGGTCGATGTCGAAGACCAGCAGCCCATGCCCGCCGAACTCGAGGTAGTTCCGAATCCCCGGACAGGCCACGTACAGCCGCCGCGCGAACGCGGCGTTCGGCGGCGCGGCCCGAAGGTTCGATGGCAGCGTCAACCAAACCAGACCGAGCAGCAGCCAGCGCGAGGTGGGCATCGTCGGATCCTGGGAGAGATTTCCATCGGGGATTCGTGACCCGGAAGATCCAGGGCACGATGACGATCGCTTCGTCACAGCCTGTTTTTAGGGTGCCACGGGCTTCGCCACTGCGAGCTTAAAGTTGGATCGCCGTCGAAAGATCGCACTGGCGAAGCCACTGGCACACATCCCCGGATCAAGCTGTGATGAAGCACTACGGGTGTTGCAACGCCTCCCGCGCCGCGCGGACGCGGGCTTCGGCCCCTTCCACGGTGTCCGCTAACACGGTGAGATGACCCATCTTGCGGCCGCGGCGGGCTTCGCGTTTGCCGTAGAGATGGAGTTTCACGTCGGTGAAGCCGCAGGCGCGGGACCAGTCGGGTGGGTGCGGTTCCCAGACATCGCCGAGCAGGTTCGCCATCGCCGCCGGGCGGTGTTGCCGATTCGCCCCCAACGGCAAGCCGCAGATCGCGCGGACCTGCTGCTCGAACTGGCACGTCACGTGGGCGTCGATCGTCAGATGTCCGGAGTTATGGGGACGCGGCGCGGTTTCGTTGATCAGCAGTCGGCCCTGCTTCGTCAGGAAGAATTCGACGCACATCACGCCGACGACGTCGAGCGACTCCAGCACCGCGCGGGCGATCTCCCGCGCTTCGTCATGCACGCGCGGATCGATCGGCGCGGGGCACAACGACACGTCCAGAATGTGATGCCGATGCGTATTGAGCATCGGGCCGTAGGTGACCAGCGTCCCGTCGAGGCCTCGCGCCCCGACGACCGAGACCTCGCAGTCGAAATCGATGAATTGTTCGAGGATCGCGCGATCGACCTGGAGCTGCTCCCACGCCGCCGCGGCTTGTTCGGGCTGCCGGATCAAGGCCTGCCCTTTGCCGTCGTAGCCCCAATCGGCGGTCTTCAGGACGGCGGGGGTGCCGAATTTCCTGAGCGCCGCATCGAGCGAGGCCCGATCGGTCACTTCGAGAAACGGCGTGACCGGCAGCCCCGCGTCGCGCAGGTAGGTCTTCTCGCGGAGGCGGTTCTGCGAGACATACAGCACGCGGCCCGCCGGGCGCACGGGGACGAACCGCTCGCAAGCTTCCGTCGTCGCCGCCGGGACGTTCTCGAACTCGAAGCTGACGACGTCGACTTTCCGGGCGAACTCGGCAACCCGGTTCAGATCGAGATAGTCGGCCCGCAGTTCCTCGTCCGCGACCTGCCCCGTCGGCGTATCGTCATCGGGCGAAAGGACCACCACGCGATAACCGAGCCGCCGGGCGGCGATGGCGAACATCCGCCCCAACTGGCCGCTTCCCAGAATCCCCAAGGTCGAGCCGGGGAGAATCGGCGTGGTTCGCGTGCTCATGGCAGTTCCTCGGCGAGCACGCGGTCGCGCTGCAGTTCGGTGAACGCCTCCAGCTTGGTCCGCAAATCGGGCTGTTCGTTGGCGAGAATCCGAATCGCCAAGAGCGCCGCGTTCTTCGCCCCCGCTTCGCCGATCGCCAGCGTCCCCACGGGGATCCCCCCCGGCATCTGCACGATCGACAGCAAAGAATCGAGCCCGTTGAGGGCCTTGCTTTGGACCGGCACACCCAGCACCGGCACCGTCGTCAAGGAGGCCACCATCCCCGGCAGATGCGCCGCCCCGCCGGCCCCCGCGATGATCACCTTCAAACCGCGTCCCGCCGCCGTCTGAGCATATTCGACCATCCAGTTCGGCGTCCGATGGGCCGACACCACGCGGCACTCATGCGGCACGCCGAACTGCGTGAGGAGCTCCGCCGCATGCCGCAGCGTCTCCCAGTCCGACTTGCTCCCCATGATGACCGCGACGGTCACCCCGGTGGTTGTCTCGTTCACCATCACCTCGTCGTCATGTTGCGAATCGCCGCGACCTACGGGTCATCACGGTCGCGTATCGGGCAGATTGTGCCGGGAATCGGCGACGACCGGGAGTCTCGCCTGAAGATTTCCCGGGCCTTGGCGGCTAAGCCTGTTGCCTCTATCCGCCGGGGGCACCGCGGCTACAATAACGAATCGTCTGGACCGGCCGAGGTTCGCGGCTCGCGCGGTCGGGACCAGCTCGGAAGATCGATGGTCTGTTGGATATTCCATTCGACACAAGGAGTCAGTCTTGGGTGATTTTGTCGAACCGTTGGGCAAGCGGATTCTGATCCGTAAGGACGAGAGCCGGCATATGACGCGCGGTGGGATCGTTCTGCCCGATAAAGCCGAGATCCCCACGATCACCGGCCGGGTCGTCGAGATCAGCGCGCAGATCGAGCGCGATGTGGATTTCCCGATCCGCAAGTACGATAAGGTCTTGTTCCATCCCAAGAACGCGATTCCGGTCGATCTGGAGCCGAACAACATCCTGTTCGTGGTCCCCATCGAAGACGTGGTTGCGGTCTTCCGCCGTTCGACGAAGTCCGCCAAGCAGTCGGCTCGCGGCGATGACGCCGCCGCCGAGGATCCCCCGGACGAAACATGACCCGCGACCCCGCGGTAAGAACTGGGGGGAGGTCACTTGCGTCCGGTACTGAACTCCATCTGCGCGGCGCGTCTGTCAGCGTGCCGGCATTCGCCATGCGGTTACGGGAACCAAGGGTCGGCGCATGATTGAACTGGACGACGCGCTGTCACGAGTGCTGGCCGAAGTCGCGCCGTTCGCGGTCACGCCGTTGCCGCTCGCCGAGACGTTGGGGCTGGTCCTCGCGGAAGACGTCCGTAGCGGGATCGATTCTCCGCCGTTCGACAAGGCGTTGATGGATGGTTACGCCGTGCGGGCGGCCGATGTGGCGACGGGGACGGCGACGCTGCGGGTGATCGAGCGGATCACCGCCGGGCAGGTGCCGCGTGAAGCCGTCGCCAGAGGGACCGCGATCCAGATCATGACCGGCGCGCCGATACCCGCCGGGGCGGACGCCGTCATCAAGATCGAGGAGACCGAACTCACCGGAGAGCTGGTGACGATCCACAGTCGACCGGCGAACCCGGAACAGAATCTGATCCGCCGCGGGGCGTCCCTCAAAGTGGGGCAACCGGTGCTTGAAGCCGGGATGCCCCTCACCCCCTCGCGGTTGGCGGCCCTCGCCGAGTTGGGGTGGGCGATGGTGCCGGTCCGGCGACGACCGACAATCGCGGTCCTCGCCACGGGGGATGAACTGGTTCCGGTCGATCAGACCCCCGGCCCGGGCCAGATCCGGAACACGAACGAGCCGATGCTGGCGGCCCAGATCACCGCCTGCGGCGCGATCGCTCGGCCGTTGGGGATCGCGAAGGATGAGCGAACCGACTTGGGGGCGAAAATTCGCCGCGGGTTGGACGCCGATATTCTGGTCCTCTCGGGCGGGGTCTCGGCGGGGAAACTCGATCTGGTGCCGAGTGAGTTGGCGGCGGCGGGCGTCGTTGAGGTGTTTCACAAGGTCAACATGAAGCCCGGAAAACCGGTCTATTTCGGCAAGCGGGGCGAGATCGGCGGATTGGGTGGATGCGCGGTATTCGGCTTGCCGGGGAATCCGGTCAGCAGTATGGTCTGCTTCGAGCTCTTCGTCCGTACGGCGATTCGGCGGTTGATCGGAGCCCCACTGGCACTCCCCTCCTCCACGACGGCGGTGGTGACGGAACCCTTCCGACATCGAAGCGATCGACCGACCTACCATCCCGCCACCCTGACCCATGGGTCGCGGCTGGAGGTCCGATTGCTCCCTTGGCAAGGGTCGTCCGACCTCGCCGCCACCGTGGCGGCCAACGGGATGGCGATTTTGGAACTCGGGGAACGAACCTATCAACCCGGTGATACGGTCGACGTGGTGAGTTGGGGCTAGGGTTAGGTCAAAGGTTGATCCGAGGGTGTGTGCCACTGGCTTCGCCAGTGCGATTGATCGACGGTGATCCCACTGAAATCGCACTGGCAAAGCCAGTGGCACCCGAAAATCAGGCTTTGTCAGGTCACGAGTGCTCCGCTGACCCACAACCGTCGCGTTCACAAGACCATCAGCGGCCGGGATGAGCCGAAGCGAACCGTCGTCCAAGGAGGGACGCGATGAATCAGGTTCTTGCGGAAGTGCCCCGCTCGATGCTTCGGGACCGTGGTGATCGAACGGCGGTCGAGATCATTGAATCGGCCCGGACGTCGCTCGCCCAGCGTCCCGCCCGGGCCCCGATGCGCGGCGCGTTCGGCCTGTCGGTCGTCGCCGCGCTCCTGTTGTGGCTGAGCTTTCCGCCGTTCAATTTCAGCCCGCTCGCGTGGCTGGCTCCGGTGCCGCTGCTGATTCTCGCGCGGCTGCGGCAACCGACCCGGCGGATGTGGCTGGCGTGCTATCTCGGCGGGTTGGCGTTCTACCTCCCCGCGCTGCAATGGCTGCGGTTGGGCGATCCGTTGATGTACCTCGCGTGGTGGGCCCTCGCCGCGTACCTCGCCGTGACGTTTCCGGTACAGGTCGCCCTCACCAGGCTGGCGGTACAACAGTGGTCGCTTCCGCTGGTTTGGGCGACCCCCGTCATCTGGGTGGGGCTCGACTTCGCCAAGGCGTATCTCTTCACCGGGTTCTCGTGGTACTACCTTGGGCATACCCAATATCGTTGGCTGGAACTGATTCAGATCAGCGACGTCGTGGGCGCGTATGGCGTCACCTTTGTGATGGTGCAGTCCGCCGCCGCGCTCACCGGCCTGATCCCCGAGACGTGGTTCGCCCGGTGGCGGCTCTTGCCGCCGGGGGTCGCCGCCGAGACTCCCGCCGTGGATGACATCTACGCGCGACCCCATCGTCCGTGGCGGGGGGTGATCGTAGCCGCGACCGTCTTCAGCGGCGTAATGCTGTATGGCGTGGTTCGTCGGTCGCAGGCCGATTTCCAACCCGGGCCGCGGGTCGCGCTCATCCAGGGGAACTACCGGGCGTCATTGCGGATTCCCCCGGAAGACTACGGTCAGCAGTTTCTGACCCATTTGAAGCTGACGGCCTTGGCGGTGCGCGAACAGCCCGACCTCATCGTCTGGCCCGAAGCGATGTTCCGCTGGCCCCTCGCCTCCGCGCCTGCGGGGCTCAAGGACGAAGAGCTCCGCAAGCTCGCCCCCCGCGTCCCCCCCGACTTCTGGCGCGACTCTCAAGTCCGCGAAACGCTGATTCGCGAATCGCAAAAGACCGGCGCGGCGATGATCATCGGCCTTGAAGGGGTCGATCTCCAGTCCGACGGCCGCATCCAACAGACCAACTCCGCCTTGCTCGTCCGCCCCGAAACGGGAATCACCACCCGTTACGACAAACGGCACCTCGTCCCGTTCGGCGAGTATGTCCCCTGGCAGAAACAGCTTCCGTGGCTGGCGTCGTTCACCCCCTATCCGCCCGATTTCGGCCTGACCCCCGGCGAAGGCCCCGCGCTCTTCGAACACGGCGGCTATCGGATGCTCCCCGTCATCTGCTTCGAGGATACGGTCCCGCAGTTGGTGCGCGGACATGTCGCCGCGGCGCTGCAAGCCGACGGAAAACCGGTCGATCTGTTGGTCAATCTCTCGAACGACGGCTGGTTCCAAGGGTCGTGCGGCCTCGATCAGCATCTGATCACGGCGGCGTTCCGGGCGGTGGAATGTCGCGTGCCGTTGGTCCGCGCGGTCAACACGGGGATCTCGGCGGTGATCGACGGCGACGGCGCGATCCGTGAACCCGAACGATTCATCGACGGCGACAAGCAGCAAGTCGTCAGCTATCACGATCCCGCGACCGGGACGTGGCGGAAGCAGCTCAACGCGGCCCTTGTCTCGACGGTTCCGCTCGACCCGCGTGACAGTCTGTATGTCCGCTGGGGCGACTGGTTCGCGCTCGGCTGCCTGGGCCTGACGGTCTTCTGCGGGCTGATGGGGTTCACCCGCCGCCGAACCGGGGCGGCTTGAGACGGCGATCGAGCAGTCCACCCGCGCACCACCGTTCGTGACGACGACCATCCGGGTGCGCCGATTCGCAACACCAACGCCGGTATGAAGCAAACCGTCGCTCAATCCTGCGGGACGATCTCGCCCCCCTGAATCGTCCCCAGCGCGCGGTACAGCCCCAAGGCGATGTTTTCCGAGAGAAAACGGACGCTGCCGTCGGCCATCGTGAAGTGGCCGCCGCCGACGTGCGGGCTGTGGAAGCCGTTCTGATTCTGCCAATCGTTGGGGGCATACGGCACGCCGCCGGGGCTGCGGGCGTTGAGAGGCGCGGCGACCGACGCCCCTGCTTCGACGGAATGGGCCCAGGTCCAACCGAGGCCGTAGATGTTGGGACCGGTCGCGTTCGCGCGGAACTTGTCCTCGCCGATCACGCAGGTGTTGCTGAGGCCGTCGACGAGGTCGCGCCAGCCTTGCAGCCGCGTCCAGTGCATCGGATAGAACAGGCCGTCGCCGTCCTCCCAGGGTTCGCAGCCGTGGTTCCCCGTGCCGGGGTTGGCCCAATCCCCCCAGCAGAAGTTCGCGCCGCGGACCCCCTTGTAGGTCGTCAGGCCGACTTCGAGGTTGGTCCGCATGTAATGCGTCGTCATCGCCCGTGATCCCGCGCCGATCTCGCTGTCGGACGGGCACCGGAAGAGGGAAATCGGCTGCCGCAACTGCGGCGAGTCCTTCAGCGCGACATAGGGGATGTTCGCCGCCTGATAGAGCGGGGCCTGATCGATGTAGGGGAGGATCGTCGCGAGCCAACTCCACGACGTCGAGTCCTCGAAGGCGTAGCCCCACGAGGAGGAATAGCCGTAGTCGCCGTAGCGATTCATCGGCAGGCGGGAAAAGGTCGATTCGTAGTTGTGGATCGCCAGCCCGAGCTGCTTGAGATGATTGCGACATTGGGTGCGGCGGGCCGCCTCGCGCGCCTGTTGGACCGCCGGCAACAAGAGCGCGATCAGGATCGCGATGATGGCGATCACCACCAGCAGTTCGATCAACGTGAAGCCGCGCGGCACGCATGTGGTGTGCTGCCGCAGGCTGTCGGGCTTGGTCATTTCGTGACCTCCAGGTCATACGCCCCGGCGGCCGGGGCCGACGACACGTTGACGCTCAGCGGCGTCTGTTGGGGATTCTGATAACGCGGGTGGATCAGGCTTTTCGGCAATCCGGGGGCGGCTTTCCCGGCGACCGGGGCGGCCACTTCGTTGGCGAAGACGACCACGCGATACGCTCCGGGCGGCGCGCCGGGACGCTGGTTCGTGTAGAGCGTGTAGTTCCCCTGAGCATCGATCACGCCGGTCGGCTGATCCCAGCCTCCCTCCGCCGGTCGAAACGAGACGGTGCCGCTCGTCAAAGGGGCACCCGCCAACGTCACGCGGCCGACGACGGGATACATCTCCGGGCCATCCTCGGCGGCACAGCCCGCGAAGACGACGAACATCGACCACCCCACACACCAAGCCCACGAACGATCGCGGCGGGCGTGACGGCTGACGGGCGGCGAACGGAGTTGGGACGGGACGATGCGGGCGGACATGCGGCCAAACCGATCGACAGCGGATGCCGGGGCCCCTCCGGCGAACAGCGCGATGATACTATCGGGGAGCACGCGGGGTGTTGTCGAGAGGGATTGCGCGCCATGAAGCCCGGGGAAAGCGTTCCCCGGGCTTCGAATCTATTGATAGATCACCACCAAAAAGACCGTCGAATCCCCCTTCGCAAGATTCGCGATCGCATGCGAGACATCGGCCCGATAGCTCCCCGAGTCGCCGCGGTTCAGTTCCGTCGTCTCCTCGGCCGAAGTCACGCGGACCCGCCC
>CAYRVS010000212.1:0-8172 GCA_964427725.1 uncultured Planctomycetaceae bacterium | reverse complement strand
GAATGGCGGTCATGGCCCGCATCTTTCCGCTGGGGGCCTCCCTGCCGATGCCTAGCTCGCGATTTCGTCAGGAATCGCGTTCCTGCGTGAAACGTAGGTTGGGGCGATTCGGAGTCAAATCGACAAATGAGAGATTCACCTCGCCGAGTCGATTTTTTTCCGCATTCGGCACGGGCGTTCCGGCGTCAGTCGGTTCAAGCGATACCGCCGATACGTCCGGTAGGTTCGCGCTCTCGAGCATTCGGCTTTGCGGGCCGGGTCACGCGCGCCGTACCATCCCCGTCGTGTCGGCGATGCATGTCACCAGGACGGCGTGGATGGGGTTAAGTCTGTGTTATGAGCTGCGGATGACGGGAACCTTCGACGAAGGCCGCGCGCGGATCGCCGCGCTCAGGGAGTTCGCGTTGACGCAGGATTTCGGCGAGGTGGGCGATCTCGTCGTCTGTGGTGCGGCGGAAGATGACGACACCACGCCTGCCGGCTTGAGCCCGACGGCGCGGCGGTTCTATCGCCTGCTGGGGACGCAGTATGGTCAGAAAGGGACGCGGAACGGCGCGGAGACGTGGGTCGAGATTCCACCGCAGCGCGTCGTCACCTTCGCCATCCAGCCGGCGGAAGGCTGTGAGACGGCGAACTTCGGGTTGGCGACTCATCCGGCGGTGATCGAACCATCCGGCGGAGCAGGGACGACACCGATCGAGACGGGGTTGGCGGGTCTGTGTTCGTGGACACAGTGCTGCAAGACGCAATACGCGGGGCTGTCGCAGTATGGGGGCGTTGAGAACTTCGTTTTCGCCCATGTCCGACTGGTCCGCTGCCTCGATCATGCCGCCGAGTTGGGGCTCGATGTGCAGGTGACCGACGACAGCGGTTACTGGGAGCGTCGCGATCTCGAGGCGTTAAGGCGGTCACTGGGGGAATGGAATGGGTTGATCGCCGCGTTCGCCGGGCAACTGAAGGATCAACTGCAAGGGGCGGAGGATGTGAGCTTGCGGGCCCCGATTTTGACCGCGCCCGACTTCGAGCATCTGGAAGCCCGCGGGATGGCGGCGTGGTCGGAGGAGAGTGAGTCAGAGGAGGACCCGCCGCCGGTATCGTGAACCGGCGCGGATAGTTCGGGAATCGATATTTCGCAAGGAGCGGCGCGGCGTCAGCCCGCCGTGTCCCGGCGCGGTCAACTCATCTAGGACAACGATCAGGCAGCCTCGGTGCGCCAGTGGTCACTGAGCCATCATGACGAGGCGCAAGGTGTTTGACGTCGGTTTGTCTCTCCCGGCTGGCACGACGGGCTGACGCCGCGCCGCTCCTTGCGGCAGGCTTTACGATTCCGGGGGGACACTCGCGGCGGGGCGGGATTCGGCGGCCCGGAGCTCGCGAAGCCAGTCCCCGTATTCGCGATCGAGCTCCGGATAGCTTACGCCCGTCAGATCGTTGAGCCCTTGCGTGAATTGGCGCTTGCGGGCGTCGCCGCTGTAGATCTGGCCGAGATGGCCGACGACGGCGTCGCGGTAGCGTCCGCCGTCGTACTGCATGAAGAAGTGGGCCAACCCCGCCGCCTGCGTGTAATTCTTGGTCAACTGACTGACCGGCAAGCCTTGATACTCGGCGCGCCCCAGGGCGGCGAACTCTTCCAACGGGACGTAATACTCCTTGTCGAGGTAGTTCATCCGCGCGCCGACGAACCGAATGTGTCCGGGGTCGCCGATCGAAAACCCGTCGGCGTCGCGGCGGAACGACTCGAAGTAGCAGGCGATTCCCTCGACGATCCAGAAGTGTTCCGACTCGGCGATGGGGCGATGCTGCAGGTGGCTCTCGTAAAGAATCTGGTGCGTCGCCTCGTGGAACAACGTGTCCTCCCCCTGCCCTTGGGGATCGTGATAGAAATGGGCGGTCCGGTCGTTGGTCAGATAGATGCCGTTGGTGGTCTGGATCGTGGGGAAGACCGGCTCGAGTCGACTGACGTATTCCTCGCGCGACCGGTAGTAGTGGACGAGGTATTGCTTCGGATTCTTGCTGACGGTGCGGGCGGTCCCGTCGAAAATCTTGCCGAGTTGTTCGGGATTCAGGAAGAACCCGGCGAAGGCCTGATGGAAGAACTCGTGGAAGTCCTCGAGCGCCTGGGCGAGTTCCACCCCCCGTTCGAGGCTGTAGTTCGTGCGGATGAGATAGTGGTCGGTGCTGATCTCCCAGGCGTGCTGGAAGTCTTGCCGGATCGCCGCCTCCTTCTCGGCGGACATCCATTTGCCGGCGACATAGCGTTCGCCGGCGGCGTACTTCGCGGCGTGCCCCTTGGGGAGCCAGCCATACTCCGGATGCCACTCGAACCGCTTGAGCCGCATCTTCTGGGCGAAGGGGGTGACCCATTCGTCCCCCAACGTGACGTAGCCCAACAAATTGCGGGCGTTCTTGTGGTCAGGGTCGTGGACGATCAGTTCATGCAGCAGATCGTACGCCTGACCGGCGCTGCCGGCGTTGAGCATCCGTCGCGACAGGAGATAGAGCTGCTTGGCGTATTCCTCGCGGCGGTGCCGAAGTTTTGTCCGCCAGGCATATTCCGCCTCCGGCAAATCGGCGGGGATCGGAGGCTGCATCCGATCGGGCAGCGTCGAGAGTTGGATGCGGCTGCGGTCGGGGATCTGCTGATACCGTTCGATCTCCGCGACGGCATCGGTGAAGCCTTGCGCTTCGCAGTCCTGCTTCAGGCGGCGCAGGTCTTCCTGATACGCCTCGCGCAGGTCGAGATACTGTCCATGCAGGATTTTGAGCTGGGCGGGATTCGCCGCGCGGGCTTGCGCCCAAGAGATCCCGGCCGAACCCCAGAGCCAGAGTAGGACCAACGAAATCGTCCACGCCCGACGGGACCACCCGATTCTCCGCCGCGCACCGCGTGTCTGTCGCTGGACACCCATATCTCGATTGTAGGGGAAGCCGCCGGGGAGGCCTAGAGGAGGGTTGAGGGGCGATCGTTGATGGTCGATGGCAAGAACCATGCATCGCCTGTCCCTCAACCCTCAACCCTCAACCATCGACCATCGACCATCGACCATCGACCATCGACCATCGACCCGCCCCAACCCTCCCTTGACACTCTTTGACCTCCGCCGCTACATCGACCGGTTCAGGGGGACGCCTCTTGCGCGACAAGTTGCCGGCCGAGCCGTTGGTGAGCGTGATCATTCCGACGTTCAATCGTCGGGAGCTGGTCGTTCGCGCGATCGAAAGCGTCCTCGCGCAGACCTATCGGCATTACGAAATCGTCGTGATGGACGATGGCTCGACCGACGGCACCGCCGAGGCGATCGCGCGGCTCGCGGGGCCGATTCGCTACTTTCAGCAGCCCAATCGGGGGTTGGCGGCGGCTCGAAATGGAGCGATTCGGCGCAGCCAGGGACCGCTGCTCGCCTTGCTCGATTCCGACGACGCCTGGACGAACGACAAGCTGGCCCGCTGTGTCGCCTATCTTCAACAGCATCCGGAATGCGATGTCGTCTATACCCCGATGGCGACGATGAATGCCGCCGGCGAACTCATGGCGGGGCACGACAAGGTCTGCAAGGAAGGGTGGATCCTCGACGAATTGTTCGAGGAGATCTGCATTCATGATCCGGCGGCGGTCTTTCATCGCGATGTCTGGGAGCGGATCGGCGGGTTCGATGAATCGCTCCCCGTGTGCGTGGGACATAACTTCTGGCTACGGGTCGCGGTCGGGCACCGCATCGGTCTGATTCCCGAGCCCCTGGCGATCCGGACGTGGCTGAAGGACAGCTTGACGCGCGGCAAGAAGGCGCGGGTCTTTCGGATCAAGGCGGAGATGCTCCACCGGTTCTTCGAGGAACAGGGGGGGAAGCTGCGGCTTGATCGACGGCGGGCCTGCCGGGCGATCGGGAAGGCGTGTCGAACGGCGGGGCGATTGGCGTGGCGCGAAGGGGATTGGGCGTATGCGTCGCGGCTGTATCGCGGGGCGGTCTACTACTGGCCGACGCTGACGGCACGCTTCGGTTATGCCTACACCGATTGGATGCGGCGGCGACGCGGGTTGCCGGTGATCGAACAGCGGCCCCCGTTTCGGGAGCCGTCGCCCGCGGAGACCCATCCGCAATCCGAGGCGGCGTGATCCTGAAGAGGTGGTTCGGTTGGGGTGTCGTGGTGTAGATGGGAACGCGGTCGGGGCGGGTGCCCCGACCTATGCTTGGATCGGTTCGTCGGCGCTTGGTGGTGACAGACCCCGCGAAGTCGCCTACAGTGTCGCCGCACCGATCTTGACGACGCCACGGACAAGGATGACCGGCGGATGTTTACCGATCGACAGTTTCGGACGGCCCGGTTGTGGTCCAATCGTGAGTTGCAACGGCTCGCGCCCTGCTTCGCGGGGGAGGTCGTCAACGTCTCCGGTTGGGACGACCGCGATAAGGAAGGCCGCCGCTATCGGGATTACTTCTCCGGCGCAACCGAGTATTTTCTCACCAACTATTCGGGTGAGCGGGGTCTGCAGCAGCAGCCGAACGAGTTCTTCGTCGATCTGACCGCCCCCCTGCCCCCTGAACTCCAGCAGCGCTTCGACGTCGTCTTCAATCACACGACGCTCGAGCACATTTTCGAGGTCCGCGCGGCGTTCCGGAATCTGTGCGCGATGTCGCGGGATGTGGTCCTCGTCATCGTGCCGTTCGCTCAAGTGCAGCACGAAAACGGATCGTTCGGGGATTTCTGGCGATTCACCCCGACCTGTCTGCGGCAGCTCTACGCCGAGAACGGCCTCACGGTCATCTACGAGGCCGAGAACTACGATCGCAACGCCGCGACCTACCTGCTGTTCGCGGGGGCGAAACATCCCGAGCGGTGGTCGGGTAAGCTGCCCGCATATCGCCCGCTGGAACGCAGCGCGAGTTGGATCGGCGCGACGCCGGTGCGCGACACGTTCGCCGCGATCCTGACCGGCAATTGGCGTCGTCTGCGGCGTGACGCCGCCTGATTCATGAGACCGGCCCCGTGACTTCCGACTTCCGTTCGCCGGTGTGGCATCCCTTCACGGCGATGTCGGCCTTTGCCGAGGAGGGGGCCCCCGTGATTGTGCGGGGCCAGGGGTTCTTTCTCGAAGATACGGCTGGACAACGGTATCTCGACGGTCATTCGTCGTTGTGGTGCAACATTCATGGGCACCGCGTTCCGGAACTCGACGCGGCGCTGCGGACACAACTCGAGCACGTCGCCCACTCGACGTTGTTGGGTTTGGCGAACGGCCCTTCGATCGAACTTGCGGAGGCGCTGGTGGCCCGGGCCCCCGCGGGACTCACCCGCGTCTTCTACACCGATTGCGGGGCGGCGGGCGTCGAGGCGGCCCTGAAGATCGCCTGGCAGTATCACCGGCAGAAACCCCATCCCGAACAGCGGGATCGGTTTGTCTGCCTGGGAGCCGCCTATCATGGCGATACCGTGGGGACGATCAGTCTCGGCGGGATCGACCCGTTCCATAGCCTTTTCGGGGGCCTGATGTTTCCCGCGTTGCGCGTGCCGTCCCCCGCTCAGCCCGGCTTGACGCTGGATGCGTGCCTTCAGGAGACCGAGGCCGTGCTGACGCCGCATGCCGACCGGATCGCGGGCTTTGTGTTGGAACCGCTGGTGCAGGCGGCGGCGGGCATCCTGGTCCATCCGCAGGGGTATCTACGGGCGATTCGCGAATTGACCCGACGGTTGGGCATCCCGCTCATTGCGGACGAGATCGCCGTGGGCTTCGGTCGGTTGGGGACGCTGTTCGCCTGCGAGCAGGAAGGGGTCTCACCCGACATGCTGATACTCTCGAAGGGGCTCACCGGAGGTTATCTCCCCCTCGCCGCGACGCTGGTGACCGAGGCGATCTACGAGTCGTTCCTGGGCGAGCCGTGGGCCGGGCGAACCTTCATGCACGGGCACACCTATACGGGGAACCCGCTCGGCTGTGCCGTGGCGCTCGCGTCCTTACAACGGATCGAGTCGCACCGCGTCTTGGAAAATGCGGCGGAGGTTGAGGCGATTCTGCGGCAAGCCTTCGCCCCGTCGTCATGGACGAGCGCTATGACGATCGCGGTTCGCCAGCGTGGCACCATGGTCGGGATCGATCTGCGACAGCCCGGGACCGGCGCGGCGTGGAATCCCATGTTTCGGGTGGGGCATCAGGT
Source organism: uncultured Planctomycetaceae bacterium (assembly GCA_964427725.1). Lineage (GTDB taxonomy): Bacteria > Planctomycetota > Planctomycetia > Planctomycetales > Planctomycetaceae > DSVQ01. The sequence goes on along the minus strand of CAYRVS010000212.1, from coordinate 2,020 downwards.
GACGATGGCGTGCCGTCGTCGCGGAGTGATCGTGCGAAACATCGGCGACACGCTGGTGGTCATGCCCGCGCCGGCGATGCCGGGGGAACTCGTCCAGGGGTTGACGGAGGTGGTGCGCGCCGCGGTGGCAGACGTGGCGACGGCGTTGTGAGCGCATGAAGATGCCCAGGGAAGGCCTTCCCTGGGCATCCGGCAACACATGGTCTTACTTGTGAATCGGCGGGCCCATCGGGTCGCGGCGTTCGGTGATCACCGGGCACTCGGGGGCCATTTCGGCGTTCAGGGTCTTGTAATCGGCCCATTGCGCGGGGAGGTTGTCCTCGTGGAAGATCGCCGCCGGGGGGCATTCGGGGACGCAGGCTTCACAGTCGATGCACTCATCGGGATGGATGAAGAGCATCGCTTCCCCTTCGTAGAAGCACTCGACCGGGCAGACGGTCACGCAGTCGGTGTACTTGCAGTTGAAACAGGGTTCCGCCACCACGTGAGTCATATGGGGTCTCGCTTTCCTTCCGAGGGTAGGTCGTCATGATGGGATCAAGGGTCACCGATCGGTGATTTGATCCTTCGATCCTAGTCCCGCCCCGAAAACCCGTCAAGGACGGCCGGACGCTCCTCCGAACTTGAGACGGGACGCGGGATTCCCGGGGAAAATCGACCCTTCGGCTCGTCCCATGGAGGCCAATTGGGATCCCTGTTGGACGTTTCCGCCGACCTCCGTGACGGTCCCCGCAGTTCCCCGATCTCGCCTGTGTGGTTCACCCTCGCCCCAGGAAATCCGCCCTTGAGCCCGTCCGAGCATGACCCCTCCGACCCGTCCACGAGTCGACCCGGCTGGTTTCGGCTGGCCGGTCATCCTGCGACCGTCCGCCGCGCGGCGATGACCGCGTTCACCGTCGGGCCGATCCTCATCAGCATCAACCACGGCCCGGCGATCCTCCGGGGCGAGGTGACCGTCGAGCGGGTTGCGCAGATGATCTTGACGATTGTCGTGCCCTACCTCGTCTCGACGGTTTCGAGCGTCTCGACCCGGCGGGAAATGCTGGCTCAACAATCCTCGGCGGCGGTCGATGTCAAACTGGGGTGATGGCGGGGCTTTCGTGGTTGACGTCGAGGCTGCCTGTTACTCCACACCGAACGGCCTTCGCGGGCCCCGTTTGGTTGAAGCCACCCACCTTCGTCGTTCGATCACCGAGAGGGACCCTCCCGGGCGCGGCTGCCCGTTGGGACGAAAGGTGGATGGGGCCGCATCGACCGGCGTCCCGCATCCGCCAAGTCCTTCGGGGTCTCCCTTTTCGTCAGACGCCGACTTCGAAGTTTCGGAGTCCCCGTCGCGTCTGCGTGCGGCGAATCGATAAGGATATTGAGCGCCGATGGCTGACGATCCTCGTACGCGCAACGGAACGGACGGCGGCGGTCGCCGGGAGGGCTGGCTCGGCCGGACGCTCCACGGTTTGACCCCGATTCTGTCACTTTTGGCTTTCGCCATCGCCACCGGGACCGCGTGTTGGGTCTTCCTGGGGGGGCGGCAAGACGTCTCCGCGCAATCGATCAAGGGGTACAGTTTCAGCAGCCCCGAAGACGCGCTGAAATCGGTCCTCACCATGCGGCAGAAGGGGGAATTCACGGCCCTCCGCAGCTTCGACGTCGCGTTCAACTCCGCCGTCATTGAAGAAAAGATTTCGACGCTGAAGATCGAAAAAATTCGCGAGTACGACGGCCGGCGGATTCTGTTCATTACCTACAAGGAACGGGGCGACATGAAGTACGCCACCGAGGCCTACATCCGCGACGCCCACTCGGGCCTGTGGGGCCCCACCCGCTACGAGTATTACGACGTGGGGGATCGCGAACTCGCCGCCGAGATGCGCGGCTGGCTCGAAGGGAGCAGCGCCCGCGGGTAATGGCTAACGCCATGTGCCACGTCGATGAAAGTCTGTGATCCGTCAAGCGTGTGGGGTTGGCAACTTGGACTGCGGGGAACCCAGACTTCGATCCGAGCATCCGTCCCGCCGGCATT
>CAYRVS010000211.1:1588-8227 GCA_964427725.1 uncultured Planctomycetaceae bacterium | reverse complement strand
GACTGGTGCATAGCGCTGATTAATCCGCTGCATCTCCGTTTTCGGCAATCCTGGCTTAGCTATGAACGACGACTCGATCCGTTCTCGCCACTCGAAGAGTCGCTCACCGAGGATTTCGCCGATACCCGGCACCTTGACGTTGTGAAGCATGTCAACATCTTTGGCGGTCTCGATTCCAAACGACTCGAGAGTCGCAATCCGACTGTTGGTGATACCCTTGATGCTCGCCTTGCGGATCAGTTGCTTGCCAAGATGCTCATCGAGTTGAAGCTGTCTGGAGTTAAATTCCGCGTTTCGTACATCCTGATCATAATCACGACGTATGCCGCTTAGTGATGATAGCAACGAATCGGCCTGGGACTTTCTTCTCAGGAAGCCATGGCCACTTGCACTCCGTAACGCGGACAGTTCGTCTTCAAGTCGCTTGATCTCAGCTCTCGCGACTTCGACACGATGTCGCCATACGTTGAGCTCACGAATCCAAGGCGCGTTCGCCGACTCCCATGCCATGGTTAATCGTTGGTTGCCCGCGTCAATGTCACGCCGTTGTTGATGATATTCCGCCTGGCGGGAGGCTATCGCCGCATTCCAAGCGGAGGTTAGCCGCTGATTCTCCTGCTCGATTTCGCGGCGTGTCTTGTGGTGGAGCGCCATGATCGCTGCGTTATCCGCCTCCCAGGCATCCAAGTGAACCTGACGCGCCAGTTCTACTTCTCTGGTCGCTCGCTGATGGTCGGCTTCCAGTGCCGCTACGGCGGCTCTCCATGGTGCCAGTGTAACTTGGTTAGCTTCATCAATGGCTGCACATTCCTTATGATACCTGGACATGATCGCGGCATTCGCCGCTTTCCAGGCGTCAATCAGCCGTTGATTCGCCCTCTGGATCGGCTGAATACGCCGCGAATATATGGCGTCCAGTTCACTGCGTTCCGCAAGATGGGCTCGCTTCAATGCTCTCTCGGCAGATTCGCGTCGGATTCCTTTGGTCATATGCAGCAGCATCCACCAGACACCAAAGACTACCGACACAATCAGGCCAACAGGCTTGGCCAGGAAATACACCGGAATCCCCACCAATGCTCCCGCCAGCGTGAGCCATTCCAGGAACGGATCTGGTGGGTCAAGGGACTGCATCGGCGGATAGTCGGGTTGCTTCGGAATCGGATGCAGCATTGGGCTGTGCAGACTCGTTGGTATGGGCGGATACGGCTTAAGCGGCGGTGATGCGGGCATCACGGGGGGGGCGGGCAGCGGGCTAAGCATCGGGCGTAGGGTAAGCACCGGTGGTTCCGGTAATGGTCCGAGCCTTGGTTGTTGAACCGGCTCAGGTGGGGCTGGATATGGCAGCAACACGGGCTGCTGAGTGGACCTTAAGCCCACGGGTAATGCAACCTGAATCGGCAAGGTCGGGACGGGACGCACGTATGTCTGAAACGCCAATTTCTGGTCATTGAGCCGCCGAATCAAATTCAGGATGTCTTCGAGCCGTAAATTCATGGCCGCCCCGCTCTTGCCGGGGCTGAAGAACATCACACGGGCCACCGCGATCATCTGGCACCATGGACATACTCCAGCAGCTGCGGGAAACACATGCTTGGGATCGTTTTTGCATCGTTGAAGACTTCGCATCGCGGCATCGAGCACGGCGCGCCATTCGGTGGCCGTTGGTCGTACCGTGCTGCCAAATGCCCGCTCGAACATTTCACGTATGGGGATATCCAACATCGTGACAGGAGGAACATGGGGAGGGGGCTTCAGGATCGAAGAGTTGCGGGCGTATGCGTAGATTCTTCCCTGAATCGCCTTATCGATCGGGATATCAGACGCAACCTGTGGCACACCCGCGAACGGATGCCGTCCCATCATCAGTAGATGAAACAGCAACACGGCCAACCCGAAAAGATCGTGGTTCGCGTCTCGATCCAGTTCCGTAAACCTCCGACCATGGAGTTCGGGAGGCGTGAATTCCGGGACGCCGACACCGCACCGGAAGATGCGGTTGCCTTGTTTTACTTGAAACGAATCGCAGTCAACCAGCGCGATGATCCCTTTCTTGGAGACCATCACATTCTTCTGGTTCACATCGCCCATCACATGCCCGTGACGATGGACACTCTCGAACGCGATCGCGCAGTTGCGCGCGGTGTGCAGCAAAAATCCCCAGTCGGCGTCGGGGAAGTCTTTTTTGCGTTGCGCCACGCTGTAAAGATGATGTATTTCTTTATGGCCGACGATCCGAGGCATTAAAATGCCATCGACCGCGTCGGGATCACCTCGATTCAGTGTCGCGGTCGGCCAAGCAGCGATTTGCAGCAGATCGGGACGGCACAGTTTCGCCATCGCCCGAAGTTTATCGCATCGTTCCTGCGACTGCTGTCTGCGATAAATTTTGGCGACAATGTCGGGTTGGCCAATGACCTCGTAGACCGCCCCTTCGCCGCCGGTCGCGAAGGGTTTGGCAGGCAATCGGATCACGTTCCCAAGGTGGTCACGCAGTTGTGTCAGGTTGCTCGGGCGGGACATCGGCGATGATTCGTGTGGCGAGAAGGAGGGTCTTGTCGTCGTCCGTACGGTCGTTGACTCGCTTGGATGTCAAGAACTCCAGGAGCGACGCCTGCATGACGACCTGATCCGGGCCGTCCCTGAGCGCTCGGAACATGGGTCCGAAAAATCGATCGTGAGCCTTGGCCCCGGCGATGTCGAGCGCGAGCATCTGCATGCCGTCGGTGAGGACCGCCAGATCAGTGATCTGCTTATCGATCACCTCGACACGCAGGTGATTCAGATAATCCTCCTCACTGAGAAACCGCGTTGTATTGGCATACTCACCGTTATCCGGCCAAAATGCTAACTCATATCCCTCGGGCCCATCGAAAACAATCACGCCGTCTCCCACTTGGGCAAATGCGGCCCAACCATCGCCAACTAGTGCGGCGAGAAATGTGCAGGCTAGTTGGCGCGGAGATGTGCCGTGGGCGGTCGCCACTTCGAGCAGGCGCTCACGGGCGGCATGAACCCAAGTTTCGACCTGCTCCTTGTTCGGCATGGAATTGCCATCGGCGACTTCCAAGAACCGTTCGACCGCCGCTTGCGAACCCAGTTGCGAAAGATCGGCGCTGCCTGCACCGTCGGCACATGCCGCGATCAGCGTCGTCCCGGCGATGATCCCCGCGCTGTAGTCTTGACAAGGCAACCCCGAGTCCAAATGCGACGTCCCCGAAACACTCCCGAAGACAAGCTTCCACATGGCCGCTCAAACCTCGTCCCAACCAGGTTTGGTCAACCGTACGGCATCACCGGGGGAAGATTGAGACACGGCCTGCATGGACTGCGACAACCACAAAAACATCTCGCGGAAGTTGACACCCTTCAATTTGGCGGGGGCACGCGTGGCGATTTGCGCCAGCACGTCCATATTCGCGCCTTCGACCGCAACCGTGAAAAAGGCAAACGACTTCGTGGCCTCGCCCTGTTTGACTTTCACCGCGGCGGTCTGCCATGGATCGCCGTGATCCGGGCCGCCGTCAGTGATGAGGAAAATCCAAGGGCGATAGTACATGACTCCCGATGAACGATAGGTCTCTTTTCGGCGAGCAACCATGTCTAGGCCGGTTAGAATTGCCTGCCCCATGGGGGTGCCGCCGGAGGCTTGCAAGAGTGGCGGCTGGAAATGTTCGGCGGTCACGAAATCTTGAATCGTTGTCACCGAACCTCCAAAAGTCACAATCGCGATCTCCGCACGACGGCTGGCAAGTGAGTCGGCCGCGAGTGTTTCCTTAAGCGTAACCAACCCTTCGTTGAGCAAGTCAATCCGAGTCTTTCCCCCCACCACGACGTTGTACATCTGACCGTCCTGCATGACGGTCTCTCCGGTCAATGTACCGGGGTCACCCACAATCTCAGCCATCGAACCGGATGTATCGAGGAGCAGTACACACGGCACACGTGGTTCCGGATTCTCGGCGAACTCACTCGCTTCAAACCCCGCATACTCAATCTGTTCGGACACGTTTGTTCCTCGACATGCATTCGGTGGGGGGGCGTTTGCTGAACTGAAATAATATTGGCATCAAGTCGAGGCGGTAATCAAGTCAGCCGCAAAGGAACCTGCGGCGCGCGAAATCTATGGTTGGATGAAACCATTACCCCGCCTTCGCCCTGGGGTTGGTGCTGCTCCATCTCGGCCTCCTCCGCAGCGCCTGGAAAGGCCGCACGGTCAAGCCCGCCACGCTGTTGACCGGCGACGGTGGACTCGGGGCCCAACAGGCCTGATGGTATGCTGCCCTTGGTATCTCTCTTCCATGCGGTCGCGGGGCGGAGGCGGTCATGTCCGGAGCACGGTTCGTCGTCTGGTGCGTCATGGCGTGGGGAGTGCTCGGGTGGTCGGTCGGCGATGTGTCGGCCCAAGCGCTGCGGGTCATGTCGTGGAACATCCGCTACGACAACCCCGGCGATGGCCCCAACGCCTGGACCCATCGCAAAGACTGGTTCGCCGAAATCGTTGTCGCTCAGCGGGTCGACGTCGCGGGGTTCCAGGAAGTCCTCGTCGGGCAACTCCGTGAGCTGCGACAACGGCTCCCCGACTTCGAGGCGTATGGCGTCGGCCGTGATGACGGGGCCGAGCGCGGGGAGTTCTGCCCGATCTTCTATCGCCGCGAACGCTTCGAGTTGCTCGACCGCGGCACCTTCTGGCTCTCCCCCACGCCCGACCAGATCGGCAGCCGGGGGTGGGACGCCGCGCTCCCGCGGATCGTGAGTTGGCTCCGCCTGAAGGATCGCCCGTCCGGCAAGACGCTGACGGTCCTCAACACCCATTTCGATCATCGCGGCGAGACGGCCCGGCGGGAGAGCGCGACGTTCCTGGTCCGCCAACTCCAACAGTCGTTCACCGAGGGGCCCGTCGTTCTGACCGGCGATTTCAACGCGACGCCCGATTCCGAGCCCTACCGCATCTTGACCTCACGCGCCACCGATCTTCGGGGATTTCGCGATTCCTACGTCACCACCGCCACGAAACCGGAAGGACCGGCGAGTACCTGGAACGGCTTTGAGGCGATCGTCCCCGACCGGCGGATCGACTTCATTTTCACGACCCCCGACATCCGGGTCGACCGATTCCGCATCTTGACGGACCAGAAAGACGGCCGCTTCCCATCGGACCATCTGCCGGTGGTGGCGGACTTGGAACTGATCACGCCGCCGTAGCGCGCCGTCCGAAGATTGGTGTTTTGTGTGCCACCGGCTTTGTCGGTGCGATGCGCGGCTTGTACATCGCGAAAGCCCACTGGCGAAGCCAGTGGCACACCTCTGGTATCCCACTCCCGTCACGCCAGCAATTCGCGGATCGGTTGGTACGCCGGGTCGGCGATCGGGAGGTCGCGGCCGTCGATGTTGAACGAGCCCGATGTATCAACGCCCAAGGCCGACAGGTAGGTGTGGAACAGATGGCCGTGGTCGACCTTGCGGTCGACGACTTCGGTGCCGTTCGCGTTCGTCTTGCCGATGATCGCCCCCTTCTGGATGCCGTGGCCGCCGATCAGGACCGACCATGCCGTCCCCCAGTGGTCGCGACCATACAGATGGTTGATGTTCGGGGTGCGGCCGAATTCCGACAGGACCACGATCAACGTGTGTTCCAGGAGCCCGCGATCGGCCAAATCACCGACGAGCGTCGCGAAAGGGCGATCGAACTCGCCGAGTTGTTCCAGGTGGAACGTGAAGTTTTCGTTGTGGGTGTCGTAGTTGGTGTGGGTCACCTGCACGAACGAGATGCCGTGCTCGATGAGCCGGCGGGCCATCAGGCATTGGCGGCCGAGGTCGTGCTTGCCGTACCGCGCGAAGTCGGTCTCCGATTCCTTCGTGACATCGAAGACGTCGCGCTGGGCGAGGAGCTGTTGGGCCTGATCGTAGCTGTAGGTGTAGGCTTCGGTGCGGGCGGTCCGCCGACGGGCGAAGAACTCGGCGTCAAGTTGTTTGCGGAACGCGTTGCGGCCGGCGTCCATCTCGGCGGTGAGGCCATCAGGCCGCGCGGTGTGCTGCGGCGGCTGCCCTCCCCCCAGCGACAGGCTGGCATACTTGGGGCCAAGGTACGAGGCGTCGTTCGCCCGGCCCCCGCCACCACCGGGGGTGACGATGACATGCCCGGGGAGCGCCGACGTGTCCGGCGTGACGGTCTTGGCGACGACCGCGCCCAGCGTCGGGAAGTCGCTCGCGGGGGTCTGCTTGCGGCCATGGAGCATCATGTAGGCCCCCTTGCCGTGATCCCCTTCGGCGGTGTCGATGCTGCGGACGAGGGCGAGGTGATGCATCTGCTTCGCCGTTTCCGGCAGCAGTTCGCTGATGTGCATCCCGGGGACGGACGTGGGAATCGCGCGGAACGGCCCCCCCGTGTTGGTGCCCGGTTTCGGATCCCAGCTTTCGAGCTGACTCACCCCGCCGTGCAGATTGAAGACCAGCATCCGCTTTTGCTGCTGCTGCAACCCCGCTGAAAACGCGGGTTGGGCGAAGGTCCCCAGTCCGCCGAGCATCGCGCCGGTGCCGGCGGCGAGGGTTCCCAGAAACTGACGTCGGGCGAGGCCATGGGCTCCCGATTGACAGGCATAACGGGCGTGCATGGTGGGCTCCGGGAAGGTGGGGTGG
>CAYRVS010000211.1:0-1578 GCA_964427725.1 uncultured Planctomycetaceae bacterium | reverse complement strand
CCGGTTGGACGGCAAGACGGGGGGGGGTGGGGGGGCCCGGGGAGGGGGGGGTGGGGGACTGGTGGGTGGGAGACGCGGTCCGGTGGGTTGGTCAGGGCGTCTGGGAAATTCACAAATTGAAGCGGAACTCGGCCGAGGTCAGCAGGGCCCAGATCAATTCACGAATGGCGGCGGGACGATCCATGGCGCGCGCGGCGAGGTACTCGGCGACGCGGGCCGTTTCGGCGGGACTGGGTGGGCGGGAAAAGACCGTGACATACAACTCATCGGCGAAGGCCGATGGATCATCCAGCTTACTCAGACGGACGGTCAAATTCTCGCCCGCCGGGTTGAGCCAGCTCAGCACCGTCCCCCCGTTCGCGACGAAGAGCGCCTGATCGGCCGTCGCGAAGAACTGGTCCTGGGGCTGTCCCGGTCCGGCTCCGTACAGGGTGATGAACTGGTTGACGTGACCGCGCATCCGCTCTCGCACCAGCGTATGGACCTGCGCGTCTCGGGCCGCCGATTGGACCGGATCGGAGGCGACATTCGCTTTAGGCACGGTCTTTTCGATCTCGGCGTCGGCCACCGAGACCTGAATGTCGAGCATCGTCGTCGCGGCGGCGAGGGCATAGACGAGCTGCTCGGGCGACAGCGGCTTCTCGATCCGGGTGACGAATTCCTGCTCCCAGACCGCCGCGACCTTGTCCCGTGCCGCCGAAACCGCCCCTTCCGCCGTCGCCACCTGGGCTTTCGCGGCGTCCACCGCCGCGACTTTCGTGGTGACGGTTTGCTGACGCGTCCCGAGTTCCGCCGTCGCGGCTTCAAGTTGCTTCGTCGCCGCATCCCGATTGGTCATCGCGGTTTGCAACGCCGTGGTTCGCGCGGCGACGACCGACCCCAACTCGGTCGCTTTGGTGTTAAGCGGCTCCAGTTTCCCCTTGAGTTTGGTTTGGACTTCACCGAGTTCGGCGTCTCCGGGGAGTTTCGTCAGGGCCTGCTCGACGTTTGCCAAGGCGTCGCCGATCGGCTTCATCAAGGCTTGATGCGCGGCCAGATCCGCATTGGCGGCGGCAAGTTGCTGCTGGGCCGTCTCCTGTTCTTGTGTCGTGGTCGTGACGGCGGAGGTCGCGGTCGTGACGACGGCCTGCTGCTCGACGACGGCTTGTTGCGCCGCGGCCAGTTCGGCTTCCATGACCGGAACGGCCGCGATCGCCGTGGCGCGCTGGGTCAGCGTGGTTCCCCAATCGACCGAGGCTTGCAGCCGTTGCTGATGGCGCTTCAGCGCTTCCAACCGGGCCGCGACCGCCAGCGTCGCCTGCCGGGCCTCCGACCATTGCTGCTTCAGGGCTTCCCATGGTGCGGTCGCCGTGGCATAGGACGTATAGGCCGCCTCGACGGGGGGAATCGCGGCGAGCCATTTCTGGCGGGCTTCCTCGGCGGCGGCGGTCTGCGTTGTCGCGGTCGTTTGCAAGGCGGTAAGTTCGGTGTTCGCCGTCATCAGCTTGTTCGCGAAGACCGTGTTCGCCTGGGTGATTTCGGCGTCATTCGGCAAGACCTTGGCGACTTTCGGTCGTTCAGTCTGGATTCACCAAAATC
>CAYRVS010000210.1:0-8253 GCA_964427725.1 uncultured Planctomycetaceae bacterium | reverse complement strand
AATGTGATGGACCGTCGCCAAACGGACCGGTCGCGGTTGATGGTCCGGGGCGGGGACCAGCCGCCAGCCGCTCCATTCGGTGGTCGCCTCGGGAGCCCACCGATGCTGCAATTCCACGATCGCCCGCGTGGCCCGTTTCGGGACAAGATACGTCCCCGTCACCCGCTGCCAGCCATTGCCACGCTGCTCGGCATCGCGGGGAAACTCGGCTTCCGCCGTGGGGACGACATCAGGGAGAAAACTGGCGGTCGAGACGACATCGTGGGTGACTGGTTGATCGGCATCGTCGCGCCACAGGATCCGCACCACGCCACAACGGCGCGGATGGTCGACGCCCTGCGAACGCCGCCAGACCTCGAAACGATAGGGCCGCCCCCCTTCCACAAGGAGCGTCGTTTGCACCCAGCCGAACAAACCGGGGCGATGATCGGTGGTGATCACCCAGCGCGGGCCGTCGTCGATCCCGCCGGTGGGGTGATAAGCGAACGTCGGTCGGAGTTCGTCCCGCGGGGCGTGCGTCGTCCAGCCGTCCGGTGTGGGCGATTCCGGCTCGGATCCTCTCGCATTTGTCCTGCTCGTCAGGACCAGCACGGCAAAGCCCAGCGCCCAAGCCGCCGCGTGCCGACGCTCCGGATGCCAACACATGTCGTCCCTTTTGCTGATGTCGACCGAGCGTCGCATCAAGGATGACTGGTGCGTGGTGGCGATGCAAGGGCCGGATGGAAGGGAGAGTCGCGAATCGGGATTCGCGAAGAGCGAGCCGCGGGTGGCCCAGGTTGACCACAGGTTTTCCCAGGCAGCCGCAAGCCTCAAGGAGAAGACTTCCAGAGACGCTTGAGGATCGAGCAAAGGAATCTTGTCGCTGTCGCGACCCCGGTAGCCTGAAGACAGGCAACCGGGGCCACCCGTGCGAATCGGGAGTCGTACGTCAGCTCAACGCCTCGTGGCTTGGCGCGCGTCACTCAACCGAGCGGGATCGGCCAGTTGATGCCGGCGGTGAAGCCGCCGTCGACGTAGATCACCTGGCCCGTGAGGAACGCCGACGCGGGGCTCGCGAGGAAGATTGCCGTGCCGACCATGTCGGCGGGTTGACCGAGCCGCTCCATCGGGGTGTTGACCTTGCCCCACGCCTGCATCGTCGGGTCGGACCACAGTTTCTCGGTCAGGTCGGTGAGAATGAACCCCGGGGCGAGGGCGTTCACGCGGACGCCGCGGCCGCTCCATTCCAAGGCCATGCTGCGGGTCATCATCTGCACCCCCGCCTTGCTCATCGCATACGGGGCGACGGCCTTCAGCGGAGCCGACGTGTTGAGCGAATCGATGTTGACGATCGCCCCGCGGCCTTGTTCGAGCATCTTGAGACCCACCTGATGCGCCATCCAGAACGCGCCGTGCAGGTTGATGTCCATCACGAAGTCGTAGTCCTCGGGGGTGAGGGTTTCGAGCCGTTTCCGCCGATTGACCCCCGCGACGTTGAGCAGCGTATCGATCCGGCCATGCCGCTGGGCGACGGCGTCGACCGCGCGGACGATCTGGTCACGCTCGGCGACGTCGCAGACCTCGTACGTCACCGGATACGCCGCGTCATTCGTCAGCTCCGCCGCCGCAGCTTCCAGGGACTGGACGTCACGACTGAGCAGCACGACGTGCGCGCCGCGTTGGGCGAAGCCCCCCGCGAGCGCCTTGCCGATCCCCCGGCTGCCGCCGGAGACGAGGACGACTTGATCGGCGACGGTGAAGAGGGGGTCGGTCATGGGGAGGTTGAGGGTCGAAGGTTGAGGGTCAGGACAGGGTCATGCGGGACGCTGAGTGGAGGACGTGGCCAAGTCTTGACGTCTTGCCCGTGTGCCACCGGCTCCGCCGGTGCCTGATATGGTTCGTGTCCATCGGAATAGACCACTGGCGGAGCCAGTGGCACACCGAGCCGGGGGCACACTGAGCCAGTGGCGCCCAAGGGGATAAAGCTCTTGCCGTTGGTCAGCCGGCCATGCGGCGTTTCATGAAGGCGAGGGCGTGGGAGGCGAGGTATTCCTCGTTGGGGAACATCCGCCGCCAGATCTTCGTCGCCGCCGCCAAGGCGGGCAGCGCGAGGCCGAAGGCTTCGACCATCAGCCAGCCGTCGTACTTGAGCTGCTTGAGCATCTGGAACGTGGTGTCCCAATCGACATGGCCTTCGCCGGGGGTCGACCGGTCGTTCTCGCTGATGTGGACGTGGACCACCTGATCGAAGGCGTTCTGCATCGCCGCGGCGAGGTTCTTCTCCTCGATGTTGGCGTGGAACGTGTCGTACATCGTCTTGAGGTGGGTGTGATTGACCTCGCGACAGAAGCGGGCGGCGTCGGCGGCGCACGTCAAAAAGTAACACTCGAAGCGGTTCAGGTATTCCACCACCAACGTGACGTTCTGCGCCTTCGCGTAGTCGGCGGCTTTCGCGAGGATCTCTTTCCCGCGGCTCCATTCGTCGGCGGTGGGGCCGCTCCCCGTGAAGCTGCCGATCGCCGAGTGGATCGGCCCGCAGAGGTGCGTCCCGCCGGCGGCGGCGACCATGTCGACCGCCTTCTTCAGCCGGGCGAGTCCCGCCGCGCGGATGGCGGCGTCGGGCGAGATGGGGTTTTCGGTGTCGGTGCAGACGGTGACCGCCGTCCGGGCAAGGCCGAGCGCGTCGAGTTTTTTGCCGACCTTCGTGAAATTGGCGAGGTCCATCTCGAAGACGGGGAGTTCGACGCCGTCGTAACCCATCCCTTTGAGGGATTCGAGGACCGGGAAGTGCTCTTCGGTGGCGTTCGAGGTCCACAAGAGCAGGTTCATGCCATACTTCATGGTGCGGTCTCTCCGGGGTTCGCGGTTCGGATGATGGTTGGTGAGGTTGGGGGAGCTTGCCGTGATGGCCGGTCGCGGATTGATTCGGGCCACCGACGTGGATCTTGGAGGGCGGCGCGCGGATCGTGTCCGTCAGCAGTCGGACTTCGGCGATCCCGAGTAGTCTGGCGTCGGCAACAAGTCGGTCAGCCGGGCTTCGACCACGTCCCGCGCTTCGGCGAGCCAATCGGCCGCCGCCTCGGGAAGCTCCGGCAGTCTGACCCGTCGCTGCACCTGATTCAAGCGTCGCAAGAGCCGGGTCGGCTCGGGGTAGTCGTCGAAGATCCGTTCCCGGAGGAACAACGGGATGAATTCGGCCAATCGCCCGGCGGGACGACCGAGAAGTTGTCCCACCACAGCGGCGATGACCTGGGGATCGACCTGATCCAACGCGTCGTAATAGCGCTGGAGCCGCGCGGGCTCGCGGAGGATGAGGATCGCGTCGAGCTGCATCTCGGTGACGATGTGGCCGAGGAAACCGCAGCGGAAGCCGTCGCTGCCGCCCAGTCGTTCACGCAACAAGCGGCCCAGGGTCGCCGACACCTCGGCGAAGGCCCGCGTGCGGTGGAACCAGTCGTCGTCGGCGATGTGCCGGCTCACCCCGAGGGCGAGTTCGCGCACCTGGGGAACCGCCGCGGTTAGCGCGAGTTCGAGGTGCTGCGGCCGCAAACGGAGCTTACGGTCGACGACCGAGAGCCAATCGGGGAGCGCCGTCCCCGCGACGACGTAGGGCCGGTCGAGAAACGGGAACCCGTGGGCGAGGTAGTTCATCGCATGCTGAGAGATGCTGGAAGCTGCCCAGGGAAGGCGTTCCCTGGGCAGCCACGGAGGTCCCTGTTTACTCCGTCAACACCGGCAAATGTTCCGACTGCAACCGCTGGGCGTCGGCCGCGGTGGTCGTATCGCTGTGACACGCCGCCTTGGCCCCCTCGCCGCCGACCGCCTTGCGGGTCTTGCTCGCGAGTTGATGGATTTCCGCCGGGCTGAGGACGCCGCGTTTTTCCAGAATCTCCTGCTGTTCGGCGGTCAGCGCCGCCGAGATCTTGGCCCGGGCCCACTGATAGTCGTCGTCCTTGCCCGACGCGAACTCTTGAATCTCTTTGCTGATCCGGACGCTGCACCAGTCGTGCCCGCACATCGCGCAGAAGTCGGTGTCGACGTCGAGATCTTCGTCGTGATAGGCCCGGGCCGTATCGGGATCGAAGCTCAGCTCGAAATGCTTCTCCCAGTTGAGCGCCGCGCGGGCCTTCGTCAATTCATCGTCCCGATCACGCGTCCCGGGAATCCCCAACGCGACGTCGGCGGCATGCGCGGCGATCTTGTAGGCGATGCAGCCCTGCTTGACGTCGTCCTTCTTGGGGAGCCCGAGGTGCTCTTTCGGCGTGACGTAACACAACATGCTCGCGCCGTGATACGCCGCCGCCGTCGCCCCGATGCAACTGGTGATATGGTCGTACCCGGGGAAGATGTCGGTCACCAGCGGCCCAAGGACATAGAACGGCGCGCCGTGACACAGTTTTCGCTGCAATTTCATGTTGTATTCGATCTGATCGAACGGGACGTGTCCCGGCCCTTCGATCATCACCTGCACTCCTTTGCGCCAAGCCCGTTCCGTCAGTTCGCCCAAGGTGGCGAGCTCCGCGAGTTGGGCGCGGTCGGTGGCGTCGGCGAGGCCGCCCGGCCGCAACCCGTCACCGATCGAGAAGGTGACGTCGTACTCCCGCATCACGTCGCAGATGTCCTCCCAATGATCGTACATCGGGTTCTGCGCGGCGTGCGTGATCATCCATTTCGCGAGGAGCGAGCCCCCGCGGCTGACGATCCCGATCAATCGCTTGCGGACATACGGCAGATGCTCGCGCAGCACGCCCGCGTGAATCGTGAAGTAATCGACCCCCTGCCGGGCCTGATGCCGCAGCGTCTCGAGGATCATCGCCGGGGTCAGGTCTTCGATCTTTCGCCCGATGATCATCGAGTAAATCGGGACGGTCCCGATGGGGACGGTGCTCGCCCGCAGGATGGCGTCGCGGCAGGCGTCGAGATCTCCGCCGGTCGAGAGATCCATCACCGTGTCGGCCCCCCACCGCTCGGCCCATTTCAGCTTTTCGACCTCCTCGTCGGTGCTGGATGAGACCGGCGAGGCCCCCATATTGGCGTTGATCTTGGTCTTCGTCGCGCGGCCGATCGCCATCGGATCGAGCCGATAACCCAGATGGACCCGATTCGCGGGGATCACCATCCGTCCGGCGGCGACTTCGTCACGCACCTGAGCTGGCGTGAGATGTGTTTCCCGCGCGGCGACCCGCCGCATCGCGGGGGTGATGAGCCCCAACCGGGCCGATTCGAGCTGCGTGATCGGTTGGAAGTCGGCGAGTTCCCGCGGCAGATAGATGCTGCGCGGCACCCCGTTCGCCTGGATGAAGTGATAGCCCACCGCTCCCGTGTCGTGACCGATCCGATCGGATCCGGCATCGGCGGCGGCGATGGCCTCGTCGCCGGCAAGCGCCTTTTCAGGCTGTTCTTCGCTCCACCAACCGTCGGGGAGGAAGTCCCAAGCGGTCTTGTCGGAGAGCCCCGGCATTCCCGGCGTGTCGGGCGAGGCGAAGGTCCGCGCGCCGGCCGTTCCCGGAGCGATCACCGGGGGAAGCGCGAAGCTCCCGGGGGTTGTCCCTTGGGCCGCGCTCGACGGGTTGCCGCCCAGCAGCGGTAGTTGATAACCCCGGTCCATTCCCGTGCTAATCATCGGCTCGTCATCTTTCCCGGCCACGGCGAGAGACTCGCCGGCGTGGTCGTTGATTTCCGCAGTTTGTCCGTGGGGACCAATCCAAGCTCCTGCCGGGCACGTACAGACGTGGCGATGAACCGCGATGGGGATGATTGGTCCGCATCGCGAAAACCTGGACCCGGCAAGGTCTGGATTGGGCGCCTCCATCGTAGTCGCCATGAACCGTTTTGCAATCGCTGCTTCAACTTGCGTCGATCGCCGCGACCCACGATCCTCACGCGACTTGCTTCGACATGCGTCGACGTTGCGAACCACTCGCGACCGGCGACACTCGAAGATGAAACGATCACCCTGACACCTTGATGGGAGCCTTCACGGATGACCCCTTCGCCCCAACACCTGTCCCAGATGATCTGCGGGTACTGGATTTCGCAGATGATCCATGTCGCCGCGCGACTCCGGCTGGCCGATGAACTCCACGCCGGACCACGCACGGTGGCGGAGCTGGCTGAATCGGTCGCGGCCCATCCGCGCTCACTGGGCCGCTTGTTACGGGGTTTGGCGAGCGTCGGCCTCTTCGAGGAAACGACGTCGGGGACGTACCAACTGACGCCGCTTGCGGAGCTCCTGCGGGATGATCATCCGCAGTCGGTCCGGCCGATGGCGCTGATGATGGGGGGCGTTCAATATCAGGCGTGGGGCGAACTGCTGCATGCCGTGCGGACGGGCGAGACCGGGTTCGTCCGCCGCTTCGGCCAACCGTTGTTCGACTATCTCGCCTCCCGGCCGGAGGAAGCCGCCGAGTTCGATCGGGCGATGGTCGCGATCCACGGCCGCGAAGGGGCCGCCGTCGCGGCGGCGTACAACTTCACCTCGATACGCCGAGTGGTCGATGTCGGCGGCGGGAACGGCCATCAACTTCTCGAATTGTTGGACCGGCACCCGCATCTGACCGGCTTGCTGTTCGACCTGCCGCACGTCGTCGAACGGGCGGCGCCGGGTCTGGCGACATCACCTGCCGCCGCGCGGATCGAGCATCACGGGGGAAGCTTTTTCGAGGGCGTTCCAACCGGTGCCGACTGTTACCTGTTGCGGCACATCATCCACGACTGGAGCGACGAGGAATCGACGCGGATTCTGCGGACGATCCGCCGCGCGATGCCCGAGATGGGCAAACTGCTGGTGATCGAAACCGTAATCCCACCCGGCAACGAGCCGAACTTCGCCAAACTGCTTGATCTCACGATGCTCGTGATCCCCGGCGGCATCGAGCGGACGGAAGCGGAGTATCGCGAGCTGTTCGCGGCGGGGGGCTTTCGGTTGACCCGGATCATCCCGACGACCGCGGGGGTCGATCTAATCGAAGGGGTGCCGGTCTGACGGTCACGCCGATCGATGCGGAGCATCGCGGCGTGATGAGCGGATCGGGTCGAGACTTCGAGCCTCGGCATGATCATGCATGCTCAGAACTGCCCGAAACAGTCAACTCCGGCTACGTCCATGCATGGCCTTCGTGTGATACGGGCCGCGATTGCGCGATCCCATGTGACGCGTCTCATCCCAAGCCACCGTCGGCGAAGCCGATCACGCGGGGTTCTCTGGTCGCTGACGGCCGAGGCGTTCCTCACGGAAAATATTCGCGGTCGCCCCCCGCGACACGGCGGCGCAGACGGAAGATGTGGGCCGGCAGACGCAGGGGATCAAGTTCGACATAGTTCCGCGAGCCGACCCACATGTAGCGGGCGTCGGTCAAGAGGTCGTGGACCTGATACGGTTCCTGCTCGCCCAGTCCGAACGCGGCCAGCGGCAGTTCGACGAAGCCCGACTGGCGATAAGTCGAATCGAGGTTGACCACCATAAGCATCACGTTGCGGGCATCGGCGGTCCGCTTGCTGTAACACAGCAGCCGTTCGTTATCGACCGGATGAAATTCGAGCCGCTCGTTCGACTGGAGCGCGAGGTTCGCCCGGCGAAGTTTGTTGACCCGCGTGATCAGCGGTCGCAGGGAGTCGGTCCGCGACCAATCGTGCGTATGGAGTTGGTACTTTTCGGAGTCGAGATACTCTTCGCTGCCCGGTTGGGCGGGGGTGGCCCATTGGTGTTCGAAGGGGGGACCGTAAACGCCATAGTTCGATGATAATGTCGCGGCAAGGATCAGCCGCCGCATAAAGGCGGGCCGCCCGCCGTGTTGCAGCTCTTCGGTCAGAATGTCGGGGGTGTTGGGCCAGAAGTTGGGACGGAAGTACTCGGCGATGTCCCCCGAGGTCACTTCACGGACGTATTCGGTCAGCTCTTCGCGCTGCTGCCGCCAGGCGAAATAAGTATAGGACTGCGTGAAGCCGAGCTTGGCGAGCCGATACTTGACCTTGGGGCGGGTGAAGGCTTCGGAGAGCAGAATCACGTCGGGCCATTCCGTCTTGAGCCGAGTGATCGCCCATTCCCAAAACGGAAACGCCTTGGTGTGGGGATTGTCGACCCGAAAGATGCGCACGCCTTCGCCGATCCAGAAATCGAACACGCTTTTCAGCTCGACCCACAAGCCCGGCCAATCTTCCGTCTCGAAGTCGAACGGATAGATGTCCTGGTACTTCTTGGGCGGATTCTCCGCGTACTGAATCGTGCCGTCCGGCCGATGCCGAAACCAGGCCGGATGCTCGGTCACGTAGGGA
>CAYRVS010000209.1:0-8530 GCA_964427725.1 uncultured Planctomycetaceae bacterium | reverse complement strand
TCGCGACACAATCAGGGGCGTCGGTGGTTGAGGCTCTTGGGATGATCGGTCTGTGTGATAAGGCGGATGCGATGTCGGGCTGGGTGCGAACGATCTGTCTGGTGGGCCTCATCGGAATGACCGGGCGCTACGGGCTCGCGGCCGACCTGCCAACCGAGAACGACTATTACCCCCTCACCAAGTTCACGATTCCCGAGGCGGCGTTTCTCGAAGTCGGTGGGCTGGAACTCCTGGCCGACGGGAAGCTCGCCGTGTCGACGCGGCGGGGGGAAATCTGGCTGGTCGAGCACCCGCTCGCCGCCGATCCCACGCAGATGACATGGTCGCGGTTCGCCCATGGGCTGCATGAAGTTTTGGGACTCGCGGAACGCGACGGTTGGCTGTATGTCACCCAGCGCGGCGATGTCTCGCGGATTCGGGACAGCGACGGCGATGGGCTCGCGGACCAGTTCGAGGTCGTCAACGACGAATGGCACATCAACGGCGACTATCACGAATATGCCTTCGGGTCGAAGTTCGATAAGGATGGGAACA
Source organism: uncultured Planctomycetaceae bacterium (assembly GCA_964427725.1). GTDB lineage: Bacteria > Planctomycetota > Planctomycetia > Planctomycetales > Planctomycetaceae > DSVQ01. The sequence goes on along the minus strand of CAYRVS010000209.1, from coordinate 7,996 downwards.
TTTGGGTCGTCCTGTGTCTGACAGGGTCGTTCGGCAGCGACTCGAAGTATCGCGGATGGTGCGTCCGCGTGACCCCCGACGGCCGTTGCCTGCCCACCACCAGTGGGATCCGCTCGCCGGGGGGGATCGGGATGAACCTCGCCGGCGAAGTCTTCTACACCGATAACCAAGGCCCCTGGAACGGGACGTGCGGCCTGAAACACCTGGTCCCCGGGAAGTTCGTGGGGCATCCCGGCGGATTCCGCTGGTACGACCTGCCCGCCGCGAAAGAAGCGATGGGGCCGAAGCCGAAGGAGCCGGAATCGGGGAGCCGCTTCATGACCGAGGCGGCGAAGATCCCCGAGTACGTCCCCCCGGTGATTCTGTTCCCCTACAAGAAGATGGGGCAGTCGGCGAGCGGCGTGGTCTGTGACGACACCGCCGGCAAGTTCGGCCCCTTCGCCGGGCAGATGTTCGTCGGCGATCAGACCAACAGCACGGTCATGCGGTGCTTCCTGGAGGAAGTCGATGGGTTCTATCAGGGGGTCTGCTTCCCATTCCGCGAGGGGTTCGGTTCAGGAACCCTCTCCATGCAATTCGCGCCGACGGGAGCGATGTTCGTCGGGGGGACCAATCGCGGCTGGGGAAGTCGCGGCAATCAGCCGTATGCGCTCGAGCGGCTCGACTGGTCGGGGAAAGTGCCGTTCGAGATCCACGAGATGCGGGCGAAATCCGACGGATTCGAGCTGAGCTTCACGGAACCGGTTGATCCGGCCGCCGCCGGCGACGTTCAGTCTTACTCGATGGAGACCTACACCTACATCTTCCAGTCGGGATACGGCAGCCCGGAGGTCGACTTCACGACGCCGAAGATCACGGCGGCGAAGGTGGCGGCCGATGGTCAGAGCGTCCGGCTGACGGTGGAGGGGTTGGTCGCCGGCCACATCCACGAGTTGCGGGCGAAGGGAGTCAAATCGGCGACGGGGCTCCCGCTGCTGCACGCCGAGGCGTATTACACGCTGAACCGGATCCCGAAGTAGACCATCAGCGACCACGCGCGGACCGCCCCGCGACGACCGTCGGCCTCATTCCCCGCGCTCAAGGCCCAGCCATGTTCGTCACAACGACGTTTGACATTCAAGGCTATGAAATCCGCGAGTATCTGGGGCTGGTCCGCGGGATCACGGTCCGCTCGCCGACGATCTCGCAAGGCTTTCTCGGGGGGCTCGAGCAGATCATCGGGGGGAAAATCGGGGCGTATACGCAGATGTGCGAACAAGCCCGGCAGCATGCGTATGAGGACATGATCCGCCACGCGGAAGACCTCGGCGCGAACGCGATCGTCGGGGTGCGGTACGACACGGGGGAGGTGGGGACGCAAACCAGCGCCACCGAAGTGCTGTGCTACGGGACGGCGGTGGTGCTGGGGAAGGCCGGAGGTTGATGACGGGGGGACCGAGGGGATGTCACCCCTCGGCTTCGTGGGTGATCCTGATCAGTGATGTGGGTGATCGGGATCAGTCGTCGCCGACGAGGCCTTGCAGGCGGTGGAGCTCCTGCAGCGCGGCGAGGGGGGTCAATTCGTTGACCTTGAGCTGCCGCAATTCGTCGAGAATCGGGTGCGGAGGCGGCTCGAAGAGACTGAGTTGCCGCGTCGACTTTTTGCTCGTCGCGCGCGGCGGGATGCGGGTTTGCCCCGCTTCATCGACGTGGTCGTCCTCCAGCGTCCGCAGGATCACGCGGGCGCGGTCGAGGACCGTCGCGGGGACCCCCGCCAGTTGGGCGACGTGGATGCCGTAGCTCTTGTCGGCCGCGCCCGGCACGATCTTATGCAGGAACGTGATCTTGTCGCGGGCTTCGTGCACCGCGACGTTCCAGTTGGCCGCCCCCTTCAGGGACTGCGTCAGCTCGGTCAGTTCGTGGTAATGGGTCGCGAACAACGTGCGGCAGCCGACGACATCGTGCAGGAACTCGGTGATCGCCCAGGCGAGCGAGATCCCGTCGTAGGTGCTGGTGCCGCGGCCGATTTCGTCGAGGATCACGAGACTGCTCGGCGTCGCGGCGTTCAGGATGCGGGCGGTCTCGGTCATTTCGACCATGAAGGTCGACTGCCCCTTGCCAAGCTCGTCGCTGGCGCCGACCCGGGCGAAGATGCGGTCGACGATGCCGATCCGGGCTTCACTCGCGGGGACGAACGAGCCCATTTGCGCGAGGATCGACAAGAGCGCCGCTTGGCGGATATAGGTGCTTTTCCCCGCCATGTTCGGCCCGGTGATGAGCTGCACCCGGCCATCGGCTCCGTCCGTATCAGGGGAGACCGCCCCTAACCGGACATCGTTGGGGACGAATTGCCCCGTCGGCAGGATGCGGTCGAGCACCGGATGCCGGCCTTCACGAATGTCGAGCAGCGGCTCGGCGGTCAGTTCGGGGCGACAGTACCGGCCGGTCACCGCGAGTTCCGCGAGGGCCGCGAGGACGTCGATCTCCGCGAGGATCTCGGCGTTTTCCTTCAGTCGGGGCGCTTGCTGGGCGACTCGTTGCCGTAACGCGGTGAAGAGCTCCTGCTCGAGGGCGATCGCCTGCCCTTCCGCCCGCAACACCTTGTCTTCGTACTCCTTCAACTCCGGCGTGATGAAGCGTTCCTGATTCTTCAGGGTCTGCTTGCGGATGTAGTGGGGGGGAATCTTGTCGGCCTGGGCCGCGGTGCATTCGAGGTAATAGCCGAAGACGCGGTTGAAGCCGACCTTCAGGTTGGGGATCCCGGTCCGTTCGATTTCCTGGGCCTGAAAGCGGGCCATCCATTCCTTGCCGCCGCGGGCGAGGTCGCGGTACTCGTCGAGGCCCGCGTGGTAGCCGGGGCGGATGATGCCGCCGTCGGTGATTGCGAGCGGAGGTTCCTCGACGATCGCCGCGTCGATCTCGGCGCGGACCGCGGGACAGAGCTCCAAGCGACCTTCGAGCGCCTCAATCCGCTTCGCGCGGCCGCCGGCAAGTTTCGCCTTCAGCTTGGGGATCAGGCTCAGCGTTTTGCTCAAACAGACGAGATCGCGCGGCGACGCGCGGCCGGTCGCGACTCGCGCGGTGAGCCGTTGGACGTCGTAACACTCTTTCAGCAAATCACGCAGGCCGCCGCGTGTCACCGTTTCGCCGGCGAGCTCCTGCACCGCGTCGAGCCGGTGATTGATCGCCGCCGCGTCGGTTAGGGGGTTCGAGAGCCATTCGGCGAGCAGCCGCGCCCCCATCGGCGTGACGGTCTCGTCGATGACGTCCAGGAGGCTCCCTTCACGCCTGCCGTGCCGCAGCGTTTGCGTCAATTCCAGGTTGCGGCGGGTCGCCTCGTCGATGATCAGGCAGGCCCCGCGGCGATAGGGTTCGAGCCGGGTGAGGTGGCCCAGTTCACTCTTCTGGGTCTCGCGGACATAGTCGAGGAGCGCCCCCGCCGCAACGACGCCGGGACTTTCCGGATCGACATCGAAGCCCTCGAGCGTCTGCGTCCGGAACTGGTCGAGGAGCAACCGCAGACAGGTCTCGCGCGAGAAGGCCCACGGCGGCCGGGTACTCAACGGGACCGCCACGTTCAGCAGGATTTCGGCGAGGGGGGATTGTCCCGCGGCCCCTTCGGGCAGCAGACACTCCGCCGGGCGGATGCGGGCGAGTTCATCGGCGAGGAGTTGCGGGACGACTTCGGTCACCCAGAATCGACCGGTGGAGAGCTCCAGCCAGGCGAGGCCGCAGGCCTGTTTGTCCGGGAAGAGCGCCGCGAGGAAACAGCTTTCGTGCGGATCGAGGAGGGCGTCGTCGGTGAGGGTGCCCGGGGTGACGACCTGCGTCACCTCCCGTTTGACGAGTCCTTTGGCCTGCTTGGGATCTTCGACCTGTTCGCAGATCGCCGCGCGATGCCCCGCCCGGACCAGTTTCTGCAGGTAACCATTGAGCGCGTGATACGGAAAGCCCGCCATGGGGACGGGATTGGGCGAACCTTTGTCGCGGCTGGTGAGGGTCAGCCCGAGGACCTTCGCGGCGATCTGAGCGTCTTCGTAGAACAGTTCATAGAAATCCCCCATGCGAAACAAGAGTAGCGCCGCCGGGTTCTGGGCTTTGACCTCCAGATAGCGCTGCATCATCGGCGTGGGGGCGGCGGTCATGGGGGGAACAGCGAATAGCGATTAGCGATTAGGGAATAGCCAGAGGAACACATCACACGAACAGACGCTGAGAACGATGGGAAGCGCAAAGCTCTGGCGACTCGCGATTCCCTACTCGCTACTCGCTCGCCCCCTCACACCACCGGTTTCGTGTCCGGAAACAGCATGCTGATGCTGGTGCGGTCGTGGATCGAGCGGATCGCGGCGGCGAAGAGTTTCGCGACGCTGACCACCTCCACGTTCGGCGGCAGCGGGTCGAACGACGACTCGATCGTGTCGGTGATGAACATCTTTTTGAGGTCGCTCTCGGCGATTCGCGGGCCGGCCCCCTTCGAGAGGACGCCGTGGGTCACCGCCGCGTAGATGTCTTTCGCGCCGCGGGTCTTCAGGACGCGGGCCATTTCGATCAGTGACCGGCCGGTGATGGTGAGGTCGTCGACGAGGAGCACGTTCTTGTCCTTCACGTCGCCGATGACTTCGACGATCTGCACGGTTTCGGTGTGATCGGTCCGCTGCTTGTTGCCGATGACGACGGGGCATTGCAGGAGGTTGGCATACGCCGCCGCCCCTTTGGCGAAGCCAACGTCGGGACTGCACACCACAAGGTCGGGAATCTGCTGCGACTTGAAGTGATCGACCAGGACGTTGCGGCCGTAGAGATGATCGACCGGCAAGCGAAAGAAGCCCTGAATCTGCGGACTGTGCAGATCCATGGTGAGGACCCGATCGGCCCCGGCGGCCTCGATGGCATCAGCGCAAACGCGGGCGCGGATCGAGACGCGCGGCTCGTCCTTCTTATCCCCTTGCGCGTAGCTGAAGAACGGGATCACCGCCGTCACGTTCTGAGCGCTGGCGCGCTTGAGGGCGTCGATCCAGAACAGAGTCTCCATGAAGTTGTCGTTCACGGGGTAATGACACCCCTGAATGACGTAGACGTCTTTCCCGCGGACATTCTCCTTGATGCGGACGAAGACGTTCCCTTCGCTGAAAATGTGCGCCCGGCAGGGGGTGAGGGGAACCCCGAGACAGTTGGCGATGTTCTGGGCGAGGAGCGGATTGGCCGAACCGGCGAGGATCGCCAAGTCACCTTGGGGTGCTTGGAAGGGGATGGGACGCGGCCCAGCCAAGTCGGGCCGGTAGGAATCCATCGCGACAGCACTCCGGGAACAGGCGCACACCGATCTGGTCGGGGGTCACGACACCGTAATCCCCAAGGCGAATCATGAAGAAGCCTTATCATAGCCCGCGGAGAGTGCGACTCAAGGGAGGCGGTTGCGACCCGAAATCGGCGCGGTGTCAGCCCGCCGTGGGTGGGACGGTTGATCGTCGAGGGTTGAGGGGCGAAGAGGACTCGTGGAAGACCCTCGACCATCAACCATGCTCTGACACGTCAGCAAGTCGGCCGGGTTAGCGCGGCGTAACCCAGCGCACTACTGCGTCATGTGCCGGGTTACGCCTGCGGCTAACCCGGCCTACGAACTACGAACTTTCCGACCATCAACCTTAGACCATCAACCATTCCCCGACATGGCGGGCTGACGCCGCGCCGCTCGTTGATGGCGTCCCCCGGATCGAGCTTCGCGCTCCGCCGGGTTTCTCCTAGAGTTCGCGAGCGATATTCCGTGTGCCGTGGAATGGAATTCCGGTCATGCGCGTGGCGTTTTTTGAGGATGAGCAGGCGCCGGCGATGGGGCCGATCGCCCTGCTGCGCCCCGTCTTCGAGCTGTTGTGCGGGCAGTTCTCGGTTCGTGAGCGGACCATCCGCAAGCTCCCCGTCACCGAATGGGGGGCGTTGTTGCGCGATCCGCTCGTCGACACCTATCACGAAGCCCACCCCGAGGCGAAACTCAACGACCGCGCCTGGCTGACCCGCGGGTCGACGCTGCTGATCAACGGCCGCTGGCTCTGCGATCCCCATGATCTCGTCCGCTGCGAACCCGACGCGGCGGGGATCATCGATGGCGAAGTCGCCTGGGTGACGCTCGAACCCCTCGAAGCTCCCGTCCTGTTCGCCCGCGATCTGACGACGGGCCTCGCCGACATCGCCCGCACCAGGCGTCGTGTGAAGTCCCCCGGGCGATTGGTCAAGTATCCGTGGGATCTTGTCGCCAGAAATCCCGAACAGATCGCCGCCGATCAGCCGCTGCGGCCCTTCTATGGGAGCCGTAACCTCCCCGCACAGTCGGCGGTCGTCGGTCCCGCGGAACGTCTCAATATCGATCCGACGGCGAAGATCGATCCCTTCGTCGTCTTCGACGTCACCAACGGACCGATACAAATCGATGCCGCCGCCGTCATTCAGGCCTTCACGCGGATCGAAGGGCCTAGTTACATCGGCCGCGAAACGCAGCTCTTTCGGACAAATCTGCGCGGCGGATCGTCGCTCGGCCCGGTCTGCCGCGTCGGCGGCGAAGTCGAGGCGTCGATCCTGCAAGGCTATGTCAACAAGTATCACGACGGCTTTCTGGGACACGCCTTCGTCGGCGCCTGGTGCAATCTGGGGGCCCTCACCACCAATAGCGACCTCAAGAACGATTACGACACAGTCCGCGTTCCCCTCACCGGGACCGCGCTTGAGACCGGCGCGCGGAAAGTCGGCTGCTTCCTGGGCGACCACACCAAAACCGCGATCGGGAGCTGCTTCAACACCGGCAGTTCCGTCGGCGTGATGTGCCAAGTTCTCCCGGCGGGGGAACTCCTGCCGAAACACATCCCCTCGTTCACGCGACTCTGGCACGGCGAATTGACTGACGGGGCCCCGCTGGAGGCGGCCCTCGCCACCGCCCGTGCCGCCATGAACCGTCGCGGCGTCGAACTCAGCGACGCGACGGAACGCTTGCTGCGCTACGTCCATCAGGAAACCCGCGCGGAACGCCAAGCCGCGTATGACCGCCAAGCGGCACGCCGCGATGTGCTGACCATGGTCCCGGGGTGACGCATCAATGATGCCCACCCATGGCCATGGGTGGGCATCCGCGCCGGCGGCTGGGATTCATCCGGTATCACGAGCCCTTCCGCCGCGGCTTCGGGGTCATTTTCCCCTTCGCCGCGTCGCCTCGTTTCGCGCGACGGCGCTGGTTCTTGGGGCCGTCTCCGTCCGCGAAGCCGGGTTGATCATGCTCCAATGCCACCTCGCGCCCCAGCTGCTGCTTGAGCTCGAGAATCCGGTCGCGGAGTTTCGCGGCGCGCTCGAACTCGAGGTTCTGCGCCGCCGCCAGCATCTCGGCCTCCATCTCCGTGAGCAATTCCTGCGTGACGAACTGCGTCTCGCTGGCGCTCCCCGCGGCCCGCTGCACGATCTTCCGCGCCTCGACCTCCTCTTCGATCCCTCGCCGAATCGCCTTTTTGATCGTCTCCGGCGTGATCCCGTGTTCGCGATTGTAGGCCTCCTGCAACGCGCGGCGGCGGTTCGTCTCGTCGATCGCCTGTTGCATGCTGTTGGTGACGCTGTCGGCGTAAAGGACCACCTCGGCGTTGACGTTCCGCGCGCTGCGGCCGATCGTCTGAATCAGGCTCGTCGCGCTTCGCAGGAAGCCTTCCTTATCGGCATCCAGGATCGCCACCAGCGAGACTTCCGGGATGTCGAGCCCTTCCCGCAGCAGGTTCACCCCCACCACGGCGTCGTACTTGTTCTCGCGCAGCTCCCGCAAAATTTCGACCCGCTCGAAGGCGTCGAGTTCGCTGTGGAGCCACGCGCAGCGGATCGCCTCCTCCCGCAGGTAGGTCGTCAGATCTTCCGCGAGCCGCTTGGTGAGGGTCGTCACCAGCACCCGTTCCCCCTGTTCCGCCCGTCGCCGAATCTGCTCGATGAGATGCGGCACCTGTCCCCGCGCGGGATGGATCAGAATCTTCGGGTCGATCAGCCCCGTCGG
>CAYRVS010000208.1:0-8673 GCA_964427725.1 uncultured Planctomycetaceae bacterium | reverse complement strand
GCATTGGGAACGGGGGGGCTGCGTCGAGGTCGCCGTCGCCGACACACTCCCGGAAGGCTGGCGTTCCTGGCGCGACTGGCTCGGGCTGGTCTCCCCGGAGAACGAACGGGAACTGCGGGCCCTCGACACGGACGCCGGCCAACACTGCGGTTACATCCGCGTCATCGGCCATCGCCGTCCGGAAGCCCAAGGCTTCGACCCGGACTTGAGACTCCCGGCGAATTACACTCATCAGCCGTTGTTACGGACTGCTCCCGGCGACGCGGGTTAACGCCGCCCCCCCCGAAAGGAACAACGTCGTCATCCCAATCGGCTGCGGAGGACCTCCGCAACGGCGGCGAGGGCTTCCGCGAGTTTTTCGGGCTGCTTGCCCCCCGCTTCCGCCAGTTCGCGGCGGCCGCCGCCGCCGCCGCCCGCCACTTTGGCGGCGGCCTTCACGGCGTCCGAGGCGCTGGCCCCCTTGGCGAGCAAGTCGTTGCTGACGGCCGAGATGAACGCCACTTTGTCGTCGACCACCAGTCCCAGCAGGATCGCGATCGACGGGGCCTTCTCGCGCAGTCGGTCGACGAATTCCTTCAGATGTTCGCGGCCACATTCCGTGACGGTATGGACCACCAATTTGGTCCCGCCGATGGTCTCGGCCTGCGCGATGAGTTCCCCCGCCCTCGTCGCCAATGACTGCGCCTGATACTTGCCCAGTTCCAGTTTCGCCAGCCGCAACTCTTCCTGCAGTTGCTTGACCTTCCGCGGCAACTCGTCGGTTTGCGAGGTTTTCAAGAGGCCCGACAACTCGCCGACGAGCTCTTCCGTCTCGCGGATTCGTTGCAAGGCCTTCGGGCCCGTGAGGCAGGTGACGCGACGAATGCCGGCGGCGATCAGTTCCTCCTTGACGATGCGGCACAGGCCGACCTGTCCGGTGTTCGTGAGATGGGTCCCGCCGCAGAATTCGAGGCTGAAGTCCCCCATCGTGACGACGCGGACGTTGTCGGGATACTTCTCGCCGAACAGCGCCATCGCGCCGAGCTGCTTCGCCTCGCCGATCGGCATCACCTTGGTGGTGATCGTCGCCCCGGAGGCGATCCGCGCGTTGATCTCGTCTTCGATTTGGAGCAGTTCCGCGTCCGTGACCCCTTTGGGGTGGGCGAAGTCGAACCGCAGTTGGTCCTGCTCGACCTTCGATCCCCGCTGGGTGGCGTTCTCCCCCAGATATTTTCGCAGCGCGTGATGGAGCAGGTGAGTCGCCGAGTGGGCCCGGCGGATCCCTTCCCGACGGGCGGTGTCGACTTCCGCCGTCACCGTTGTTCCGGCTTCGAGCTTACCCGACTTCAAGTGGCCGATGTGGACGATCAGGTCGCCGTTCTTTTGCGCGTCGGTCACCAGAAACTCGCCGGTGGGCGTGACCAGTCGTCCGGTATCGCCCACCTGACCGCCCGATTCGCCGTAAAACGGGGTCTGATCGAGGACGACCCCCACGACGGCGTCCGCGCCGGTTTGGTCGAACGACTTCACCAACTGTTGCTGAGCGATCAGGCCCACGATCTTCGCGGTGGCGGTGGTGCCGTCGTAGGCGAGGAACCCGGTCCCCCCCTGCTTGCGGAGGGCGTCGAGCGGGCCTTCCGACATCACCGATTCGGCGAACGCGCCGCGGCCGCTCTTCTGCTTGTGCTCGTCCATGCAGGCGTTGAACCGTTCCCGATCGATCGTCAGCCCCTCGGCGGCGGCGAGCGATTCCGTCAGTTCGACGAGGAACCCGTCCTGCTGATGGAGATCGAAGACATCTTCGCCGGAGAGCACCGTCTGGCTTTTCGATTTCGCCAGGTCGAGCATCTTGCGGAAGCGGGCGATCCCGCGATCGACGACCCCCAGAAACTGCTGCTCTTCTTGTTTGATCGCCTGCTGGACGACTTCGATCGTTTGGTGGATTTCCGGGTAGGGCCCGCGCATCATCTCGGCGATTTTCGGCACGAGTTGATACAGGCACGCCTCCTGCCGGCCCATGCGGAAGGCCTCCATGCTCGCCCGTCGGAGCAACAGCCGGATGACGTAGTTCTCCTTCTCGTTCCCGGGCAGGCAGCCTTCATGGATCGCGAAGGCGCACGCGCGAATGTGGTCGGCGATGCGGCGGAGCGGACGCCCCTGCGGCCCGCCGAACTCGTACTTCGCGCCGACGATCTCTCCCGCGGCGAGGCACAGCGGCTTCAGGATGTCGATCTCGAAATTGCTCTCGAAGCCCTGCATCACCGAGGCGGTTCGTTCGAGCCCCATCCCGGTGTCGATGTTCTTCTTGGGGAGCGGCCGCAGATTGTTCGGGGGGGAGCCGACGCGGTTGAACTGCGTGAAGACGAGGTTCCAGATCTCGACCTTCTTCCCGCCGCTGGGGGGGGAGTAATAGATCTCGCTGCATGGGCCGCAGACGCCGTCCGGGCCTTGCGTGGGACTGCCGGCGGGCCAGAAGTTTTCGTACTCGTCTTCGCGGGTGATCTGTTTGGGGTCGAGGCCGATTTCGTTCCGCCAGATGTTCGCCGCTTCGTCGTCGTCGAGATAGACGGTGATGCTCAACCGCGAGGGATCAAGCCCCAGCCAGGGCTTGGCGGTGAGGAACTCCCACGCCCAATGAATCGCTTCCCGTTTGAAGTAGTCGCCGAACGAGAAGTTGCCGAGCATCTCGAAAAAGGTGTGGTGGTAGGCGGTGACGCCGACGTTGCCGATGTCGCCGGTGCGCAGGCACTTCTGGCAAGTGGTCGCCTTGGTGAATTCGAGGGGCCCGATGCCGAGGAACTGGTTTTTGAACTGGTTCATGCCGGCGGGGGTGAACAAGACGGTCGGGTCATCCTTCGGGACGAGGACATCGGACGGTCGGCGGACGCAGCCCTTCGAGGCGAAGAACGACAGATACTTTTCACGCAGTTCATCGGTTTTCATGAGACCCAGACTTCGATTCAAGACGCGGACGGGTTACCCGCGAGAGTTCTACGGGGAGCGGGGTCTGCTTGACAACAGAAGATCGCCCGTGGACCGGGAGACCACAGGGGCGTGGCCACCGATCCGGACCATCGCCGACCCGCGGCACATCCGTCGGCTACTCGGCGATGGTGACGGATTTCGGCCCGTCTTCGCTGGAAATCAGCGTCAACATGACCGCGCCGGTTTGCTCCGCGACCGTCGCCGCGAATTCGGCGGGAGTGCGGACGGGGATGCCGTTCACCGCGCCGATGAACAACCCCGGCTGCAACATCGCCTCTTCCGCGCGGCTGCCGGCCATGACATCGGTCACCAACACCCCCGGGCGAATCATCGCCGACGAGCCGAGATACTTCGCGCGGCCGGTCGAATAGTCGACCCCCAACCCGCGCCACAACGGCCATCGCCGGACCGCCGCGATGATCACTTCATCCTCGGCGGCGGGCCATTTTCCCAGTTTGGCCGCGACCGTCTGCCGATCCCCCCCGCCGCGCACCACCGTCAGCCGCGCGGTTGTTTCCGGCGCGTGCAGGGTCACTTCGCGCATCAGATCGAGTTCGGTCAGGACCGGTTTGCCGTCGACGGCGAGGATCAAATCTCCGGGGCGTAACCCGGCGGCTTCGGCGGGGGAGTTGTCGTGTACCTCGCCCACCAATGCGGCCGTGGGTTGGTTCGCGACCTCCAGCGGCAACTGCCGGGCCGTGCGGGGGGTGATCCCCAGAAAGCCGTATTCGACTTCGTGCCCGGCCAGGAGCTCGCCGACGATCCGCCGCGTCGCGGGGTCGATCGGCAAGGCGAACCCGCTCGATCGTTCATAGCCGGTGATGGCGGCGAGCGAGGTCGTGATCCCGACGAGTTGCCCGGTCAGATTCACGACCGCCGAGCCGCTGGCGCCGATCGGCAAGCGGGTGTCGAGATGAATCAGGCCCCCCAACCCATCGAGCGATTTCGGACCACCGGGTTGGGAGTTGAGCGACGCCGGCCGTCGCGCCAAATTGGCGATCATCGCCCACCCCGCGCTGGGGGAGCCATCGCGGGCGATCCAATAGGGATTTCCGAGCGTGATGACGAGTTGCCCTTTGCGAACCGGGGGCGAGTCGGCCCAGGCCATGGGTCGTAAATCGCCGACGCGCAAACCGCTGCGGCCGACCTCCAACTTGAGGACCGCCAAATCACTACGCGGGTCGGCGGCGTAGATCGTCGCGCCGCAGACATGCCGGCTGGCGAAGTGGACTTGCAGGAGCGAACCATCCCCCGATCCCGGTTGACCAGACACGGGCCCGCCACGGACGGCGTGATACACGGTCAGAACATAGCGTTCCTCACTGTCGGGGGGGGCGACGATCACCCCTCCCGCGAATTGATTCGGCAAGAGGTCCAGCGGTTCGAGCCCCGGGGGCTGGAAACCCGGCTGACCCAAGCGGCCTTCCGGATTGAGCCCGCTCCCCTGCAACCGCGCCCGGGCGATGCTGACGACCGACGGCTCGGTCTGCTCGATGAGCTGCGTCAGCGACTGCTCGAGGGCGACCACGGTCGAAAGGCCATCGGTCCCTTGCGCGTCGAGGGAATCGGTCGGACAGAAGCCCAGCGCGACGAAGAGGCCGATCGCGAGGATTCGCCGTCCTGCTGTTCGTTCGCCGAGTGACCCCGGACCCGCCATGGGAGACGCTCACCGAATCCAACGATGTAGCCTGGGCGTATCCCCCGAGGGCACGCCTGACCGACCTCACTTTTTCGGCGCGGCTGGTGCGTCCTCGGACTTTTCGACCGGAGCCTTGGCGAATTCCCCCTCCAACAGCGCGGTCAACGCTTCGGCGCGGGCATTCAGGGAGAGCACCTTCCCTTCGCGGTCGACCAGAATGGCCGTGGGGATACCCGTCACGCCATAGTACTCGGCGGTCGGGGGTTGCTGCGGTTCGCCATCCTTGGGGGCGGCGAAGAGATTGGTCCAGGGGATTTCGTTGTCCTTGAGGAAGGTCTCGAGCGCCTCGCGGTCGTCGTCCAAGCTGATCCCGACGACCTCGAAGCCTTGCTCATGGAACCGTTCGTAGTTCGCCTTGACGTTCGGCATTTCTTCCACGCACGGGCCGCACCAGGTCGCCCAGAAATCGACCAAGACCACTTTGCCGCGATATTGTTCCCAATCGAACTTCTCGCCGGCGAGGGTCAGCCCGGTGACTTCCATTTTGTTGCCGGGGAGATTGAGCCGTCGCCCCGACGCTTTCAGCAGCTCCGCGACCTGCCGTAATCCGGGATTCCCTCCTTGGGAAAGGATCTCGGCCAGTTCCCCGTAGTACTTCCCCGCGATGGTGGTGTCGTCAAGTTGCTCGAAGGCCTCGGCGAGACGAATCGCCGTACTGATCGCCTCCCGGGAGAACTTCTCTTCCTTGATTTTGGCGAGGGTTTCCGCGGCGAACTTGTCGCGGTCGGCGGGTTCCATGTTGATCGCGTTGCCGATCAGCAGTTCCCCGTGGTACTGCCCCGCGAGTTCGGCGATGTCCTCCCGGGGATCCCGGCTCATCGCCAAGGCTTCCTTGAGGGCCAAGTCCATCATCCCCTCGACCCCGGCGCTCGCGAGGGTCCCCAGCGATTCCAGCTTCATCTCGGCGGCGGCGTAGGCGGTGTCTTCGTCCGTCTTCTGGGCGAGAATCTTGTCCCCCCCGGCGATCATCGCCTTATGCAGACTGATCGCGTGTTCTACGGCCTCGTCCCGCGAAGCAAACCGCTTTCGTTCGCCACGCAGATTGTCGAGGAACTCCATGATCTCTTCAGGGGTCCCGTCGGGGACGGCGTAGGGATCGGCTTTGTCGGACTTCGCCGCCGCCTCCCCGGGACTGACCAGTTTGAGGCCCCCTTTGCCGGGGGGGGCTTTCGCCGGAGCCTTTTCCGCCGCGGGTTTGTCTTGCGCGCCCACGACGGCGGCGATCGCCGTCAGCATCACCAGTCCCAAACCCCTGATCGATCGCACCGGCATCGTTTCGTCTCCCGCGAGAATCCCGACGACTGCCGGACCACCGGCGCCCCAGAATCTTGCCCATATGAGTCTAGGGTAAACCCCACGGGGGGGCTAGTGCTGTGTGCCAACGCTTGCCCACGCCCAAAGAGCGGCGCGGCGTGAGCCCGCCGTGCGAGGAATACCGACGTCTCCGCTCTCAATAATCCTGGCTGGCTTGTGTCTCACGATGCCGGCGAGCCTGGGCGATAGGCGTTGAAGGCTTTGGTCCGACCTGGGGTGATGACGCTGCATGCCCACGGTGGGCTGACGCCGCGTCGGTCCTTCATGAGTCCGATCAGCCCCCTAACTGGCGGATCACCTCTTCGGTGCTCGCCAGTTGTTTTCGCAGGTTCGTCACCGTCTCGCGGACTTCGGCGACGACTTCCGGCGGGGCGCGGTCGACGAAACTGCTGTTGGTCAGCTTCTTTTCGTTCGTCGCGATGAAGCCCCGCAGTTTGTCGGCCTCTTTCCGCTGGCGCGCCAGTTCCGCCTCGCGGTCGATCAGGCCTTCCAGCGGCACATACCCATCGGCGTCCGCCAGGGAAAAACTCGCCGACGCGGCGGGTCGCGGAAGCTCCGGTCCCAAAGCCGCCAGCTTCGCCTTCGCCAGGAGTTCAAACGGTTCCCGCACGAGTTGAATGTCGGCGACGATGGTCGCGGCACATTTCAGGTGGACCTCGACCGTCGCCGCGGGGCTGATGTTGTAGACACCACGCAGATTCCGCACGGCGGTGATCGTCTCCTGCAACCGCGCGAACCGGGCCTCGAGCGCCACGTCCTGGAAACGCTGGAGCCCCGCCGGCCAGGGGGCGACGATGCAGGCCGCGGCCGCGGGCTGGGGAAGCGACGTCGTGAGTTGCGACTCGGTCGGGGGAATTGGGTGCGTGATCTCGGGATCGGGTCCGAGTCCCGCCGCGACTTCGTCGTCGATGGGAGCCGGATCGCGGTCGATCCGTACCCGTTCCGGCGCGATCTCGCGCAGCCGCTGCCAGAGCTCTTCCGTAATGAACGGCGTGAAGGGATGCAGCAACCGCAGGATCGTGTCGACGACCGCCACCAGCACGCGCTGACATTGTTCTTTTTGATGCCCTGGGATGGCCATCCCTGGGCGTCCGTCATCCACCACAGTCCGCAGCCGCGGCTTGATCATCTCAAGATACCAGTCGCAGAACTCGTTCCACACGAATTCCCGCAGCGCCCGCGTCGCGGCGTCGAACTGGTACTTGTCGAGGAGTTGCGTCACCTCGCCGGTGACGGTGGCGAGCCGGCTGAGGATCCAGCGATCTTCGAGCGCCAACTCCTCAAGGTTCACCGGACCCGGCGTGTAGCCTTCCAGATTCAGCAGCGCGAACCGGCAGGCGTTCCACAGCTTGTTGCAGAAGTTGCGGCCGTACTCGAATCGCTCCGCGACCATCCCCGCGACGGGTTCGCCCGGGTCGGCGTCGTAATTGGCGCTCGTGTACTGCGAATCCTTCTTGCACTTGGGGCACTTGATCCGCGGCTTTTTGCCGTCTTTCGGTTTGGCCTTCTGATGGTCGAGGGTCTGCGCGATCAGGCCGTCGCAATGGGGGCAGGCATAGCTGATCGGCAGACGGACGTCCTGCGTCTCCCCGGCGAACGAAGCGATCGTGAACCGCACGCCGTCGGCTCCATACCGCGCGATGAGATCGAGCGGATCGACGCCGTTCCCCTTGGACTTCGACATCCCCTGGCCGAAGCCGTCGAGGATTTTCGGATGGACATGGACATGCCGGAAGGGCACATCCCCCATGTTGTAGAGGCCAGTGAGGACCATCCGGGCGACCCACAGCGTGATGATGTCGCGCGACGTGACCAGGACACTGCCGGGATAGAAATGCTTGAGCACATGATTCCCCCGGAAGCCGAGGGGTCCCATCCCCTCGGGCATTTCGGAATTGGGCGCTGATTCGCGCGCCGAAGAACCGAGGGGATGTAACCCCTCGGCTTCCGGGTGTTCCGCGCGTGGGGCCATCGGCGGATTGTGCTCGAGATCAGGCCAACCCAGTGTCGCGTGGGGCCAGAGCGCCGAGGAGAACCACGTGTCAAGGACGTCTTCGTCCTGCACGCAGCCGGCTTGCGCGAGTTGCGCTTCAATCTCGGGATGATCACCATCGACGCAAATCAGCAAGAGATTCGGATCATCCGTGGCGAACCGCGCGAAGATGGTCTCGGCGAACTCGGGGGCCATCTCGATGCGGCGGTCGGTATTCGAGAGCGCTCCACCGTAGGGCAACAGTTCCCCGAGATACCGTTGGATGGCCCCCGGCGGCAATGGCTCGTTCAGCCCTTCCAGTCGTTTCGACCAGATCGGAATCCGATGCCCCCACCACAACTGCCGGCTGATGCACCAATCGCGTTTTTCCTCCAGCCAGTCGAGATAGCTGCTGGCATAGCGTTCCGGGAAGAACTCGACGTCGCGGTTCTTCACCGCGTCGACCGCCTTCGACGCCAGGTCGTCCATCTTCACGAACCACTGGTCCGAGAGATACGGCTCGATCGGCGTCTTGCTGCGGTCGCTGTACTTCATCGGGATCTGCCGATCTTCAACCCCCTCGAAGCAGCCGTGCTGTTCCATCGCGGCGACGACCGCTTCCCGCACCGCGATACGATCGAGCCCCGCATACGGTCCGGCGTTCTCGTTGAACGTGCCGTCGGGATTGAGGAGGTTGATCGGTTCGGCCATGCGGGACTTGTTG
>CAYRVS010000207.1:3445-8692 GCA_964427725.1 uncultured Planctomycetaceae bacterium | reverse complement strand
CTCGACCTGCGCGGTCGCGGCCATCAAGCACCCGACCGCGACGAAAAGATTCCAACCCAACATGTCCCACCCTTGTCTAAATCCAGTCCGGCAACTCGGCGCCGCGAGGCTCCCGCAGCGTAAACGGGTCATGAGATTCGACGCAAGGACCAGGGGGCGCGCGGGAATCGGATGGCAGAGGGGGTGGTCGCTGATGGGTGGAGTTCAGGCGACCGGTGCGCGGTGGTTCCGGCAGCGGGTCGATGGTCCGTGGAACTCGCTGGCCTACCGACCGGTGACGACGAGGGCCCCGGCTTCGGTCTGGTGCCTGCCGGGTCTTGAAGTCGGACATCGACCAGCCGCTTACAACTCGATGCCATCCGGCCCGTGCGGATCCGCCCGCCACGCTCGCGACTCGCCGAACGTCGAGATGATCGCGTTGGCCGATAAAGAAACTCTAACATAACCGTTTAACTTTCCGCAGCCGATTCCAGCAAATCCTCGCATAGGACGACATTCATAGCGCGTCATGAATATCATCACGCTTTTCATACCGCACGCGGAGTCGTCGCCAGGCGAAGATCCACTCGAAGCACGACTCCACCAGGTAGCGGAATCGACCCAGACCGTGGTCCTCGTCGGATCGGCGGACTTCGATCAACGGTTGGATTCCGCGCTCACGCAGCGGTTCCCGAATCGTGTGTTCCGCAACATAGGCTCGATAGGCCAGCGGCACCCTGGGGCGTCGACGACGACGGCTGTTCGCTTGCGGCAGTTTGGGAATCTGGTCGACCAGTTCAATTGCCGCGTTCGATTCATGAACGTTGGCCGCCGTGTGCATGATCGCCAGCGGCAGCCCCGAGGCTTCCACAATGACATGACGTTTTGACCCGGATCTCCCACGATCGGTGGTGTTTGGCCCGGTCTTGGTCCCCCCATAACGGCGCGCACAGAGCTATTGTCGAGAGCGGCGCGCGATCCAACGATTTCCTCCGCGCGGCCCAGTTCTTCCAGGAGCACCACCCAGATCGCCTTCCAGACCCCAGCCGCTTGCCAAGCATGCAGCCGACGCCAACACGTCATCCCGAATGTGCAGTTCATTTCCGCCGGGAGGTACTCCCACGGGGTCCCCGTCTTGAGGATGACAAGATGCCTTTCAAGCGCGCCCGATCCGGTCCCCGCAGCCGTCCCCCGTTGGGATTCGGCGGGACGACAGGGCTCAACGGCTCGACCCGCGCCCACAATTCATCAGACACCAAAACCGTCGGCATGAAGTCTTCCTTGACGACTTCCGAACCGTGAATCCGTACGGAATGTCACCATCACCAGCGACGGACGCAAAGAGAGTTCTATTAGAGTTCTTAGGTCGTCGAGTGACCTTGGGTGGACCCTGCGCCAGGGTCCACGGAATTGAGGCCGGAGTTCATCGGTTTTTCTGGAACCGTGAT
Source organism: uncultured Planctomycetaceae bacterium (assembly GCA_964427725.1). Classification (GTDB taxonomy): domain Bacteria; phylum Planctomycetota; class Planctomycetia; order Planctomycetales; family Planctomycetaceae; genus DSVQ01. Next base: position 7,265 of record CAYRVS010000207.1, on the reverse strand, counting down.
GGTGAAGCTGGCTATACACTGCGTTTCCAACGGTGATGGGTGAGCGCAACCCACTCGGGTAGAGTATCCCGGCGTGTGCTCACGCGGGATGGGAGCACTGTCGGCCAACGCCAGCAGGGGTTTTTCCACGTGCGCCGTTTGATCCTGCGTTCGTTTCAGAGTCCCGGCGACATCGTGATGTTGACCGCCGCCGTGCGGGATTTGCACCGGGCCGCACCGGGGGAATTTCAGATTGATGTCCGGACGTCGGCGCCTGAGTTGTGGCTCCATAATCCCTATTTGACGGCGCTGGAGGAGCAGGCCCCGGGGGTTGAATTCCTCGACATGCATTATCCGCTGATTCATCAGTCCAACACGCGGCCGGATCACTTTCTGCATGGTTATCCGCACTATCTCGAGGAGCGCCTGGGGTTAAGAATCCCAGTCACCGAATTTCGCGGCGACATTCATCTTTCGGAGGAGGAACGACGGCAGCGGCTGGAAATCCCCGGCGTCGAACTGCCGGAGCGGTCCTGGATCATCGTGGCGGGCGGGAAATATGACTTCACCGCGAAATGGTGGAATCCCGCGTCCTATCAAGCCGTGGTCGACCACTTTCAAGGTCGACTGGAATTCGTGCAATGTGGCGAAGCCGGGCATTGGCATCCGCCCCTGCGGGGCGTCACGAATCTGGTCGGCAAGACGACGCTGCGGGAGTTCGTCCGGCTGATGCATTTTGCGGAAGGAGTCGTCTGTCCGGTCACGTTCGCGATGCATCTCGCGGCGGCGGTGCCGGTTCCGGACGGGCGGCCGAATCGGGCGTGTGTGGTCATCGCGGGGGGCCGGGAGCCGCCGCATTGGGAGGCGTATCCGCAGCATCAGTTTCTCCACACGATCGGCCAACTCGACTGCTGCGCGACCGGCGGTTGTTGGAAGTCGCGCTGTCAACCGGTGGGAGATGGCGACGCGAAGGATCAGCACGACCGCTGCCTGCGGCCGGTCGCCGTGCAACCGGGGCTGCTCATTCCGCAGTGTCAGGTGTTGATTCGACCCGCCGACGTGATCGCGGCGATCGAGCGGACGCTGACGGGCTGGGCGCGATCGGCCGAGCCGCAGGTCGGTTTCCACGGCATTCCCTCAATCGGGCCGCGCCAACCGTCGGCGGAAGAGGCATCCGCTCCGGTGCGACCGCGGCGGGTGCTCTTGGAGTTTCGGCATGGGCTGGGGGACGCCGTGCAATTCACGGCGCTGCTCCGCCATCTGCGGCACTACCACCCCGATTGGGAGATGGATGTCGCGGTGGAACGGGGGAAGGAGACGGCGTATCGCGGCCTCTGTCGGCGAGTTGTTCTGCTGGACGAGGAGCCGCTCGATGTGGCGGCCTACGACCGGGTCGAACGGCTGGGGTGGCACGAGTGCCGTGTGCCGGACGGCCGCTGGCCGAACACCAAGGTGACGCGGTGTCTGCAGGAGGTCTTTCAGCTGACGCCGCTCCCCGACCTGTGTCGGTACACGATCGCGGTGTCGGACGAAGCCCGGGAGGCCGCGCGGGAGTATCTCGCGGCGATCGCCGGAGCGCCGCGAAGCGATGGGCGTTATCGGGCCGTCCTCTTGCACTACCAGGGGAACACGTCGGGGGACCGGAAGGATCTGCCACACGACGTGGTCCGCCGGACCTGCGAAATCATTCGCGAGCATGGCCATGTGCCGGTGATCCTCGATTGGGATCAGCGCTCCCCCCTGCCCGATCAACAGACGATTTTCTGTCCCGCGGCGGGACATCCGTTGTGGAAGGGCTTGGGAACGGGGGACGCCGAGCGGCTGGCGGCGCTGATCGACGTGGCGGCGCTGATGATCGGCATCGACAGCGGGCCGCTGCATGTCGCCGGGGCGACGAGCACGCCGACGATCGGGGTCTGGACCGAGCATCATCCGTTGAACTTCTTCGATCTGGCGGGGAACGTTGTCCATCTGGTCCCCCGGGAGCACGCCGCGCGGATCGGTCAGCCCGCGGCGCTGCGGTACTTCGAGCGGGCGTATCGCCATGAGCTCTACGACGACTTGGCGACCGCCCTCCCCGCGTTCGTCGCCCGACAGTTCACCCCCGCGGAACACGAGCAGGCGGCCAACAAACGGTTTCTGAAGCAGCTCACCGCCACCGGCTACACCGAGCAGTACTACAGCGAACATCGGGCGGCGGGGCTCGACTATCTGGGGCATGGGGACTGGCAGCTTCAATACGGCCGTTGGCTGCGGGACAGCCTCGGTTGGTCGGGACAACGGATCCTCGACGTGGGCTGCGCGTGCGGGTCGATCGTGCGGGGCTTCGGTGACGCGGGACTCGTCACGCAGGGGGTCGACCTCTCGGAGCACATGATTCAACTGGGGCGTGAGCAATGGCCCGACATGGCGGGGCTGCTCCATGTCTGCGACGCCGTCAATCTTCATCTCTTCCCGGACGGCGTTTGGGAAGGGCTCCATTCGGCGCAGGTCGCGGAACATTGGAGGCCGGAGCTGGTGCCGTTCATTCTGCGGGAACTGCGGCGGGTGATCGCTCCCGGCGGACTCTTCTTCTGTTCGCTCGATACGGAAGAACTCTTCGCGCGGCAGGGCCGTCAACTCGCCGACGAAGACCCGACCCATATCTGTATCCGGCCCCTCGCCTGGTGGCACGCGCAACTTCAGGCCGCGGGATGGGAGGTCGTGTCGGACACGGTCGCCCCCGCCCTGCGTGACCATCCCGAAAGCTTTCTCGCGCAATACGACTGGGACTGGTTCGCGGCGCGGGCGGTCGCGGCGTAACGGCTTCCCGAACACGTCACCCCGACCACCCCGTGGAGACGAACGACCCATGAGTGAATCTCCCTCCGCGCCCGGCGTGCTGACGACCGCGGCGAAGTTCGGCGGCGCGGTGCTGCGGCACGCCGCGGACGGCTTCCGCGAAGTGGCCCCCGAACAGGTCGCGCAACGTTTGGGGGTCTGTCAGACGTGCTCCGCGTGCGACCAGACCGCGATGGTCTGCCGCGACTGCGGTTGCCGGTTGTTGCTCAAGGCGCGGTGGGCGAGCGAAACCTGTCCGCGGAAACAATGGCCCGACCTGACACCATCGTCAGAGAGTGGCGCTCCCTGACGCCGGCCGCTCACAACGATGCGGTTTGTTTGTTGTCCGTTTTCATGAATCAGAGAGTTTCCCATGTCTTGTTGCACGCCGTCGAACTCCACTTTGCCGCGACGTACGAAATCCGTCTCGATTGGTGGAGCCGCTTCGAATCTTCCGACACTGGGCGCGTGCCCTTGCGCCGACAGCCAGTGCGATTTTCAGCTTGATCCCACCGGTGATGGATGGTCGGGTGGTGGATCCGGCGACACGCCTCCCGGTTATCCCTCGCGGAGTTGCGATTTCAACATCGATGTGACCTGCGACGGCAGTCAGTATCGCGTCAATGTCGAAACCACCAACAACTGCGGCGGGGCCACCAATCAGCCCGTCGGGGGATCGTGTGACAGCGTGTTCGTCAGCGCGCTTTGGGTTCCACCCGCGGACTGCTGCGGTAACCAAACGGCTTACGCGTTCTCCATGGGCGAAACTGGGGCGGATTTCACGCCGCCCGCCTATTGTCCGACGGGGAACTGCCCGCAACCGCCCACCGTGAGCACCGGGCCCATCCGCTATGGCACCGGGGAGATCGTGCTCGAGGCCCATGATTTGCAGACCGTGGGCTTCGGCAGTCCGTGGGGGCATCGCCGTAGCTTCACCAACCGCTTCGGCAAGAACACCAACTGCGGCAACGGCTACAACTGGCTGGTCGATGGTTGGACGTCGATCGCGCGTTCCAACGCG
>CAYRVS010000207.1:870-3435 GCA_964427725.1 uncultured Planctomycetaceae bacterium | reverse complement strand
CCAACGCGGCGAGCCTGAAACCCCACTTGGTGGCGACGTCTTCCGGGAACGGCAATCTGTGGTTTAACGCTGCCGGCGGCGGGGCCTTCACCAACGCCTATGGTCAGCCGGAATCGCTGACCCTCACCAAGGATTTGCAGCGGTTTGAGCTGCGGAACCCGCAAGGAGGCGTTACGGCCTACACCGCCGACACCGGCCGCTTGAGCAAATTCACCACGCCCGGCGGCATGACCACCGAAGTCGTGGAGCTGACTCCGAAGGGAAACCGCATCGCGCGGGTCCGCCGTACGGCGGTCGTGCAGTCGGTCACGGTCACCGAGGAGTTCGTCTACAGCTACACCGGCCCCAATCAGATTCTGCTGCAGAGCGTCCTGTTTCGTCGTAAAGCCGGTGCCGGGAGCTGGGTCGACCTCTCCCGGGCCGACTACACGTACTATCGGTTCAATGACACGCGGGGCGCGCTCGATGACCTGGCGTCGGTGTCCACTTACACCCGTCAGGCCGGCGGTCTCCAGCTCACCGGAACGTCGCACTATCGCTACTATGTGCCGCCGCTCGGCACGAGCAGTTCCGCGGCCACGTCCAGCTCCTCCGGCGCTCCCGGCTTCCGACAGAAGCCGAATCATCTGCTGAAGTATGTCGTCCAGCCCGGCGCGTACGAGCGGATGGTGGCCGATGGGCACAATCCCCTGACCGCCGCCGACAGCGTCGTCGCCCTCTACGCCGATTACTACTTCGAGTACGACGGCCAGCGCCGCGTCGTCAAGGAACAGATCCAGGGGGCCTCGCAGACGTTCCTCTTCGCCTATCAGACCAGCGAATTCGCCGACGATCCCAATCACTGGAAAACCAAAACCACCGAAACCCTCCCCGACGGCAGCCAAAACATCGTCTACTCCAGCGCCGCCGGGCTGCCGCTGCTGTGGGTCCATCAGAACGGCTCCCAACAATGGCTCGAGTATCGCCGCTACGACGGCCAATTCCGGCTGATCCTGCGCGCGTCCCCCTCCGCCGTCACGGGGTATGACGACACCCTCGCCGATCTGATGAACTTCTCCGGCGGCGGATCTCCCTACCTGCGCGCCGACGCAGGGCTCATCTCCACCACCACCTACCACGCCCCCTCCGGCCGCGTCGCCACGGAAGCGGTCCAGCGCGGCACCGGCGGAGCCTCCGTCAAACTGCGGGCCTACGAATACACCTGCTGCGGTGGCGGCTGCCCGGCCGGTTCGTCCTCATCGAGCTCGTCCTCGTCAAGTTCGTCGTCCTCCGGCTCCTCGTCCTCCTCGAGCGCCGCGGAGTTGCCCCTCGTCTGGTTCGTCGCGAAGGAGACCGTCTATCCCTCCGACACCAACCAAGGGCTCACGCACGTCACCAGCTATGCCTACACCTTCCATCCCGGCACCTGCGCCGTGCGGGAAAAGGTGATCACGCTCCCCGTCGTTGCGACCGAGCAGAACGGGACCGGCGTCGCCGCCACCCGCCGCGAAGTCTACGACCTCTACGGCAATCTCACCTGGACGATGGACGAACGGGGCTTCCTGAGCCGCACGACGTACGACATTCCCACCGGCGGGATCACCCAACGTGTCGAAGACGTCGATACCACCCTCTATAGTGATGTCCCGGCGGGCTGGAGCACCCCCGCCGGCGGCGGATTGAACCTGGTCACCGACTTCACGCTCGACGACCACGGCCGCGTCACCCAAACGCTCGGCCCGGTCCACACCGTCGACCTCAACGGCACCGCCACCAGCCTCCGCCGCGCGAATTGGACCGTCTACGACGACGTCGCGCACGACACCTACGCCGCGAGTGGTTACGACGCCGCCGGGAACGCGACCCTCATCCAACCGGTCAGCATCACCAGGCAAGACGCCGGCGGCCGCGTGCACGAACAAATTCAAGCCACCGCGCCGAGCACCACCGGCACCCTCGCCGCGATCATCACCGCCGCCGGCGGCGCCGCGGCCGCCTTCCCCCAAACCGCCTACACCCGCTGGACCACGAACCAATACACCGATTGCTGCCTCGCCGCGTCGCAGCGGGTCTATCACACCATCCCCGCCTCGGGAGCCGGCGTTGAAGGGACGAACTACGACGAATCCGACTTCGGGTACGACGTGATGAAACGCCGCACCCGCACCATCACCCCCGGCGGGACGATCACCTACCTCGTCCACGACGTCCGCGGCCGTGTCGTCCGAACCTTCGTCGGCACGAGCGACATCGGCGCCACCGATCAGGATCCCACCGGCGGCGGCGCGGTCGGCAACACCATGGTCCTCGTGACGGAAAACCAGTACGACCACGGCGGCGTCGGCGACGGCCACCTCACCCAACAGACGCAGCATGTTTCCGCCACCGAGACCCGCGTCACCACCTTCGGCGTCGACTACCGCGGCCGCCGCCTCGTCACCGACGGCGAAGTCGATTTCTATCAGCTCGACACCTACGACAACCTCGTTTTTGAATCATGCGGCGACCACCGAGATCTCCCCCAGCCGTGTCGTCGCCAGCGTGAGATGTGTATAACGGCCAGCACCACCACCCCCGGCGTTGGCC
>CAYRVS010000207.1:0-860 GCA_964427725.1 uncultured Planctomycetaceae bacterium | reverse complement strand
CTATCACACCACCGGCCCCAATCCCCTCGCGGGAGGCTCGTCGTCCTCGTCAAGCTCCACCACCCCCGGCGTTGGCCACCTCATCGCCCGGAGCGAAACCAAGTACGACGCCCGCGGCCGGGTCTATCAATCGCTCCGCTACGGCGTCGATCCCGCCACGGGGACGGTCGGCCACGCCCTCACCGACAACACGTGGTACGACGCGAGCGGCCACGTCCTGATGTCGCAGCCCGCCGGGTCGGCGAGCTTCACGAAGCGGACGTACGACTCTCTCGGCCGCGTCACCAAACAGTTCCTCGGATACACCCCCGGAAGCCCAGGGACGGCTGTCCCTGGGTCCGTCGCGAACGATGTCATTCTGGAACAAACCGAATCGACCTACGACGCCGCTGGCAACCTGATCCAGTCGATACAGCGGCAGCGGTATCACAACGCCACCGACACGCAACTGGGGGAACTGCAAACCCCCGCCGCGACGCCGAAGGCCCGCGTCACCTACGCCGCCAACTACCCCGACCCCCTCGGCCGCACCTTGGCCACCGCCAACTACGGCACGAACGGCGGGGTTTCCCTCGCACGCCCGAACACGGTCCCGACCCGCGGCGATACGGTGCTGGTGACCAGCCAGATCTACGATAGCGCGGGGAACTTGAGCAGCCTGACCGATCCGGCGGGGATGGTGGTCCGGCAGGAGTACGACGCCGCCGGTCGCGAGACGGCGAAGATCGTGAACCACCGCACGGGCGGCTCATCGAGTTCCTCCGGAACGGGCTGCGCCGCCTCCGACGACGCGAATCTCACGGTGCGGACGGCGTACAACGCCGACGGGAACGTGGCGTCGTTGACGGCGGAGAACGCGG
>CAYRVS010000206.1:0-8830 GCA_964427725.1 uncultured Planctomycetaceae bacterium | reverse complement strand
CCGTGGCCTTGGCAAGGCGCGGGAGCTGTCGCGACAATCGTGAACGATCACCAACGCATCTCCCTTCGGCATCCGGAAATCGGGATCGGCATGTCCGCGGAAGTGAAGCGCGTCTTGATCGTCGGCGTGGGGACCATGGGCCAACAGATCGCGGTCGACTGTCGACGGCATGGGATCGACATCGTGCTGTACGATGTCGATCCGGACGCCATCGCGGCCGCCGGGCGGCAGGCGGCACGACGCGTGTCGGGGTTTCAGACCGACCCGCGCCTCGCCGCCGAGCGCGCGCGGATTCTCGCCGAGCTGCGCGTGACCACCGATCCGATCGCGGCGGCTGAGGGGATCGATCTGCTGATCGAAGCGGTTCCGGAGAAGCTGCCGCTGAAGCGCGACATCTTCCGCCAGTTTCATCCCCTCGCCCCCCCCGCGGCGGTCTTCGTCACGAACACCTCGACCTTGCTCCCCTCGTCGATGGCCGAAGCGAGCGGCCGTCCCGAGCGCTTCGCCGCGATGCATTTCAATCTCGAACGGGATCTCGTCGAGATCATGCCGCACCCGGGGACGGCGGCGGAAACCATCGAGCGATTGCGGGCCTTCTGCGAGGCCATTCAGCATGTGGCGATCATCTGCCGGCTGGAGTATCCCGGGTTCGTCTTCAATAACCTGCTGATGATGCTCAACGGCACCGCGATCACGCTTGCCGCGAACGGCGTCGCCTCGGTCGAGGACATCGACCGCGCGTGGATGCAGGCGATGCGGACCCACATCGGCCCGTTCGGCATCCTCGACGGCATTGGTCTCGACACGGCGTACCGCGTGACGGAACTGCGGGCTCAATTGACGCGCGACCAGCAAGGCCTCAAAAACGCCCGGTTTCTCAAGCAATACGTCGACGCCGGTCACCTGGGCATCAAAAGCGGCCGCGGGTTCTATTGCTATCCCGATCCGGCGGGCTGACCGCCGGACGCGCGGCACGGCCGTCGTGAGACGATCGTACGGGCGGCTCGTCGGGCAGCCGGTGTCTGCCGTACGGCCGGTGGAACCGGACCTATGTGGCCGGGGTGTTGTTATCGGGCTGATCCCCGCGGCGGCCGGCGATCAAGATCTCGAAGGGTTCGCGGAAGCCGATCAGTCGGGCCGTGACGAAGTAGACGGCAAGGGCGGCGGCGAGGGGGGCGGCGACGCGAAGCGCGCGGCCGGGCCAGCCCGCGATCGTTGAGAGTTGCCACAACGCGGCTTGGCCGACGAGGCTCATCGCGGTCGTGGCCACCATGGCGCGGAACACCGCCACGCGGAGAGAGCCGCCGGCGAAGCCGCCAATCTTGCTGCGGTAGAGCCAACCCGCGGCGAGGCATTGGAGCATCGAGATCACCGCCGTCGACCATGCGAGTCCCGGGCCGCCGAGCGGCCAGATCAGGCCGAGGCTGAGGAGGACGTTTCCCACGACGGCCCACAAACCGACCCGTAGCGGGGTCAAGCGATCGCCGAGCGCGTAGAACCCGCGCGAGATGATCAGCAGACCGCAGTAGGCCCAGACCCCGCTGCCATATGCGGCGATCATGTGGCCGGTGTGCCGCGCATCGTCGGCGTCGAACGCGCCGTATTCAAAGCAGAGGGACGCCAAGGGGCCGGCGAGGAGCATCAGGCCGGCGCTGGCGGGGAAACCGATCGCCACGACATACCGCAAGCCGAGGGTGAAGTCCTCGCGCAGACGAACATAGTCGCGGGCTTGGGCGTGCTCGGTGAGCAACGGGAACAGGACGGTCCCCAAGGCGACGCCGAAGACGCCGAGCGGGAACTGATAGAGTCGTTGGCCGAAGTAGAGGGCCGACGCGGTGCCGGGGTCGAGGGGTCGCCAGGGGTCGGTCGTGCCGGGTGGAGCGGTGAAGCCCCAAGCGATCATCCCATCGATGAAGACGTTGATCTGCGTGACGAGGAGCCCGCCGACGACGGGGAGCATCTGCCGGAAGATCCGCCGGACGCCGGACCACGCCTCGCGCCAGGCGGGGTCATAGGTCAAGCCTTGACGATGGAGCGACCACCAGGGCAAGGCGACCTGCGCGACGCCGCCGAGGACGACCGCAGCGGTCATCACGGCGAGCTGCTCGGCGGGGTCGGTCCAGAGTCCCGCGACGGCGAGTCCGGTCAGCCAAACGAGGTTCAGGGCGGTCGGCACAAAAGCGGGGATGAGGAATTGCCGTTCGGCGTTCAAGACCGCGCTGCATTGGGCCGCGACACAGATCAGGGCGAGATAGGGAGTGAGCCCCATCAAAAGTCGGCGGAGGAGTTCCCCACCCGGGGAAGTCGTGGTGAACCAACCCGCGAGGAGCAGGACCCCTTCGGCGAGCAGGACGAGGCCCAGGGTCGTCCAGGTGACGGCGATCGCGACGGCGGTGGCCAGGCGGCGGGCGGCGTCGCGCCCGGATTCCTCACGAACCGCGAGGTAGGCCGGCAGAAAGGCGGTGGTGAGGGCTCCTTCCCCGAGGAGCGCGCGGGCGAGGTTCGGGATGCGAAAGGCGACCGTGAAGGCGTCGAGCCAGGGACCGTTGCCGAAGCGGGCGGCCATCGCGGCGTCGCGGACGAGCCCCAGAATGCGGCTGAGGATGGTGCACAAGCTCACCCAGCGCACCTGCGTCGTCACGTCCTCGGTCGAACCCTTGGTCACGCCGGCCTCGATCCGCCTCCTGCCTCGTCGGGGGGGATGCTAGTGGAGCGGCGGGCGATCAACAAGCGGGCCGGGCGATGGTTGACCATCGCCCGGCGACCTGGATGACGTGTGGCGGAGTCATTCGGCCGTGGGGGAGGACTCGCGATCGGGGTCGGCCTGCGGGAGGGGGCGAAGCCAGTCGTAGGCGGCGAGCCACAGCAGCGGGAGGCCGATCAGGAACCCGAGGAGGCTGAAATAGTAGATCTCCAGTTCGAAGACGTTCGTACCCTGCCACCCAAACTGCACGATGGTGCCGCTGGGGAACGCGTGAAAGTTCGTGATGACCGACTCACGGTTCGAGACGTGGACCCAGTCGCGATAGACGTCGATGAACCAGGGGCTGATGCCGGTGCGACACCAGACATGCCAGAAGACCAGCCAGCCGCCGATCCCGAGCAGAGTCAGCCGTTTTCGTGTGACGAGGGGAAGGCCGCGCCACCAGCGCGGCCGCCAGCCGAAGAGTCGTGAGACGAGGCTGGGGCGGTAGGGCGGCGGGAATTGCGCCGGGACTTTTCGCCAGCGCTTGGGCGGGGGATCCCAGTCGATGTTTTGCAGCTCGGCGGGGAGTTCCAAGGGACGTGGCATGATGGCCGACCCCGGCACGCGGAACGATGCTCGCGACATCATCAATGCAGACAAGCAGTCGATTGTCAATCCGCATCCTGAAACCAGCTTCGTCGCTGGTCCAAGGAGCGGCGCGGCGTGAGCCCGCCGTGTGCGGCATGGGTGCCGCCGCGATGCCGGATCGAGAGCCTCCGTCTCCATGAATTTCGTCCCCACCGCGTACTGCGGCGAGAGTGGCTGCCCGTGGTTTGCCGGCGTGGCTTGGAGAGACATCATCCCGTGGCACGGCGGGCTGACGCCGTGCCGCTCTTTAGGGGGGAGTGATCGCGATCGGGAACGCCGCCGGATCGATTCCCAGTCGCGGCTGAAGTCGTTGTCGGCCGCGGGTCGTCACTTGCCCGGGTGTTCCGCGGATGGCTATTGTGCGGGGGTCTCGCTGGTCCCGCGTCGGGGAAGCCGCTCTGGCTCCTCGGGCGTCGCGGTGGCCGATCCGTTTCGGGATCGGGGGGCGAGGGGATGCCGCGGCGGCCTCGACGGGTCAAGGATGCGACCCGGGCCTGCCCTGTCGCCTTGATGTGAAGAGAGACAAGGATCGTGCCGAATCGGTCGGATACGGGCGATGAAGCCTATCTGGTGGTCAAAACCGGACCATTGGAGGGGCGGCAATACAAGGTGTCGCCGGGGCAGATCATCACAATCGGCCGGGCCCCGACCAATCGCATCGCGGTCCCCGACGAAGTCTGCAGCCGGAATCATTGCGAAGTCTTCCATCAGTCGGGGCAATGGATCGTTCGCGATCTGGAAAGCCGCAACGGCACGCGGGTCCAGGGGGAGTTCATCGAGCGGGATCAGTCGCTCGTCTCGGGCCAGTTGATCCAACTCGGCTCGACGGTGCTGATGTTCACGCACAACCCCACCCCCTCGCGGGTGACGCCGGCGAGCCCGCGGGACCATCTGGCGGTCGAAACCGCGACGGTGATGCGGCTGGATGGAAGCGGACCGGGGCCCGAGATTCTCCATCGGGCGCGGGAGTCGAAATATCAATCGGGGGAAAGCATCCCGGGAGATCGCGCGGGGAACGACCTCGCCCGGTTGTACAAGCTGGTCTTGGCGATGGGTTCGGCGGGGGATCTGCAAGGCCTCGCCGAGACGGTGCTCGATGGGTTGCTGGGCAGCACCCCCGCCGACTTGGGGGCGATTCTGGTCTTCGACGACGCGGGAACCCGCACGCCGAATCTCGATCAATTGCGCGTGGTCGCGTTCAAGTCGAAGAACGGTTCGCAATACGAGCGGGTGTCGGACACGATTTCGCGGCTGACGATCGACGGGCGGGAAGCGATTCTGGCGCGCGACATCGCGGGCGATTCCGGCCTCAAATCGGAAAGCGTCGACAGCATCAGCGCGCAAAGCGTGATCTGCGCGCCGCTGCGGCTGCGGAACATGCTCTTGGGATTGATCCATCTCTACTCGACCGACCTGGGGAATCCGCTCGAGCGGGAGGATCTCGACTTCACGCTGGCGCTCGCCGATCAATTCGCGATCGCGCTCGAGAATCTGCATCAGCGCGAGGAACTCGCCGTGGGGCTCGCGCGGGCGGAGACCGAGAACCGCACGCTGCGGGAACAACTGCGGGTCGAAACGGAACTGGTGGGGACGAGCCCGTCGATGGAGCGGCTGCGGGACAAGATCGGCCGGATCGCCCCGACCGACGCGACGGTCTTGATTCGCGGCGAAAGCGGCGTCGGGAAAGAGCTCGTCGCGCGGGCGATCCATACCAACAGCAGTCGCCGCAACGGCGCGTTCGTGACGATGAATTGCGCCGCCTTAAGCGAGACGCTGCTGGAAAGCGAACTGTTCGGTCATGAACGGGGCGCGTTCACGGGGGCGGTGCAGCGGAAGATCGGGAAGTTCGAGCAGGCCAATCGGGGAACGATCTTCCTGGATGAAGTCGGCGAGATGAGCCCCAGCATTCAGGCGAAGTTTCTCCGCGTGCTCGAGGGGCATCCCTTCGAACGCGTCGGGGGTGGGACGCCGGTGCAGGTCGATGTGCGGGTTGTGGCGGCGACCAATCGCGAACTGGAGGAAGCGGTCGAGGAAGGGACCTTCCGCAAAGACCTTTACTTCCGGTTGCAGGTGGTCGAGCTGAGCGTCGAGCCGCTGCGGGAACGGCGGGACGACATCATTCTGCTCGCGCGATTTTTCCTGGAGCGGTTCGCGCGGAAGATCGGGCGGCCGATTCGGGATTTCTCCCCCGCGGCGCTGCAGACATTGCTGCAATACAGTTGGCCGGGAAACGTGCGCGAGTTGCAGAACACGATCGAACGGGCGGTGATTTTGGCGCGCGAGAACCTGGTCGACGCCGAAGACGTGCAACTGTCGGCGTTGGGGACGCGGCTGGCGCCGCCGGGGTCGAGCGGGACGATCCCGGTCGCGGGGGGCAGCCATCGTCCGGTGGCGCTCGAGCTGATCGAGCAGGAACATATCTTGGCGACTTTGGAATGGACCCACGGGAACAAGTCGCAGGCGGCGCAGATTCTGGGAATCGAACGCTCGACGCTCGATCGCAAGCTGAAGCGGTACGATGTCGAACGCAAGCGCAGCGATGGGTAGGGTCCGAACCACACGACCAAAGAGGATTGAGCGGAGCGGTGCTAGCCGCCGGTCATGTCCGAAAGGACCGGTGACCAGCGATCCACCAAAAGATGTTCCGGGAGCGCCACCGGCTTCGCCAAGACGATGTAAGCTGGAACGGAAGGAAGCGATCGCACTGGCGAAGCCCATCAATATCCACATCACGACGTCGGACCTGTGAACAAGGAGACTTAGCCCCGCAGGGGCGACACTTTCCAACCAACAAGTGCCGCCCCTACGGGGCTCCGAATCTTGTCGATCCACAACCCCACGCTCACGCGTGGGGCTACATTCTGCCGCCCCTGCGGGGCTTCAAGCCTAGGTTCGGGTCTTGACGAAGTTTTTCACGACCGGCGGCTGGCGCCGCACCGCCGATAAGATCCGCTGCATAGTCAGCACCGTCCGGCGGATCGACGGAGTGGGCGGAGCAGGCGGGGTTTCGAGGGGTTGTTCGGCGGATGACGCAGCAGAGTCCTTACAGCGACGTGGTAATCCTGATCCCGAGCCATAGCCTCGAGGATTTTCCGGTCGAGCAGGACGAGGGACCGGCCGCGGGCTTGCTGAACGCCTTCGCGGTGGCGTGGCATCCGTTGTGGCTGGCGGGGATGGCGCAACTGCCGCGCTGGCATCGGGCGGATGACCCGCCGCGCCCCGTTGCCGGGCAACTCGTCATCATTCCCGAAATCTGCGCGGGGACGTTGCCGTGCGGCTGGGTCGAGTCGGCGCGCGAGGCCGGCGCGATCGTCCTCGATCAATTGCGACAGCGCGACGAGCTCCTCGCGGCGGCGCTGGCTCCGCTGGAACCGCGCGAGATTGATCCGGAATTCGTCGCCGACTTCCAGGCGCTCGGCACCGGATGGCTGATGGTGGAGCTCCTCAGCCGCCAGATGCGGAACTTCGGCAACATCGACGACATTCGATTGCAGAACCGGGCGATCGCCGCCGCGAAAGGGGTGCTCGCCGACGATCGCGAGACGGCGACGGCCCATCTGCGGGCGAGCTTCGAGATTCTGTTGCAGGCCCGCGAGCAGTTTTATCCCGTCGAAAGCTATCTCCTCGATTTGTGCCTGGTGGTTCCCGACGTCGCCGATGATCGACTCCTCGCCGAGCTGCGGCGACCGGAGCCGTTGAACGTGTTGGTGACGGCGAAAGACCTCGCGCGGATTGACGAGCTGCGGCCCGACATTCTCGAGGCGTTGCGGGACGGGGTGACGGCGGGGCGCGTCGAATTGATCGGGGCGGAATGGGACGACTCGGCGGCGCCGGTCCTGCCGCTGGCCTCGTGGTTGCACGGTTTCCATGCCGGGGCGGCGACCTATCGTCGGTTGGGACTGCCGCAACCGCGCGTGTGGGGTCGGCGCCGGTTCGGGTTGAGTCCCGCGTGGCCGCAACTGCTGCGGCGATTCGGCTATCAGGGGGCGTTGCACGTCATGTTCGATGACGGCATCTACCCCGACGAGGAGTCCAGTCGCTTCCGCTGGCAGGGGCATGATGAATCGACGCTGAACGCCTTCAGCCGCATTCCGCTGGCGGCCGATGCCGCGCCCACGTTTCTGCGATTGCCGCAGCGGCTCGGGGAGAGCATGGATCACGACCACGTCGCGGCGATCTGTCTGGCGCGCTGGCCCGACGTCACCGCGCCATGGTTGGGGGACCTGGTTCGCATGCGGCGGTATGCCCCGGTCCTGGGGACCTTCACCACGTTCCGCGAGATGTTCGCCACGCCGGGGGCGACGGGGAAGCTGGTGGCGGCGAAGGCGGGGGACTACTTCACGCCGTTTCTGCTGCAGCATGTCGCCCGCCGCGAGACCGACCCTCTGACGCGGTACGCCGATCATCAGCAGCGCCGGCTCCGTTACGACGCCGCGGAATGGTGTCGACGGATGACCTGCGTCCTGCAAGGGAGTACGGTCGAACAGGAGACCGCGCGGCAGTTCGAATCACGGTTGGAAGCGGCGGGCCCCGATCGGACCAGTGACGACGACATCGCCATGGTCGAACAAGAATTGCCGACCCTCCTGAATGATGCGGCGACGAGTTTGGCTCGCGGGCTGGTCCCCAAGAGTCCCGACGGAGCCCGGGGCGTTCTGCTGCTGAATCCGTATCGGTTCGGGCGACGGATGACGATTCCGTGGCCGGTCGACGCCGCCGCGCCCGCCGTCACGGGGGTCGTCCGCGGCCTCGATCCGACGGTGGATGGGAACTCGATCGAGGTCACCGTCGATGTGCCGGGCTTCGGCTTCGCCTGGTTGGCGACGCCGCCGGGTCAGCCGCGTGCCGGGCTCCCCGCTCCCGCGAAAGGGGCCAAGACGCTGCCGGCGGTGGAACCGTGGATCCTGCGGAATGAACTCTTCGAACTGAGCTTCAGTGAAGCGACCGGCGGGGTCCGGCAGGTGCGACACCCGCGCAAACGTGAAAACCGCTTCAGTCAGCTCCTCTCGTTCCGCTATCCCCGCGAGCGACAGCTGCCGGCGACCGACGACGCGCCGGCGACCAAGTCGCAGTACGCCGCGACGCGCTGCCTCGGACACGAGCCGGTGCGGACCACGGGCGCGCGACTGGAACTGGCGACGTTCGGCGAGATCGTGGATCAATTGACGGGCCAACAGCTCGCGGGCTTCCGGCAGGTGACGCGGCTCGATCGGTGGCGACCCGTGATCGAGTTCGAGATCACGTTGACGGAGGTCGTCGTGCCGACGGGCGATCCGTGGAACCAATACTTCTGCGTGCGGTTCGCCTGGGACGACAGCGCCGCCGCCGTGACGCGGTCACTGCTCGATGGGGCCGCGAACATCGGCGGGGAGCGGTTCGAGACGACGGAGTACATCGAGGTCGCGGGGGAATCCGAGCGGTTGACGATCATTCCGCACGGGCTGCCCTACCATCGCCAGTCGGGCCCGCGGATGCTCGATTCGCTGTTGGTGGTGA
>CAYRVS010000205.1:0-8875 GCA_964427725.1 uncultured Planctomycetaceae bacterium | reverse complement strand
GTCTGGGGGCGCTGGGTGACGCTGCGCTAACCCAGCCTACAACCTGCCGCAATCCCGGGTTGACTCGCGGCAGGCGTGGTCCCCTGAGCGGCATGCCGATCCGAGGTCACCACTTGAGCACTCCCGGCCAGACGGCGCGGGCCTGCGCACGATGCCATCCGCCCGCGGGACGGGATGTTCAACCGACGGACCGACGGACCTTATTAGTTTGCGGCGGATAGCCCGACCAATTCACAGTCCGGCAAGGCCTCGCGCAGGCGGTTGATGCCGACGGGACTGATCGCCGTTTTGCCCACATCGAGGACTTTCAGGCGAGGGAAGCGCAGCAGCGCGTCGACGATGTCGTCGCCGACCGGACAACTTTGCAGCACCAAATGCGTCAATTCCTCGGGACGAATCGCGAGCAGCGCGGCGGCATCAATCTTCGTCGACGCCATGATCAGCGACTTGAGTGTGAGCGTTCGGAGATGATGCAACCCCGCCGCGGTGATCGGCAGATAGCTGACATCCAACTGGGTCAGTGAGCCGAGTCGGCCGATGAGCTCCAGTCCCTCGTCGGTCACGGCGGTGTTCGCGATTTCCAGGCGTGACAACCGCGGCAAGGCTTCGAGGCCATTCAACGCGCCATCGTCGATCGGCGTTCCGGAGATGGCCAACTCTTCCAAGGTCTCCAGTCGCGCGATCGCGCGCAGACCCGCGGGGGTCAGGCCGCACCACCCGATTCCCAAATGCCTGAGTCCCAAGCCGCCGAGTTCGCCGAGGTGTTCGCCGGTCATGACGGACCCGAGGCAATGCAGATACCACAACGCGGGCCAGGCCGCGACCACGCGCGGCAGGTCGTCATCGATCCGCGACTCGCCGATCAGATCGAGCTTTTGCAGACGTTCCAAGCGAACCAGCGGGGCGCAGTCGCCGCTCATCAGTCCCGTGGAAATCAGTTGCAGTTTCGTCGTGGTCCGCAACGCGCCGGCGCAGGCCAATCGCGCGACGGCGGGCGCGTCGAGCGGAATATGTTGCAGCGTGAGCGTCTCCAACGATGACGCGCGGGCCAGCAGATCGATGTACGTCGCCGTGGGGTGGGGCTCCGCTGGGATCAATTCGATCTCGCGCACGCGGGGCAGGCCGGGACGTGGCTGCGAACTCTTTCGATCGAACAGCAGGTTGGTCTGGGAGTCGAGCGCCACCGTGACCGAGCCGGCGGTGTGATCGCAGACCCAGTCGAGGACCGCACGGTCCTGATCGCCAAGCGGTCCCACCGCCCAAAGTTCGTCCTCGACGAACAACTCCCATGTCGACTCCGTCGGCTCGAGGCGGAACGTCGGATGGTTGCCGGGATTCGCCGCCGCCGGCGGTGTCACGCTTGGGATCAGGAGCACCCCGCATTCATGAATCGCGTCCCGCACAACGAGGGAAACCGCATACTTGCCCGGAGTGATGACCCGGTCGCTCCCGGGGGAGAATTCGAAGGTTTCCGCGGGCCCGCGGAGTGTGAGCCGAGCCTCCGGAATGCGCGATTGGAAAACGGTGCCGGGTTGTCCGTCGGCGGCTTGGGCCGGCGGGACGTTGTCCGCCGGCGGGCGAGCTGATCGGAACGACAGACCGACGACCGCCGCGCCGCCCAACCCCACCATTCCCAACAACCAGCGACGACGGGTGGGCGAGACGAGGGTGGCGCGCGGCCGGGGAGGCGCGTCCGCCCCCGTGAGTCCCGACGAGACGGTGGAGTCCCGCGCGGGCTCGGCGAACGGTTCGTCCCTCGCGGCCTGAGCACGATCGAGCACCCCGCGCGGATCGGCCCCGCGACACCACGGACCCAACAGGGCGACGACTTCGCCGAGGGTGGCCGGTCGGGAGGCCGGATCATAGTCGGTGAGTTTGGCGACCAACCGCGTGAGCGCCCGGGGCAGGTGGGACGGCGCGGGGCAATCACCGGCGAGGTCGGCCCGCGGATGCGCTGCCCCCAGCGTCGATCCACTGAGCAACTTCCACAAGGTCGCCCCCAACGAGTAGACGTCGGCCCGCCCATCAACACGGCGCGAACTGACCGCCTGTTCGGGCGCCATGAAATCGTAGGTGCCCAGCACTTGTCCGGTGACGGTGAGCCCCTGTCCGCGCGGGCCCTCAATCAGCCGCGCGAGCCCCAAATCGAGCAGTTTGACGCGGCAGACGCCCTCTGTCTCGCGCGCGAGCATCAAGTTCGACGGTTTGATGTCGCGATGAATCACCCCTTGACGGTGAAGGTGATCGATGACCGTGGCCGCTTGACGAACCAATTCACAGGCGTCGGGAACCGTGAGCCGTCCCAATCGTCGGCAGATCGCGCTCAGGTCGAGTCCGTCGAGCCGTTCCATCACCAGATAGGGTCGGCCCTCGTGTTCGCCATGATCGACGGCCCGCACCAGATGAGGATGCGTCAACCCGCGCATCAGCCCGATCTCAAGCCGAAATCGATCGAGGAGTTGGGGGTTGTGCTTGACGGCGGGACGCACGATCTTGATCGCGACATCGGCCCCCGCCGCGTTCCGCCCGTGCAACACCAGCCCCATGCCCCCCGCAGCGATGACCTGCAGGATGCGATACTCCCCAAGTTCGCCGGGCAGGCCGTCGGCCACGGAGTCCGACGACTTCGAGAGTGCCGCGGTCAGCTCCGGGCCGGCGGCCGGTTGGTAGGACAACGCGCTCATTTCGAGCAACGCACGCTGGCAGCCGGGCTCCGCGCGCAGGCTCATCAGTTCCGGATCGAGTTGGTCGGGAGACGACGTGAAACCGTCCCAGGTCACTTGCGACAGCAGGTGGTTTTGGCAATCCGGGCAATTGGCGACGTGTGTTTCCGCTTCGACCACCGTGGGGTGGCCCTCGGGCAGATTCAGCATCGCCAGCAGGTCATCGCGGGGGGGACAGTCCGGTGTCATGTCGATGCGTCTCGTCCGGGAAGACCCGCCCCCACGTCGGGCGACATTCGCCCCGGAGGTTACCCTAGAATCGGGCGGAACTCACACCAAACCATCGAGCACCTCTTTAAGTCGTTTGAGCACGCGCGAGCGGGCCATGTAGACCGCGCCGGTCGACATTTGCAATTCCGTCGCCGCCGCCTCGGCGTTCCAGCCCTCACACACCAGCAAGTGACATGCCCGCCAGGTGTTGGGACGAAATTCGCCCCGAATCATTTCCAGCGCCTCGCGGACAATCAACGTCGACTCGGAGACCACCGCCTCGGGTTCGTCGGCGGGGTAACGCTCCGGCACTTCCTGCAGGCGCAGTTGGGCGTCCGACCCGCCTCGGGCCAACTGCAGGTGTTGACGACTGCGAAAGTAATCGCACATCCGCCGTTTGGCGATCGTCCAGAGCCAGTCGCGGAAACGCTCGCCGGGCCGCTCTTTGCGAAACCGCGGCAGGCTTTGAAAGACGGATTGACTGACCGCCTGCACCACGTCGGGCGCGTCCCGTTCGGGGATGCCCCCTTGCCGCACCCAGACATACAACACGGGGCCGAAGACCAGGGAGAACCGCTGCCACGCAAGCTGATCGTGGGCCCGCATCCCGGCGAGCAAGGTGGGTGACGTCGATGTCGACAATGCCGACATGGCGATCATCGGCTCCGTTGGTTCGGGGCACATAGGACCCGGGGGGACCACGAGTGATCTGTCGCCGATGGGCTCCGACCGTTGCCCCCAAGGCCGGAATCCGACGGTGAATGCGTTCAAGCATTGGACGGCAATCGGCCACCGACGTCAATCGGCGACCGGACCATCGCCACAACCCATTTCGCGGCAACGATCCAAGTTCCGTCGTTCCGTAGGCTGGGTTAGCGCGGCATAACCCAGCGAGCAGCAGACCGGATTGCTGGGTTACGCTGCGCTAACCCAGCCTACTACTACTACGGTTACGGCCCTCATTACCGCGCCGATCCCAGTGGGCCCGTGCGTGATACGGATCATCACGTGCCGCCACGAAAAAATTTCCCTCGCCGCGTGAGTCCGCCGCGATTTCTCTCATGTCACGGTCTTGGTCGCTCCCCGCCGGTCACGCATCCGGCAAGTGACGCCCCGCCCGCGGGCAGGACGACCGGCTCGCGCTTCGAGCCTACCCTTTACGTGCAGGAGTCTTGTCATGTCGCGTGTCTCCCTCCGTTCCAAGGTCGCGTCGTATTGGTCGTGCCTATGGCTGTGGTCCCTCGTCGCGAGTCCGGTGATCGCCCAGGAAGAGCGGCCCCTGATCAATTACGGCGACGAGGTCTACTTCACGCACCATGGCGACCCGAACCGGTTCGTCATCGAACCCGTCAGTTCCAGTGATTGGCCCGCCATGCGGCACGGCGGGGCGGCGGACAAGGTGACCCTGAAACTGCATGCCGCGCCGGCGGATCAAGGGAAGCCAATCAAAGGGAACGACATCGTCAGCATCCAAACGACGGTGACGACGCATCCGGGTTACGACCGCCTTTACGAATCACAGGGGGGATGGGTCTACTGCGACAAACCCAAAGGTCGCGCCCAGGCTCCGGAACAATGGTGGACCCTCGAGCGTCAAGTCGGCTTAGGTGAGCTCCGGCATGGAGACCTCGTGCGGTTTCGGAATCGCTATTGGCCCGACAACTTCATTTCGGTCGAAACGAATCCCCAGTGGATGACGGCCCACGAAAGCTTTACGTTCTTCCGGGTGGAGTTGGCCACGCCCCCCGCGGCCAAATTGGCGATGAGCAATCAGCGCGACGATTTCGACACCGTCTACGACGTGGTCTACGCGAAGGGCAACAGCCAGCAAGTCTTGTCCGGCACGCAGACCTGGACCATTTCCCAAAACCAGGAAGTCCAACTGGGGGATGAACGCAGCAGCAATTGGGAGCTCGGACTGTCGCTCGAGCTGGAAGTCGGGACCGACAATGTCCGGCAGAAGACCGGCATTTCCGCCAGCTATGGCCAAGCCATGAGCGCGCAGCGCAGCGCGCTGAAGGGGACCAGCATCGAGAAATCGGTCTCGGCCGAGTACACGGTCCCCGTCAACGCCGAAGCGTTCATGATCATGGAGATCTCGATTCCCTACGTGGTGTGGGACGTCCCGGGCAACTTCGAGAGCGCGACGGCGGAATCGTTGCAACTGCGTCGGCTGAACGGCAGCGTCTCGCAGAGCAATATGGAATCGATCGTGATTCCCAATAAGGACGAAGCTGGTCAAGTCGAACCGGTCGAGTTCGAGGATGTCGACCGCGCGCTCAATCTGCTCGCCAAGAAGAACCGCAAGCTCGCCGATCAGTTGCGCAAGAATCGGTTGCCGGAATGGCAGCGCAAAGGCTGGGTGACGGGCGGGACTTCGGTCGCCGTCAATCCCCCGCCCAAGCCGAGCCCGAGCCCGAGCCCGAAGCCGACTCCCGGCACGCGGACCACGCTGGAAACTCTGGCGGGGCGTTATCAACGGATGCCCGTGGAAAATGACTGGCAGGATGTGACCATCAGCGCGGTCCCGGGACAAACGGGATTGTATGAATGGAAAAACAAGGCGGGGATCGCCTGGAACCTGCGGGCGCAAGGCAATAATCCCGAGCTCTCGACCGATCAGACCAACCCCTATTTCGAGGAAGCGACCAGCCGCACCATTCGCGTGGAATATCGTCCGGGCGGCAACGAGATCGCCCGGGTCTGGTTCCGCGACGAGGCCTATGAACGAGTCGGCGGCGGCGTTCGCCGTCCGAACCCCGCGCCGCTGGCCAACCCGCCGTTCGCCCAAATCGAATTCGACCCCACGGGCGAATGGGACTTGGCGAGCAACGGCGGCCGCCCGGTCAAGTTGTCGATTCGGAACGGCCAGGTGATCTTCCATGACGGGACCGTGATGTCCCTCGTCGCCGACCGGACCTATGGTTCCGGCAGCGGCGACCAACACATCCGGTTGGAGTTCGTCAACGAGGACACCGTCGACTTCAAGATCGGGAACCCGCCGCGACAGATCGCCCGCTGGGTCCGGTTGCCGTAGTCCCGCCGGAGCAAACCGCCAAGACCCGCCCGTGCGGCGTTGAACGCCAATGACACGCGACCGACCATGGTGGTGCCGGGATGACCACCATGGTCGCCGCCTTTGCGGTCGGGCTCCGGTTCAGGCCCCTTTCATATCCATCCCCCACCAGCCACAGCAGCTCTGTAGGCTACGGCTACGGCACAGAAGGGGCTTGATTCCCAATGCTCAATCCGCTTGTGGGGCTTCCCATGAGCCGCTATCATTTCAACATGGATTGATGCGTCGATTCCCGCGTTTTTCACCCGGTCAGACCGATGTTCACCCTCCAAACCGCTCCTCAAGCCCACACCGCGTTCACCCGGCGGCGATTTCTGCAGGCGGGGTTTTTGGGGCTGGGTGGGTTGTCGCTGGGGGAGTTGTTGCGACTCGAAGCGGCGACGGGGACGCGGTCCGACACCGCCGTGTTGCTCCTCTTTCTGCATGGCGGGCCGAGTCATCTCGAGACGTATGACCCCAAGCCGCAGGCGTCCACCGAAATCCGGGGGCCGTTCGGGGCGATCGCGACGCGGGTGCCGGGGATGGAGTTGTGCGAACATCTCCCCAAGCATGCCCGGCTCGCCGACAAGTTCACGTTGATCCGGTCGTGCGCGCATGAAGAAGCCGACCACTTCGCCGGGCATCGGCGGTTCTTGAGCGGGTATGGGCAGCTCAAGCAAGGGACGGGGTACGAATCGCATTATCCGCAGGTGGGGGCGGTCGCCACGCGGGTGCTGAGTCAGCCCGGTCAGGCGCTCCCGCCGGCGATCGCGGTCGGCGGGGTCGTGGTGAACGGCCCCGACTACTCCGCCGGCGTGTCCGAAGGCTACTGGAGTTCGATCTATCGCGTGCCCATCGTCAACGGCGGGCTGCCAGATGCGTCGCTCACCGTGACGCCCGATCGCTTGGGGGATCGTCGCACGCTGCAAGGGTCGCTCGATCGGTTGCGTCGCGACATCGATGGACGCGGGACGATGGACGCCTTGGATGCGTTCGATCGACAGGCGGTCGAGATCCTCGTCTCGGGTCGAGCCGAGCGGGCCTTCAACCTGCAACTGGAAGACCCGCGGCTGCGCGAGAAGTATGGCCCGGGGTATGGACAGGAGTTGCTCACCGCGCGACGGCTGATCGAAGCCGGGGTGCGGTTCGTCACAGTCCGCGCGACGGGCTCGGGGCCGGGCTCGAACGCGCATGACTGGGACGACCACGCGGTCAATTGGGACTTGCGGACGGCGATGCTCGCTCGCCTGCCGCAGTATGACCACATCGTGACGACGTTGATCGAGGACTTGTTCGATCGCGGCCTCCATGAGCGGGTCTTGTTGATCGTGACGGGGGAATTCGGCCGGACGCCGCGGTTGGAATATCGCGATGGCCGGATTGGCCGCGATCACTGGCCGGGGGCGATGTCGCTGCTCGTGACCGGCGGCGGGGTCCGTCCGGGTCAAGTGATCGGCGCGACCGATGCAATCGGCGCCCAACCAAGCGAACGCCCGATCGACCCGCGGGACGTGCTGGCGACGATCTACCGTCATCTGGGGATCGACCCGCACCGCCACTTCCCCGACCCGCAAGGCCGCCCCATCGCGCTGACCCATGGGCGACCCATTCATGAGTTGTATGGGTGAGTTGTTCACCGGCTGACGCCGCTCGTTTGTCTCTTGAAGGGGCGACGCGGCGGCAACCCGCATGGATGCTTTCGCGAGTTCACTCTCCAACCGGCGGCGATCAATCCGAATGGCTTGACGCCGCACCCCACAGGCAGTGACGATGCGAACACATTTCTCGCGGCGCGATTGAGCTCGAGTTCATGGGACGGGCCCCCTTGAACGGGCGAGCCGCGCGAGGCGTAGCGGTGATTGTGTCTGGCCCGTCGACGGAATTCGTGGTGATGGGGCTCGACCGTATGCCGACTCTGGTTCGTGGGATTGTTTTCGTTCTGCTGTGCGCCGGGTTGACCGGCACCGTTCGCGGACAGACACGGGACATTCAGCTCCCCGCCGGGACGACGGAAATCGTCACGCTCCAGCAGAACTGGTCCGACGCGACCGCCGAGTGGTTCTACAACGTGCCGCAGGGGTCGAAGCTGCTCCCCTACGATTGGTACCTGAATATCGAGCAGCCGTCGTCGACGGCGTTGTTCCGCGACGATCAGCACATCGCCGGTCTCGGTTATCTCCCCCGTGACCCGGACGCCGAGAACCCGGATGGGCTCGCCGTCGGTTTTGCGAAGGATGGCGACCATCTGGGGATGACCTGCGCGGCGTGCCACACCGGGGTCGTCAAACATGGCGAAACGGCGTACCTCATCGACGGCGCCCCAACGCTGGGGGACTTTGAAACGTTGTTGCGGCGGTTGATCACGTCCCTCACGCAGACGTCGGTTCCCGGCGAGAAGTTCCATCGCTTCGCCGACCGGGTGCTGGGCCCGGGGGCCGACGCCGCCGCGCGACAGGCGTTGCTCGCCGACCTGAAGACGCTGACCGAGTTCCGCGTCGGGTACAACGCGCGGAACCTGCCGCGGCAACCCCATATGGCGTTCGGCCCGGGCCGGGTTGACGCCATCGGGGCGATCTTCAATGAAGTGACGACGGTCTTCGTCAACGAGCGGAACAACTTCTCCGCCCCCGACGCCCCGGTCGACTATCCGTTTCTCTGGGATACGCCGCAGCACGATCGGGTGCAGTGGAACGGATCGATCCCGAACTTCAAGATTCCGGCGCTGGCGCCCATCACCGGGACCGAGGATGTCGGAGCGCTGGGCCGCAATGCGGGCGAGGTGATCGGTGTCTTCGGGTATGTCGACCTCGCGCAGAACGGTCGGCTGGGGTATGGCGGGTACGCGGCGACGGTCAGCCTGGCCGGCGCGGCCGTGGGTACCTACGCC
>CAYRVS010000204.1:0-9061 GCA_964427725.1 uncultured Planctomycetaceae bacterium | reverse complement strand
CCGCAACCGGGGCATCGGTTCTGATCTCAAAGAGCGGCGCGGCGTCAGCCCGCCGTGTCTGACGTCGTTCGTGGTCGTTGGACGAATAGGCTGGGTTCGTGCGGCGTCCACGGCGTTTGATGCGCGGGGTTACGCCTGCGGCGAACCCAGCCTACGACTTGCTACGCTGACGATTGACGATCAACCTTCCATGCTCTTCGCTCGGCGGGCTGACGCCGCGCCGCTCGTTGCCATGCTGCTGTTCACATCCCTTCCCGCAGCGCCTTCACGATGATCGTTCCCAATTCACCAGCGAGCGGATTCACCAAACCCTTGCCGTTCGGGTGGACGCGGTTGCTGAGGAAGATGTAGTACAAGTCGCGGCCGGGGTCGATCCATAAAACCGTGCCGGTGAAGCCGCCGTGACCGATGGCGCGGTCGCTGAGCCCGACGGCTTTGTTGCTGGAGTATTTCGAGGCCTTGTCCCAACCCAACCCGCGAATGCCGGACGAGACGGGATAGGGGGCGGTCATTAAGGTGATGGTGGCGGGGGTCAGAATCCGCGTGCCCTCCAACTCGCCCTCGTTCAGGACCATCTGGGCGTAGCGGGCCAGATCGGTCGCGGTGCCGAAGAGGCCCGCGTGTCCCGCGACGCCGGCCAACAATGCCGCGCGCGGGTCGTGGACTTCCCCCTGCAGCCAGCGATCGGCACGCTGCTGGGTCGGCGCGGCGCGGGCCCGCAGCGGTTCCGCCGGAAGATAACCCGTTTCGGTCATCCCCAGGGGTTCGAAGATGTGCCGACGGGTGTAGTCGTGCAGTCGCTGGCCGGTCGTCCGTTCGACGCAGGCCCCAAGCATCAGAAAGTTGACATCGGAATAAACGAACTGCGAGCCGACGGGATGTTTGAGCGGGAGGTCGTAAATCCGCCGCCAGGCTTCGGGGATGCCGTGCTGGTAATCGGCAAGAGCGTTGTCGGCGATCAGTCCGCTTTGGTGGATGAGGAGATCCTGGATCGTGATCGCGTCCTTCCCGTTCACGCCGAACTCGGGGATCACGGTGGCGACCCGCTGAGTGAGATCGAGCCGGTGCTGCTCAATGAGTTGCAGGATCGCGGTTGCCGTCGCGACCGGTTTGGTGAGCGACGCGAGATCAAAGACCGTGTCGACCGTCATCGGTTCGGGGGTCGGTTCGAGCCGTCGTTGGCCATACGCCTCCAGCCAGACGAGTTTCCCCTTCCGCCCGAAGGCCAAGACCGCCCCGGGGAGTTTTCCCTCGGCGATCGCGCCGTCGATACGGGGGGCGATCCCGGTCAGTTTCGCGGGATCGAAGCCGACTTCGTCCGGCGTCCCGCGCGGCAAATCCGCCGCCGAGAGGAGGCCCGGCAGAAGCAGCGCGGCACACCACAGTCCCCACATCACGTGCCGTCGTGTCCGCCGATGGGGCCGCATGGGGGATCCTTGCACAGGTCGGTGAGTCGCTCAGGAGACGATTTCGAGGGCGACGGCACCATACAGTCCCCCCTCGGCGGTCGTCGAGCCGGGATCGAACGTCACTTCGACGATCAGATGATTGCGCGGTTTTAGATGGTGCGTGATCTCGAACCGCGGCGGCGATGCGGATAAGGCGTCGAACGTGCCGCACGGCTGATCGTTCAGCCAGACCCGCCCCGTCCCCCCGACTTCCGTCAGCACGATCCAGACCGTTTCGTGCGGGTCGAGGTTGGTGGGACGGTGAAAGGCGCGACGGAACCGCGCGGTGCCTGCGACTGATCCGAACAACGTCCGCCATGATTGCGGCATCGTCACGGTCCGAATCTCGCAAGGTTGGTCCGACCCGGGAATCGCGAAGACCTCCCACGGCCCCTTCAGATGCATGCGATGACTGGGCATATAGCGGCCTGGGAATCCGATATTGAATCGCACGGATGGACCACGGGAGACGAGTGCCCCTCGCGATGAAACCCGGTCGGCATCAGGGGAATCTCATGTTTGTCATCGGCCGGGGTACCCCTCCCGGCCGCTCATGGGACGTCTCCGATGTCGTCCTGATCACGCCGCGGGCTGCCGTAGGTCCTTGGATTGATCGACCGCATGCCCCCACCACGCGGTGGTCCCTTGCCACAACAGGCTGCTCAAGACCAGGCCGACCGCCGCGCCGCCGGCGTCGGAACACCAGTCGTAGAAGTCGGCGTGCCGGCCCACCAGCATCTGTGTCACTTCATCAAACGCCCCCCACGCCCAGATACCCAAACTCGCCCACAGGCGGTCGTGCCACGACTTGAGGGGCCGCATCCCCACCAGCCAACCCAGCCCGAAGTACGCTCCGAAATGGAGCCCTTTGTCACTCCCTTCCGGCAGCGGGGGCAGCGCGGCGACGGGAAGATGCGTCCCGACGTACAACGTCCCGACATAGACGACGACCATGCCGGCCCAGAGGAGCCGCCACGCCCGCCTTCGACGCCGCCGTTCATCGCGGGGTTCAAGCGTCGACGGCATAGGGGGTCGCCAATCGGAAGGCCGGTTTCCGGTCGAGATAGGCCGCAACCCGATCGGTTCGCGCGATCGCTTTCGGCAAGAAGTCGAGCGCCTGCTGCAACCGGTCATCGGGCTCGGCGCAACTGAAGCGCAGGAAGCCGCCGCCCGCCGTCCCGAAACATTCGCCCCCCAGGCAGGCGACCCCGAATTGGTCGTCGGCCGCCTCGAGGAGATACATCGCCAACCCGTGGCTGGTGATCCCCAGGCGATTGCAGATCGGCTGAACGCCGGGGAAGACGTAGAACGTCCCCATCGGATCGAGCGACTTGAAGCCCGGAATCCGATTCAGCCCGGTCGTCAGGAGCTCGACCTTGCGGCGGAACTTCTGCATCACCTCGTCGCGTTCCGCGGTGTCCTGCTCGAGCGCCGCCTTCCCGGCGAGCTGCACCAGCGGCGGAGTGCATGACAACGTCGTGTTGATCATCTTCCCCATCGCCTCGGCGACCTCCTTCGACGAGACCGCGAAGCCGAGCCGCCAACCACTCATGCTGTAGGACTTGCTGAAGGTGTAAGCAGCGACGCATTGCTCGAGCATCCCCGGCTGCGCGAGGAGCGATTCGTGGCGGCCTTGCCAGACCATGTGGCAATAAGGCTCGTCGCTGAAGACGGCGATCGACGTCCCTTGGAGCAGCGCGGTGATGTCGCGCATGTCCTGCGGCGTCATGACGCCGCCCGTCGGATTGTGGGGGCTGTTGAGGAAGATCCCCTTAGGGCTCGGGTCGGTCTTCAGAAAGTGTTCGATGTCCGACAGCAGCGGCCGAAACCCGTTCGACTGCTTAAGCGCGGCGTAGACCGGTCGCCCGCCCCGCCGCAGGATGTTCGGCACGTAGGTCGGGAAGTACGGACTGAAGACGAGGACGCCGTCGCCCGGGTTGATGAAGGCTTCGCAGAAATACTGCTCAAAGATTTTCGCCCCGGGGGCGACGATGATGTTCTCGGCGGCGGCGGGAATGCCGAACTCCCGCTTGACGAACGCGGCGGCCGCCTCGCGAAAGACGGGGAGCCCCGGCGAAGGGCAGTAGTGCGACTGATCGCCGCGGATCGCCTCGACGCCGGTCGATTTCGCGGAGGCGGTGCTCGGAAAGGGGCTGTCGCCGATTTCAAGCTCGACGACATCTTTGCCGGCGGCCTTGAGCTGTTTGGCGACCGCCAGCACGCTGAACGCGGTCTCGACCGACAACGAACGCGCGAAATCACTCAAGGTCAGCGGCATGAGAAGGCCTCGGAGAGAGTCGATCGTGAGGGGAGAGGCGTAATCCCGGACGTCAGCGGGCGGAAATCGCCTGTTGCAGCGGCCGCAGCACCTGTTGGACCACGTGGCGTTCAAACAGTTGCTCGCAGGTCTGGCGGAGCTCCTTCAGCGTATCGACGTACGACGCGCCGGGGTCGAGGCTGCCGTACTGCCGGACGGTGAAGTAGACGCTGATGTGGTCTTCGGGAAACTGACCGCGTTTCACCTGATAGGCGTTGGTGCGGGTTTCGATGAAGAGCCGGGCTTGGCGACGGCAGGCTTCATCAAGGCTGATCGTAATCGACGGTTCGTAGCTGAGAATCTGCCCCCCGGGGAGATCGACGAAGTTCTCGAGGGCCGGACAGGCGCCCAAGGCTTCCGCGACGAGGGCGTCGTGATTGCCGCTGTAGGTGAAGTCGAACCCCAGCATGTAATCGAGGGCTTCACAGTCGAGCGGACTGACCGACAGCATGTACGGGACGACATCGAGGATCAGGCCGTGCTGGTCGAAGGCGTCGTCGACGCGGTCGGGATTGACGTGTCCGCTGCAGATGCGGCGGGGTTCCAGCGAGACCCAGCGGTGATGGCCTTGGTCTTTGTCCTCTTCCAGGACGAAATCGCCGTTGTCGCGGGTGTAAAAGTTCCGCATCGACGGGTATCGTTTTTGAATCCGCTCGAAGAAGCCCAGGACGGTTTCGCGCGTCGCCGGCAACTGCATCTCGGTGTTGAGCGTCAGGTTGACGTAGTAGTCGTCGGCGAGCGACGCGTAATCGTTCATCGAGGCATCCTCGAGGGGAGTCGATCGGAAGGGTCGGACGACGTCCTCCCGCCGGTCGGGTGCCGCATTCTATCGGGGGGTTTCCTATGGCGACAACGGTGGTCCGCCACGCATCCACACAGGCCCAGCCCAAGTCGATCGCGATCGCGTGCGATCCGCCGCAATGGTCGACGTTTGAAACCGACCTCGGGTGGGTCGGCCTGTACGGGACGCCGCAAGGGGGCGTCCTGCGGACTCTGATCGGCTACGCCTCGGCCGGCGCGCTGTTCCAGGCCATTCACTCGACCGACCCCTCCCCGGACGAGATGGACGATTGGTCACCGGACTTGCGACAACGAATCACGCGACATCTGGCGGGGCGGCTGCAGGATTTCCGGCATGTGCCAGTCGCGGCCCGTCGTGCGACGCCGTTCCAACAGCAGGTGGTCGACGAGTTGCGGCGGGTGCCCTGCGGCGCGACCTTAAGTTATCGCGAGTTGGCGGAGCGGGCCGGTCGACCCGCCGCCGCGCGGGCCGTGGGCCAAGTGATGGCGACGAATCCCGTCCCGCTGATCATCCCGTGTCATCGGGTCCTCGCCAGCGGCGGCTTGTTGGGGGGCTTTTCGGCCCCGACGGGGTTGAACCTGAAACGCGCGCTGCTCGAGTTGGAGGGGGCCAAGCTGCCGTCATGATGTCCGCACCAGCCACGCATCGTCAGAGGGACACCACATGTTCGGTCCACGACATAGGCCGGGGCACCGGCCCCGGCCGCGTGAGGCCCGTCAAATCCGGTTCGCTTCTGGGGGACTCGGGCCCGCGCCCGGGGCGGGTGCCCCGGGCTATGCCGGGTCCGGTGATCGTTAGGGGCGTTGTCTGATGATGAATGAACCACTCGATGGGCGGTGTGCCGCCGGCTCTGCCGGTGCCTGTTGAAATCGGACACACCATCCCGATCGCACGGGCGAAGCCCGTGGCGCACGCGATCCGACGTCAACCGCTTCCATCTCCGCGAGTCCCGCTGATGGCGAAATGTGAACAAGGTTATCTCTGCGAAGTCTGCGGCGACGAAGTCGAGGACCTCACACAAAGTGACCTCTATCTTCGCTATGTCACGGGGGAAGTCCCCGCGCGGGTCTTGATGACCGCCCGCGAACGGCATCTGCGCTGCAACCCGACGCTCGCGCAGTTCATCGTCGACCCCGCGTTCGAGCCGGTCGTCGTCGAGGGACCGTTCGACAAGCGGCGGCTCGACCCCGCCGACGTCGCCCGCCGCGAGGACTTGGTGACGCGGGGTTATCGCCGGTTGCGGCAGCTGCGCGAGCTGCGGCTGCCGATCAGCGAGTATCCGCTGGAGGATGTGAAAGGATCGGCCCCAGGCGACACGCGGAGCGCGGCCCACGCATGACCACCGGGATCTGGCCCAACACGGACATCACACAGGAGCTCCTGGCGAAAGTCGGCGCGGGGGAGACCGGCGCGCTCAATCAGCTCCTTGAACGGCATCGGGATTCGTTGCGGAAGATGGTCCGGCTGCGGCTCGATCGGGCCGTCGCGCGCCGGGTCGACGCCAGCGACGTCGTACAGGACGTGCTGCTGGAAGCCAACGACCGGCTGAAGGATTACCTCGCCGACCCGCGGTTGCCCTTCCATTTGTGGCTGCGGCATCTCGCGAAAGACCGCATCATCGACATGCATCGGCGGCATCGCGGGGCGCAACGTCGCAGCCTCGATCGGGAACAACCCCTCGCCGCCCCCGCGGGCGCCGACCGTTCGGCGTTCGACCTGGCGCAGCAGTTGGTCGATCAGGAATTGACCCCGGCGGCGGCGAACATCCGCCGCGAACTCGAAGCTAGGTTCCTCGCCGCCGTGGATCAGTTGGAGGATGACGATCGCGATATCCTCCTGATGCGGCACTTCGAGCAGTTGGGCAACACGGAGGCGGCAACGGCGCTCGGGCTGTCTCCGGCGGCGGCGGGCATGCGGCATCTGCGGCCGCTCCGCAAACTCCGCGCGATCCTGGGGGAGACTCCATCCCAGTCCGGGTGATGCTCCGCAGGATGCCCAGGGATGGCCATCCCTGGGCATCGTTCACAACTTGTTCTTTTGAACCAGATACCCATGTCCGACACCCCCACCCTCCCCGCCGATGCCGATTCGATCCTTGCCGCGGCACTCGAGGAGCTCCTCGAACAATCGCGCGGCGGACGGCGGCCCGATCTCGAAGGGATCATCCGGCGGCATCCCGAGTTGTCCCAAGAGCTGCGCGAGCTCTGGGCGACGATGATGATCGCCGAGGATCTCGCCAGTTTTCACGGGGAACTCGACGAACAGACGCGGAGCCCCGAAGGTTCGGGCAGCGGGGTGCTTCCCGCGTTGCCGCGTGAGTTCGCCGATTACACGCTGCTCGAGGAGCTCGGTCGCGGGGGGATGGGGATCGTCTATCGCGCCCGACAGAAGAGTCCCGATCGAATCGTCGCGCTGAAGATGGTGCTGCGCGGGGACGTCGCGTCGGCGGTCGATCTCGCGCGGTTCCGCGCGGAAGCGGAAGCCGCCGCGAAGGTGCTGCATCCCCACATCGTCCCGGTCTACGAAGTCGGCGAGCACGACGGCCGCCCCTATTTCAGCATGAAGTTGATCGAAGGGTCGACCCTCGCCCGCCGTTTGGCCGAAGGCCCGCTCCCCTCGCGGCAGGCCGCCGAGATGCTGATCCCCGTCTGTCGGGCGATCGCCGACGCCCATCGTCGCGGCGTGCTCCATCGCGACCTCAAGCCGTCGAACATTCTCATCGACCGCGACGGCGACACCTACGTCACCGACTTCGGCCTCGCGAAGCGGATCACGCCGCAAGAGTCCGAAGGGTCGCTGTCCGGCAGCCTCACGCAGAGTGGCGCAATCCTCGGCACGCCGGGTTACATGGCCCCCGAACAGGCGGCGGGAAAACGCGGTGAAGTGAGCCCCAGCACCGACGTCTACGCGCTCGGAGCGATCCTTTACGCCATGCTCACCGGGCGGCCGCCGTTTCAGGCTCCGACCGCGCTCGATACGGTCCTGATGGTCCTCGAACAAGATCCGCTGCCGCCGCGGATGCTCAATCCCAAGGCCGATCCCGATCTCGAAATGATCGCGCTGAAATGCCTGCAGAAGCCCGCCGACTTACGTTATCGTGACGCCGATGCCCTTGCGGACGACCTTGAAGCCTTCCTGGCGAACGAACCGATCGCGGCCCGTTCGACCCATCTGTCGCATATCCTCAGCCGGGCGTTTCGCGAGACGCATCACGCCGCGATTCTCGAGAACTGGGGCCTGTTGTGGATGTGGCACAGCGTGGTGGTGCTGACGTTGTGCGTCATCACCAACATGATGCACGCGGGCGGGGTCGATCAACGCTGGCCGTACGTCGCCCTCTGGGGGATCGGCGTCGGGACGTGGGCCTTCATCTTCTGGGAGCTCCGTCGCCGCGCGGGGCCGATCACCTTCGTCGAACGACAAATCGCCCACGTCTGGGCGGGAAGCACGATCTGCAGCACCCTGCTCTTCGCACTCGAGGCGCTGCTCGATCTGCCGGTCCTCACGCTCTCGTCGGTCCTGCCGCTGATCGCGGGCGGCGTCTTTCTCGTGAAGGCGGGAATCTTGTCGGGGACGTTCTACATCCAGTCGGCGGCGTTGTTCGGCACCTCGTTCGTCATGGCGGGACTCCACAGAATCCCCCGCTACGACTTCGGCCTGACGGTCTTCGGTTTGGTGATGGGCCTGTGCTTCGCTATTCCCGGCTGGAAGTACTGGCGGCAACGCCTCGCCGCCGGGCAGTGAGTCCCACCTCGAACACCCCAAAGAGCGGCGCGGCGTCAGCCCGCCGTGTCTTTTGCTTCGCGACGAGAAGGGGGATTGGGGTCAGGCGTCTTCGCCTGCCCCGAGGATCACCATGCTCAGCTTCCATGGAATACTCTGGGGGCGGACGAAGACGCCCGACCCCAGCCACCCATGGATACGCCACGCTCCTTAAGCCCCGCGCGTCCTCAATCCGCGTTGGTCACCTTCCGCAGAATGTACAGATCGATCGTCTCGGGTTCGGAATCATCGAACCCGGCGGCGATCCGCAGATCCGCATCGACATAGCGATTCCACAGTTCCCCGGTGACGCCGAACGGTCCCGGCACGGGGATCGTCGGATAGGTGCCGCGGTCGACATTGCGGACGAGGGTCGACAGCGGAATGCGGGTCGGAATCTCGCCGCTGCGGATCGAATTGGCGACGAACTCGAGATCGACGGTGTTGAGCTTCGGTTGTCCGAGGTTCTCGGGGGTCGCGGGGCGAAGAATCGTGTAGGCCCCTTTCAGGAAATTCGTGAACGTGGTCGTCTTCCGGAACAGACGGATTTGAAACTCCGAGACGTTGTAGTAGTAGCCGCTCTCGATGACCTGATAGATCTGATCGCGCGGCTGGATCAGTTGCAGGGGGCCGATTTGTAGGTCGAACGAGATATCGGGATCGTCGTACCACAGGTTCTTCCAGGGGACCTGCGTCAGCGTCACTTCGTTGGCGGGCCGGTTGGCGTTGAAC
>CAYRVS010000203.1:0-9063 GCA_964427725.1 uncultured Planctomycetaceae bacterium | reverse complement strand
GCCCGCTGATCGTGTGCTCCCGGCCGTCCACGGAAAGCGTCACGCTTCCCCCCTGTTTCCTCAGCCAGTCCTCGTCAATCTCGACCGTCAAGGTGCGCGAGCCGTCCTTCAAAGAGATCATGAACCCCGCGTAGGCCAAGCCGAAGACCAGCGCGAAGCAGGCCGCCGCGATCAGCAGCCGATTGTCAGCGAGGTGGCTGGACGAATATGGCTGCAGATGGCCCTTGCCATCGAACTGGTAGCGGCGCTGCTTGAGGGGCACTTGGCGATAGCTCAGCAACGTTTTCTGAAGATCCTTGGCGAACTTGCTGCCCGGCTTGAGTTGCAAATAGCGATGGAGGTTGTCCTCAATTCCGTCGAGCTGTCGGGTGCGAACAGTCTCCTGCAGGGACAGGAGCAGCAGATCAGATTCTTCCTGCAGCTCGAGCGATTGATCGAGGGTCCGCTGGACCTCCGGACCGCGAAATTCCAGCGGGATGTCTTGCAGCAACTGCACGGCTTGAGCGTAGTCGTGGACCCGCAGGCATTGTTTGGCGGTGTCCAATAGAGCGGGGACCGCCTTCTTGAGCCGCTTCGGAAGTTGCCTGACCTGCGCGATCGTCTGGCGCGCCCATTCGATATAGGTCGTTGCTTCGGGAGCGGTCAGCCGCAACATCTGCTCCAAGGCCGCGGTCGCCTGCGCATATCGACCACGCTGAACGAGGCCGAGCACTTCGGTCTTCATCGCCTCGTACTTCGCACGTTCGGCCGCAATCTTCGCCCGTTGTGCCTGACTCTCCGGCGACGTTTCCTTGAGCCACGACTGCAGGAAGTCAATGACCTCCTGCATCGACTGCGGCCGCCTCTCAGGTTTCTTCTCCAGCATCCGCAGGCAGAAGTCCGACAGCTTTGAATCGAGACCGGGGCGGCACTGCTGCGGGGGACGCGGGAGATCATGGAGGGCTTGGTTGAGAATGACCAACGTGGCTCCCTGGAACGGAGTGTGGCCGACGAGGAGTTCGTACAGGACGACCCCTAGCGCGTACACATCGCTGCGGGGGCCGAGAAGCTCTTGGTCGGCCTTGATTTGTTCGGGCGCCATGTAGGCCGGCGTTCCCAGGATCGAACCGTGATGAGTCAGTTTGGACTCCTGGACTTCCTCGATTCGCGCCAGCCCAAAGTCCGTGACGCAGGGGACGTCGCCGCCTTTCAGCATCACATTGCTCGTCTTTACGTCGCGGTGCACGATCCCCCGGTCGTGTGCATACTGGAGTCCGCTGGCGATGCCAATGACGAGTTCGGCGACGCGCCGCTCATTCCGGTAGTCCGTCAGCCCCACACACTGGGACAACCGTGGACCGTCGATGAACTCCATCGAGATGAACGGCACTCCGTTGACGTTGCCCGCATCGTAGACGCGACAGACGTTGGGATGATCGAGCCTCGCGGCCGCTTGAGCTTCCCGCGTAAAGCGCTTCAGGAACTCCGTCCCTTCGGTTCCGGTAGCCTTCGGGATCTTCACCGCGACCTGTCGCCCGAGAACCGCATCCTCGGCGAGGTACACGGCCCCCATCGCGCCGTTCCCCAGCTCACGCAGCAGTCGATACCGACCGAACTCGGCTTGGGGCGTAAAGCCCGTTCGTTCGGCCGCACCGGGCCTGATCGTCTCCGCGGAGCGAACCTGGTCGGAGTCCACGCTCGCGGGATTGGTCATCGCATTCAACAGCCCTTCCCCGACGGCGTACGACCGCAAACCATCCGCCAGCTCGGGATGCGCGGCACAAAACAACTCGATGTCCACCGCTTCTCCTGACTCGCGCCGCCGGATGTACTCGGCCAGCACGCGGTGAAGAGACGAGC
Source organism: uncultured Planctomycetaceae bacterium (assembly GCA_964427725.1). Classification (GTDB taxonomy): domain Bacteria; phylum Planctomycetota; class Planctomycetia; order Planctomycetales; family Planctomycetaceae; genus DSVQ01. The sequence continues at coordinate 7,224 of CAYRVS010000203.1, read as the reverse complement.
CATCGGCGGAGTCGTTCTCAGGGACGGGCTTGCCCATCTCGCACCTCAGGAGTCTGTGATTCCATGCCGCTTAAGCAGCACTTTCAGTTCCCGCATTCCCTTGACCAGCAGCCTGGCCACCGTGCTCTCCGACTTGTCGAGTCGTCTCGCGATGTCCGCCATCGTGAGTTCATCGAAATGCTTCAGTCGCATCACCTCGCGCCACTCTTCGTCGAGCTGATCGAACGCGATCCGCACGATCTGCTTGTGCTCGCCCCGGATGAGCCTGCGGCTGGGTGATGTTTGCCGTCCCGGAGCCTCGTGGACCTCATGGCCGCCGTTCACCTCGCGATCGACGCTGCGCTTGGCGGCGTACTTCTCCCGCTGAAGCATCCCCTGAATGTCGTGTTCCAGTATGCGGCGAACCCATGACAGCAACGCCCCTTCCGAGTCACCGCAAAACTGAGGCAGGTCTCGCGCAATCTGCATGAGCAGATTCTGAACCAGATCCGAACCGTCGCAGCGGACCCGAAGCTTGCGGCTGAGTAGCCGCTCAATCTCGGGCCGCATCCTGGCGCTCAACTGCCGCAGCAAGGCAGACCGGGCGATCTCGTCTCCCCGGCGAGCCAGCTCGAGCAGCCTTGAAAGGTCTTCCGTCTCTCCGTCCTGGTGCGCCATCACGACTCCCGACATCCCCAAAGGCAGGGTTCGCGGTGGATTCCACCGGAAAAAGTGCGAAGAATCCCAAGCCGTTCACGATCACCGTAATCTACGGGCTCGTCATATGTTGCGTCGCGTCTCCATGCCACCACCGCCAATTTCTAAGCCCGGTCCGGTCCACGCAATGGAACATTCGCTCACGACCCTCGCGCCATGGTGAGGTGGCGCGAATCCGGTCGCGCTCGCGGCCTGAAGCTCGGCCAATGATCCAGTATCAGCACGACCACGGACGATACGAAGTTGAGCGCCAGCGGTCGTTGGCAAGGCGTGTCCCCTGTTTGGAAAAGATGTCCGATTGCGCCCCGCATGCTCCGAAATTCCGTCGATTCGAGCGCTCCGCACGTCTATCCCCGCTTATGGCTAGACCGACGCACCGCAGCGAGTTCTGTTCCTCGCTCCAGCCGTCATTGCCTGGCTGATGAGCAGGGCAACCGCATCTTAATCCCTGGCTTTTCCCGTGAGGATGGCTTCGAGGACGTCGTTGATCCAGCCGGCTTGGAGCCGTTTCCGCGGATCGAACTTTTTCGCGACGTGTCCTGTTGGTGAATCGACAGCGCCAAGGTACGGTCTGTCAGGGGCCGATCAGGAAGCGTTGTTCCTCACGGCCCTGCATACAGGTTATCGAGCGTCCGAACTGAGCCGGCTGGTCGTCGCAAACCTGAATCTTGAGGGAGAGCATCCGCATGTCAGCTTGGCGGGGAAGAACACCAAGAATCGAGACGAGGCACGCATTCCCCTGCATGACCCTCAAGTCGTGACCTTCCTCAAGACTTGGAGCGACGGGAAAGCTCGAGACGCCAAGCTGTGGCCGGGGAAGTGGGCGGCCAGTCGTGGTGGCAGCAAGCTGATGCGGCAGGCACTGAAGGCGGCAGGGATTGACTATGAGGTCGATGGCCGCAAAGCGGACTTCCACGCCTTGCGGTACACCTTCATCACCAACCTCATCAAGGCTGGCTGGCACCCGGCGTACGTTCAGCGGTTGGCTCGGCACTCGGACATCAACCTCACCTTCCGGGTCTACACCGACCTGGGGCTGGAGGATCTCTATCACGGGATGCTGCAGAAGGGCGATCAGTCTCCGTCGCCAAGAAACGGTAGCCCAAGGGAGCGGTCATTAAAGACGGAATCGGGGTCAGCGGAATCGTCGAATGACGAGGGCGAGGTTGCCAAAAGCGTTGCACCAAATGTTGCACCCCAAGTCGTCCCGGAGTGCCTTTCGGCGTCGCAGGATGTCACAGTTGCCCCTTCGGACACGGGCAAAACATCGCGGGCAAGAAGTCCAAAGCGGTCGCCAAAAACACAAGAGGCGACAGGAGATAGCTCAACCTGTCGCCCTGTGTCACAGAATGTCTCAGCGGAGAGAGAGGGATTCGAACCCTCGATGCCCTTGCAGGCATGCCGGTTTTCAAGACCGGTGCAATCGGCCGCTCTGCCACCTCTCCGGCGGTGTGAATTCCAACACGACGGTTTAGCTTAGGTCGCGGTCGTCGCTGGGATCCATTCTGAATGTAGTCAGGAATCGGGGCTCCGGCAATCGATGGAGGAAGCGATGGACTGATCCCTTGGCGATTCGGTGGTAATCGGTGAACACTGGGGGGCTGTTTGGGCAGGTTTCCGGCGGGTGATGACTGAGAGCTGGTGGCCTCAGGTCGTCACGGTGAGTTCGTCGACCTCGACCAACAAGCCGGCGATTGCCGCCTGAAGCGACTCCAAGGCCGCTCCGGCGGCGACGAGTTGGTGCTGGGCGGCATGCTGTTCCACCGCGTGGGCGAGTTCGACAATCGATGTCGCGCCCAGATTGTCCGCCCCGTTTTTCAGGGTATGGCTCAATCGCTTCAGGGTCTTCACGTCTTGAGCCCGGTGCGCATCGCCGGCGGCGGACAGCCATTGTGGGGCATGTTCCGCGAAGAGTTTCGCCACGTCTTTTAGCAGTCCCGCGTCGCCCCCCATCCGCGCGAGGGCCATCTCACGATTGATCAGGCGGGTCGCGGACGAATCGCGATGTTCCGCGGTGGCGGGACTCGTCAGCGCGGCGCGGCGGGTCATAACGGCGGGTCTGGGACACGTGTCGAGCCGCGCGGCGATTTGGGCGATCAACTTCTGCCGCTGGATCGGCTTCACGGCATAGTCGTCGCAGCCTGCGGCGCGGCACCGTTCCTCGTCCCCGGACATGGCGTTGGCGGTGAGGGCGATGATCGGCCGATCGTAGCCCGCCTGCCGCAAGGACCGCGTCGCTTCGAGTCCATCCATTTCCGGCATGTGGATGTCCATCAGGATGACGCCGAAGGGTTGACCGCCGCGCCAGGCCGCGAGGGCGGTCTCGAGCGCGAGCCGGCCGTTTTCGACGATGCTCACGTCGGCGCCGCGGCTCTTCAGGAACTTCGAGATCAGAAGCTGATTGTCGGGCCCGTCCTCGGCGAGGAGTAGCCGAGTTTCGAGGCGGGTCGATTGCCATTCGGTGGGATCGGGAGCCGGGCCGTCGTCGAGGACTTCGCCCGGGTTCTCGATCCGCGGCACATCGGTCAGGTCGCCGGGATCGACTTCGACGCGGAAGTTGCTGCCGACCCCGGGGGCGCTGAAGACCTGAATGTCGCCCCCGAGCAAGCGCGCGAGCCGCCGACTGATGGCGAGCCCCAAGCCCGTTCCCCCGAAACGCCGCGTGGTTGAGCAATCGGCCTGCACGAACGGCTCGAAGAGGCGGCCCAATTCCTCGGGGGTCATTCCGATGCCGCTGTCGATGACCTCGATCCGCAAGGGGGCGGCGACGGGGCAGGTGACGCGAAGTTCGACCTTGCCCCGTTCGGTGAACTTGACGGCGTTGCCGACGAGATTGATCAGGATTTGCCGCAACCGCGTCGGGTCGCTTTCGATCCGGGCCGGAAGCGCGCCGATGTAGTTGAGTCGCAGATCGAGCTGTTTGGCGTCGGCCCGGACGCGCATCACCGAGACGACGTCGGCGAGGAGTTCCGCGGGCGAGAACCGCAGCCGTTCGATGTCCACACGGCCCGCCTCGATCTTCGAAATGTCGAGGATGTCGTTGATGACGTCGAGCAGATGCTCGCCGTTGCGGAGGATCGTTTTGAGGGCGAGCCGCGCGTCGGCCGGATCATGGTCTTCGAGGAGATTCTCCGCGAATCCCAGGATGGCGGTCAGCGGGGTGCGGATCTCATGACTCATGTTGGCCAGGAACTGGCTCTTCGATTCGCTTGCCGCCTCGGCCGCCTGTTTCTGTTCGCGAATCATGCCGTTGGCAAGCGCCAAGAGATGCGACTGGGCGAGGAGCAGCGTCTGCAAGGCGATCAGGGCGAGCCCGTCGGGCCGGCGAACGACGATCGGTTCGAACAGGTCGGACATGTCGCGATTGAGGGCCGCATGGGCCGCGGCGTCGATCGGGACCGCCGCGTCCAGGATCAAGGCGTCGGTCCCCAACGACTCGAGCAGCACGCGGATCGGCTTGCGGCGATAGAGCTCCTGTCCGAACGGCTGACTGAGACATTCGAGCAGCCTGTCGCGCGCGATGACGCGCGGGGTGAGGTTCATCTCCCTCACGAGAACGCCGGGGAGCAACGGGTCGCGCTCGAAGAGGTCGACGACCGCGGCGGTGGGAGTCTCGGGAGCCACCTCTCGGGCGAAACCCGGCAGCTCTCCCAAGGACGACGCCAGCGTGAGTCGTTGGAGCGTTTCCTGGATCGTCGAGCGCATGGGGGAACCACGAGCGAGAGGGGCGAAGGGGATCGAGAAACGCTCGGGCGATGCTAGCGAGATGCCTACCGACGCTCCAATGAAGATTCGACGAAGGAATTGTGAGCTTTGGCGCAAGTCATCCGAGACCGATCGGGCGCTCTTGGCAAACTCTCGGGATGAACGACGTGGTCTTCATATTTCTTGTCCATCGAAGATTCACATCTCCCAAGTCAGACCTTCACACAATCGTGGTTCAATCCCCCGCGTTCCATCGTGGTTCCGTGTGCACGACCGGGCGACCTGCTCGCAACCGTCACGTCGGCTCCACGTGATCCACAGGCTCCACGTTCGACGTGAAGGTGACGGATATGACATCACGCAATGACCCCGCGCCGAGCGGCTACCCGGTCAATCGGCGGCTGTGGCTGACGACGACGGCGGCCTCGCTCGGTTCGCTCAGTCTGACGGGCACCTTCCGGCACCTCTTACATGCCGCCGAATCGCGCCGGCGCGTCGCCTTGCAACCGACCCGTGATGACGCCTCGGGGTTGACGCTGCTCCATCTGCCGGAGGGGTTTCAGTACCGCTCCTTCGGCTGGACCGGCGAGCCGATGTCCGACGGCGTCCCGACTCCCGGCGCCCACGACGGGATGGCGGTGATCGCGGCGAACGGGCCGATCGTCACGCTCTGCCGGAATCATGAATTGGGGGACTCCGGCAAGCCGTTCGGTCCCCCCGAGATGACCTACGATCCGCAGGCGACCGGCGGAACGTCCAACCTGCAATTCAACACCGCGACGGGGGAATGGTTGCGGGCGTGGAGCAGTCTGTCCGGCACGATCAAGAATTGTGCGGGGGGGCCGACGCCGTGGGGGACGTGGCTGACCTGTGAAGAGACCGTCGTCGAGGATGGCGATCTCGACAAGCGTGGCAACCGGGTGCGGCTCGATCGCCCGCACGGTTACGTCTTCGAGGTTCCCGCCGAAGGGACCGCTCCGGCGGTGCCGCTGAAGGCGCTGGGCCGCTTCGTGCACGAGGCGGTCGCGGTCGATCCGAACACCGGCGTGGTCTACGAGACCGAGGACCGCACGCCGTCGGGGTTTTATCGCTTCACCCCCATCGAGAAGGGAAATCTCGCGGCGGGGGGGAAGCTCGAAATGCTCAAGGTCGAAAGGGCCCCCGACCTGATCCGCCAGGCGATGCCCGGTCACGATTACCCGGTGACCTGGGTTCCCATCGAGGAGCCCGAGCGACGGCATAGCCCGGGGAAGACCGATCACGGCGGCGTGGTGACCCAAGGTCTCGAACAAGGGGCCGCGGCCTTCGACAAACTCGAGGGCTGCTGGTGGGGGAACGATGTCTGTTACTTCGTATCGAGCGGCGGCGGCCGCGCCGAGGCGGGACAGATCTGGAGTATGAATCCGAATTCACAAACGCTGCGGCTCGTCTTCGAATCCCCCGCGCCTAGCATTTTGGACAAGCCCGACAACATCACCGTCAGTCCGCGCGGCGGTTTGGTCTTATGCGAGGACAGCGATCAGCCGGTGCAGCGGCTCTACGCGTTGTCGCAGTCGGGTGAGCTGACCGAATTCTGCGCCAACATGGTCCAGCTCTCGGGAGAGCGGTTCGGTCACAAGGGAGACTTCCGGGCCGAAGAATGGGCCGGAGCGACCTTCAGTCCGGATGGCCGCTGGCTCTTCGTGAATCTGCAAAACCCGGGGATCACGTTCGCGATCACCGGTCCGTGGGAATCCTTGGGGTTGTAGTTCCTGGTGGTTCTCTTCATCGCCGCGCGTCGCGGTGGATGATCGTTGGGTTTCGTCTCTCAGATTAAGGAGTCCGTCATGGTGTTTCGTTCTCGTCGCAGGTCGGCGTTCACGCTGATCGAACTGTTGGTGGTGATCGCGATCATCGCGATCCTGATCGGCTTGCTGCTCCCGGCGGTTCAACAGGCCCGCGAAGCGGCCCGCCGCTCGGCCTGCACGAACAACCTGAAGCAGATCGGCCTGGCGCTGCATAACTACGAAAGCACCTACGGTCGGCTGCCGATGGGGATCATCAGCGATCAGTGCGGCACGCTCAACTGGGGCGGCAACAGCAGCTATGACGACGACGGCTTCAGTTGGACGACCTCCATTCTGCCCTACCTCGATCAGGCCCCCAAGTACAATCAACTGTCGACGTCCCCCTACTGGGGTCGCTTCGGCGCGACTCAAATCTATTGGGTCGACCAAGGCAGCCCGGCGACGGGTGCTCCGATTCCTGGGTGCCAGGATCCCTTGGCTGTCTTTACCTGCCCCTCTTCGGCGTTGCCGCGCGTCGCGCCGGCGACCTTTACTGTCCCCGGCAACACGGCCGTGGGGAACACCACGCCAATCTGGTCGATCGGCTACGCCATTAGCAGCTACAAAAGCGCCGCCGGCGGGCCGAGCTTTGACGATAGTGGAGTCATGGCGAAGAACTGTGAAAAGCCGGGCGGTGTGAAGTTCGCGGAAATTTCTGATGGGCTGAGCAACATGCTGATGGTCTGCGAAGCGACGATCATTACGACCGGCAGCAACCCGACCATCAACGGCAACACATCGGTTCAGGATTGGCCGACACTGTATGTCGCCGCCGGGGATGATGAGATGATCCGCGTCAACGGCCGGACTACAGCCCCGATCAACGCCTTCACCAATCCCAACAACTGGGCGCGGGCGATCAACGATGATTCGGCCGCCAGCTATCATACCGGGGGGGCGTTCTTCACCTTCTGTGACGGCTCGGTTCGGTTCCTGAGTGAAAATATTTCCATCGTGACCTATGGTCAATTGCATGACCGTTATGACGGCGTGCCGC
>CAYRVS010000202.1:0-9170 GCA_964427725.1 uncultured Planctomycetaceae bacterium | reverse complement strand
CGTCAAGACGCACCCTACTTGGCTTTCACGAAGCATGGGCGATCATGGTTTCGGCGTGGATTTTGGGCTCCGCCGCATCGTGCGGACCACCCGCCACAGATCACGCATTCCTTGCCAACGCTGTCGCCACGTCAGCCCATGCGTCAGATTGAGCAGCCCGCGGACCAAATCGAGCGGCGGTTCCCCCGCCGGATCGAGATGGGGTCGCCACCGGCCGCGCTGTTCGACGATCACCCGCGGGCGAGTCATCCGCAGCAACCCTTCCGGCCCGCGCGTCGCCCCGAAGCCGCTGCTGTTCCAACCGCCGAACGCGACCCGCGGGTCGGCGGTCGGGGCGATGAGATCGTTCACGACGACGCAGCCGGCGGGGATCCGTCGCGCGAGATTCGCTGCCGAACGCACCTCGCCGAAAACCGCCGCCCCCAAGGCATACGGGCATTTGGTCAGTTGTCGCAAGGCGTCCTCGTCGTCGCTCACGGTCAGACACGATGTGACCGGGACAAACAGATCGGCCTTCGCGAGAGGCATGTCGGGGGTGACGTCGCTCAGGATCATCGGGGCCCAGCGATCGTCGTCGGGAATGGCCCCCAGCCGCAGCCGCGCGCCCAAGCTGATCGCGTGTTCGATCAATCGCTTCGCCGTCTCCGAAGCCGCCGGCGCGACTGGTTTGCGGACCCATCTCTCGACGTCGCGACCCCAGATCCCGAGCAGGTCACCGATCCGATCGGCCGTCGCGAAGACCCGCCGCGGCGCCATGCAGGTCGCGCTGCCGTTGAAGACGAGGCCGAACAGAATCGCCCGCGCGGCGAGTTCCACGTCGGCGGTCCCTTGCACGATCACCGCATCGCAGCCCGAGAGCTCCATCGTCGTCGGCGTGATCGTCTCGGCGGCCATCCGCAGGACCGCCCGGCCACTTGTCGTCGATCCCGTCAGGACGACATGGTCGACCCCCGCCTCGAGCGCGCCACTGACCGCGTCGACCTCTTCCGGCAAGACCTCGATCAACTCGGGCGGGCCCCCGGCTTCGATCCAGAGCATCCGCAATGCCTGCGCGCACTCGGTCGAGTCGCGCCCCGGCTTCAGCCACACCCCGTTCCCCGCCATGAGCGATTGCAGCAAATGCACGCCCGGCAGCAGGAGCGGATAGTTCGACGGGCCGACGATCAACACGAGGCCCCAAGGCTCGTGTTGGGTTTCGACCGCGACCTGGCGGGCCCACATCGGCCGGCCGATCCGTGAAGCCCAACGTGATTGCAGCAGCCGTGGTCCCTCGACCGCGAGGTACCGAGCCGCGTCGGCGAGGGGGAGCAGTTCGCTGGTGAAGGTTTCGGCCCGCGAACGCTGAGGCAGCGTGACATACGTCGCAAGGGCATCGGCTCGATGGGCGATGAGCGCCGCGTAACGGCGAAAGTAAGGGGCTCGCTGACGCGGCGTCAGGGCCGCCCACGCTTGTTGGGCGCGGCGGATCCGCTCGACCCGCGCGGCCCATCGGCCGTCCATCTCGGCAGCGTCCTCGGCTACGTCGGTCTCATCGGCAACAGGCCGCTTGAATGTCATCATCACCCCACGGGGGGAAGCCCAAGGAAAGCGTTCCCTGGGCGTCTTCAATGACACGATCCTACCGTCGCCAACTCGGGACTGGAATCGGGGGTCGCCGCGGGCCCGCCGCCGCAACTCCGTCGACACCCCCCGCTCCCCGCGAGATCCTCGAGCAGCAGCTTGGACGTGATCCGGGCCGACTCGTAAATCACGGGCAACCCGCTCCCGGGATGCGTCCCCCCGCCGACGAGATAGACGCCCTCCAGATCCTCGAACCGATTCCGCGGCCGCAGATGTAGCATCTGATCGAGGGAGTGCGTCAGATTGAACGTCGCCCCTTGATGGACTTCGTAACTTTGATCCCAGTCGTCGGGGGTGATGACTTTCTCGAACCGGATGCGTCGTTCGAGATCGGTGATCCCCAGTCGTTCCATCTGCTTCAGGACCACGCCCCGGAAGCGTTCCTTCTCGCGCGACCAATCGACGTTGGGGTGCTGATGCGTCACCGGCGCGAGGACATAGAGCGTGCTGTGCCCCGCCGGGGCCATCGAGGGATCGGTGACGCACGGATTGTGGACGTAGATCGACGGATCCTCGGAGAGGACATGCCGACGTTCGATCTCGTCGAGATTGCGATCGTAATCCCGGGCGATCGAGATCGTGTGATGGGCGATGTCGTCGTAACGGCCTTCGATCCCCAAATAGAGCATGAACGTCGAACACGAGAACTTCTTCTTCGTCAGCTTGCGATCGGTCCAACGGCGGCGGAGCTCATCCGGGACCAGCCGCGTCATCGCCCGGGCGAAGTCGGCGTTGATCACCATCGATCGGCTGCGGTACTCGTCGCGATTCGTCACCGCCCCGATCACTCTTCGCCCCGCGAAGACCAACCGTTCGACCTCTTCGTCGAGGCCGATGTCGACCCCCAACTCGGCGGCGATCTCGGCCATCCGCTCGCTGACCGCGGCGCAGCCTCCGGTCGGATGGAAGACGCCGTATTCGTATTCCAGGAACGACAGAATCGTGAACAGGCTCGGGCAGCGGAAGGGGGACATCCCCAAGTACTTCGACTGGAACGAGAAGGCCAGCCGCATCCGCGGATCACGGAAAAACCGCTTCAGGTCGGTGTCGACCGAGGCCCACGGCCGCACCAGCGGCGCGGCCTTCAGGATCGCCGGACTCAACAGGTCCATCGCCGAGTGGAACGGGGACTCGAGGATCGGCCGAAACGCCGCGAGTTTGCGGCGGTTTTCGTCCAAGAACTTCGGGAAGTTCGCCGCGTCCGCCGGGGCGAGCTTGGCGATTTCCGCCTGCATCCGGGCGATATCGGACGAGCAGTTGAGTTCGCCCCCTTGGCCGAAGATCAGCCGATACTGCGGATCGAGCCGGGTCATCGGCACGTCGGCCCAGAGGTCGCGACCGATTTCGGTGAAGATGTCTTCCAGCACCCGCGGGTAGAGGAAGAAGGTGGGTCCGGTGTCGAAGCGATACCCATCGGCTTCGATGGCGGAACACCGACCGCCGACCCGCTCTCGCCGTTCCAGCAGTTTGACCCGCAGCCCACGATGCACGAGGAGCAGCGCCGCGGCGAGTCCCCCAGGCCCCGCACCGATGATCACCGCATCATACTGCCGCATGCCTGGTCCTTCGTGGAGGCGGTTCGACTTGGAAGATGATCGTCCAAGGGAACCGGGATCCGATCTCGATATTATTGACGACCCCGCCAGTTCGACCACGGGGAGTCCGAACGAATTTCCCTTTCGGTACCCGGAAACGGGTCGGACATGCATCAAACGTCGTTGCCTAAGTCATTGGCATCTAGGTTGTTGCGAACATTGACGATGTTCAGCGGCGGTCGATCGCGCTGGACGATTTGCGCGTCTTTCCCCCAATCGACCGATCACAGCCCATCGCAGGGCCTTCGCTTGTTGGAAACTGGGGCCTTCGTGATGCGTCTCGTGACGAGAGCCAAGAGTCTAGTGCCAGGGAAAACCCCTGATTCTCACCGCATTTCTTGCTCTAGACTCTAGACACTCGACACTAGACCGGTCGAGTTGCTCTCCCAAATGAAATCAGCGAAGGCCCTGCAGCCCACCGCCACGTCCGTCGACAAACAACGCGGCGGACTCGAATGCCGCGATGGGCGCGTGCCGGGAACGGCGGCGAAGGGACGACTGACTCGAGGGTTGATCTACGGCTTGGCTTCAACGCGCAAGCGCAGCGGGGTTTTCGGGCGTAAAGCCGCCGTCATTTCGGGGATCGGTGGTGGGTCGTCGGGGACGCGTGAGAACTCGAACGCGCGCAGCAGTCGGGCGGCGACCAGGGCCATTTCGACCATCGCAAAGCCTTGGCCCACGCAGACGCGCGGCCCCAGGCCGAACGGGAACCAGGCCCCCGCCGGGATCGACTCGACTTGTGGCGGGAGAAAGCGTTCGGGGTCGAAGCAGGTCGGGTCGGGATACCAGCGGGAGTCACGATGAGTGACCCAGCTTGAGAGGGCGATCAGGCTGCCGCGCGGGACCGTGTACCCGCCGAGCTCCAGTTCGGCGGCGGCCTGCCGCAGGAAGACGCCGAACGCGGGGGGATACAGTCTGAGTGTTTCCCGGATCGTCGCGTTGAGGTAGGGCAGCCGTTCGAGGTCGGCGAACTCGACGGGACGATCACCACAGACGGCGGTCAGTTCATCACGGCAGCGCGCGGCGATCTGCGGATGCTCCGCCAGCAGATACCAATACCACTCGAGCGCGGCGGCGGTCGTATCGTGCCCCGCAAGGAGGAGCGTCATCGTTTCGTTGCGAACCTGTTCGTCGGTGAGCCGGCCGCCATCCCCGTCCTCGTCGACGGCGGCCATCAAACGGGAGAGGAGATCGCCATGGTCGGTCCCGTCGGCGCGGCGGGCTTTCACGATCCGCCAGACGACGTCATCAAGGACGCGCATCGCGGCGAGCTTCTCGCGGTTGTGGCGGGTCGGCACCCAATTCGGCCACACGATGGGGGATGTCAGTTCGCGATAGGCGATCCGGGACAGGGTCGCGACGGCTTGGGCGATCTTGGCGGCCGAGTCACGGAGATCGGTCGCGAAAAAGACCTGACAGGCGATGTCGAGAGTTAGGGTCGTCATGACGTCACGGACGTTGAGTTCCGTCGGTCCTTGTCGGACGGCGGATGCGAGCCCCGTGACCGTGGCATCGATGGCGCGGGTCATGAGGTCGGCGTATTCGGCGTAGCGGCGGGGTTGAAACGCGGGTTGGATCAACCGCCGCTGCCTGATCCAGGGTTCCCCTTCGACGATGAGGACGCTGGGTCCGTTCCATTGGGCGAAGATCGACATCGTGCGGGGATGCCGAATGATCCGCTTCGCCTCGGTCACCAGGACTTCGCGAATCTGGTCGGGATGGAAGAAGACGAACAGGGGCGTGGGACCAAGGGTCAGCGAAACACAATCGCCGTAGTCGCGTTGCAGGTTGGGATAGCCGACGAGGATGTCGGCGAGCAACGCGCGCATGGTCGCGAAGCCGAAGCAGCCGTCGCGCGGACCGGGTGGGCGAGTCGATTTCGCGGCGGGAGCGGCGGTCATCACCAGCGCCTTCAAGGAACGCCCGTGCCACCTGATCATTGTGTGGCCCGGTGCATCTTCAGAGACCGACTTACGCGGGAGGTTCGGCCCCGATTCACGCCCGATGGACAAGCTCACGCCGCATCGTCAGTGTCCGTGGCGTACGGGACCGGCAGGCCCTGGAGGGTGCACCAGGCGTTTTCGGCGGCGCGCTGTTCGGCCTCTTTCTTGTTCGGGCCCCACGCCCCGGGGTAGGTCTGGCCCGAGACCGTCGCGGCGACCTTGAAGCACTTCGAGTGGTCGGGGCCTTTTTCATCGAGCAGGAGATACAGCGGCGTCGACCCCAGCGACTTCTGCGCGATCTGCTGCAACAGGCTTTTGTAGTTCTTGCCGTGGGTCGTCTGCAGGACGCGATCGATCTCGTGTTCGAGGAGCTTCCGCAGCACGCCGCGAACCGCGTCCCAGCCGCCATCCAAATAGATCCCCGCGACGATCGATTCGAAGACCGCCGCGACGACGGAACTGGGGACCTGATCGACGAGGCTGAGCCCTTTTCCCAGCATCAGGCAGCGATCGAGCCCGAGTTCGGTGCTGATGCGGGCGCAACTGGTCCGGCTGACGACGACCGACTTGATCCGCGTCAGCTCCCCTTCGGGTTCTTCGGGGAACCGTTCGTAGAGGAGCTCGCAGGTGAGCGCCCCGAGGATCGCGTCACCGAGGAATTCGAGGCGTTCGTTCGATTCGAGCCGGGTCCGGGCGATGGAGGCGTGGGTGAGACAGCGCTCGAGGAGCTCCCGATCTTGGAAGGGATAACCGAGCATCCCTTCGCACGCGGCGAGGCGTTCCTCCAAAGTCGCGGAATCGAGACTCGACAGGGCCATGCGTCGTGAACTTTCGCGACGAACTTGGCGAGCTGGATGGATCGGACGGGACAAACGGCGAGCGCGGGAAGAGAACCTTCCGCGAGTCACGCCAAAGGTGAGCGTACAAATCGCCCGATCTCGCTGTCAATTCCGGACTTTGGGCGGAGATTTGTCCGTCGTCTGTGGTCCGTTGTCCGTGGGTTGCTGCGGTACAGGGGAAGCCTCACGGTGGGATGATGAGGCCGCGGGTCACGAGCGGCGACCTCGAAAGACCTAGACGGGTGTCGATTCGCAGAGACCCCAAGCGTCTCCGAGATCTCGGAATTTCGCGTCAACGGAGCCGCGATTTCGGTGAACCGCCGACTCCGCCGACCGTTATCCTCGGCAATCACCGATCAGAGTTTCGTTCGAACCACATTTCGTGGATCACCACCATGTCGACCTTGTTCGCGATCTGTGCCGTCCTCGGCGGCACCGTGCTGGTCTGCCAGTTTTTTCTGACGCTGTTGGGGTTGGGGGGGGATCATGACGTCTCGGCCGATCATGACGTCCACTTGGGTGACGGCGGACATGATGGCGGCGATCACGCTCACGGTCATAGCCCCGATCCGGGGGATGGGCATGCCTCGTCGCTGATCTTCGGCATGTTGACCTTCCGGACGATGACGGCGGCGATCGCCTTCTTCGGGTTGGCGGGGCTCGCTGCGGACGCCGCGGCTTTCCAGCCGGCGGAGGTCCTGGTGATCGCCTTGGCGAGCGGCGTGGGGGCGTTGTTCGCCGTCCACCACATGATGCAGCTCTTCCTGAAGCTACGGTCGGACGGCACCGTTCGGCTGATGGACGCCTTGGAACGGGAAGGAGTGGTCTATCTGCGGATTCCCGCCCGCCAAGGGGGACACGGCAAGGTCCATGTCATTTTGAAGGAACAAACGGTCGAGCTCCTCGCCGAATCGAACGGCGCGGAGCTTCCGACCGGCACCCCGGTGCGGATCGCGCAGTTCCTGGGGCCCGACATCGTGCTGGTGGAACCGTTGGCCCGCATGGCGCAACAGACTCCGGAACCCGTGGCGACGTAAGCGCCGTCAAGAGCGGGGGGCGTCAGTCCCCCCGGTACGCCATCCGTCCGTGACGCGCATCGTCCACAACAATCGATCACCGGGGGGACTGACGTCCCCCCGCCCTTGAAACACTTCACGAAAACATCATCCTAGAGAAAGTCCTCGCATGAGTCCCTATCTGCTGCTGGCCCAAAGCGACGAGAAGAATCCGCTGGTTTATCTCGGCATCATCGGGCTCCTTGCCGCGTTCATGTTCTTCTCGTTCGTGATCCTGCTGGCGCGACGGTACAAGCGCTGCCCTTCCAACCGCATCCTGGTGATTTACGGGAAGACCGGGGGCGACGGGACGGTGAAGTGTCTGCACGGCGGCGCGCGGTTCGTCATGCCGCTGATACAGGACTACGAGTACCTCAGCCTCGAGCCGATTCAGATTGAAATCCCGCTGCGGGGGGCGTTGTCGGCGGAGAACATCCGCGTCAACGTGCCCAGCGTCTTCACCGTCGCCATCGGGACCAATCCCGAGCTGATGCACAACGCCGCGATCCGGCTGTTGGGACTGAAGCGGGAACAGATCGAGACGCAGGCCCAGGAAATCATCTTCGGGCAGATGCGGCAGGTGATCGCCTCGATGCGGATCGAGGACATCAACAAGGACCGCGACACCTTCCTGACGCACGTGCAGAACTCGCTGGAGCCGGAGCTCAAGAAGATCGGCCTGACGTTGATCAACGTCAACATCACCGACATCACCGACGAATCGGGCTACATCGACGCGATCGGCCAGAAAGCGGCGTCGCAGGCGATTCAGCAGGCCCGGGCCGACGTCGCCGAGGAAGTGAAGCTGGGGGAATCGCGGGTCGCCGTCGCCGAGCGGGACAAGGCGATTCAAGTGACGAACGCGAACCGCGATCGCGAGATCGGGATCCGGACCGCCGAGCGCGATCAGGCGATCCAACTCGCCGATCTCGAGCGGGAGCGGCAGATCGGGATGCAGTCGGCGGCGCGCGATCAGGCGCTGCGGGTCGCGGAACTCGATAAGGAGACGGCGGTCGCGCAGCAGGCGGCGAAGTACGAGCAGGAGGTCCAGGTCAAAGCCGCCGAACGCGAGATGCGGGTGAAGACCGCCGAAGCGAACGCGACGGCGATCGAAGGGGAAAACAAGGCGCAGGCGACGATCGCGGCGTCGAAGGCGGCGCTCGCGGTGAAGAACGCGGAAGCCTATCAGTTGGGCGAAACCCGCAAGCGCGAGGCGGAGGCGGCGGTGCTCGAGGCGCAAAACCGGGCGATGGCTCGGGCGGCCCTCGCGGAGGCGGAAAAGGTCGAAGCCGAGAAGCGGGCCCAGTTGGAGGCGGTCGCGAAGGCCGAGAAAGCGCGGATCATCGTCGACGCGGAAGCGGCCGCCGAACGGATTCGGATTCAGGCGGAAGGGGAAGCGGCGGCGATCTATGCGAAGTTCGAGGCCGAGGCCCGCGGGCAGTACGAAATCCTTGCCAAGAAGGGGGAGGGCCTCAAGGCGATCATCGAGGCGTGCGGCGGCGCGCAGCAGGCGTTCCAACTCCTCATGCTCGAGCATATGGACAACCTGACCGAAGCTTCGGCGAAGGCGATCTCGAACATCAAGTTCGACAAGATCGTCGTCTGGGAGAACGGCGGGGGGAACGGGTCGAGCAGCACGGCGAACTTCCTGCAGAACATGAGCCGGACGCTCCCCCCGATGATGCAGGTCTTCAAGGACATCGCGGGGGTCGAACTGCCGGAGACGCTGATCAAGATGACCGACCCGCCGCAGCCGTCGCGCAACGGCGAACACGCCGCCGCGCCCGCGGCGAGTTAAGGCCGATCCGGAACCATCAGGCGGTCTGAACGCATGAGCCACACGCCGCGCAACGGACCCCTGATCGGCACTTGGATCCCTACGTAATTGGTGGATCTTCCGTGCTGTTGGCGGCTCGTCAATCGGCAGTGGAACGGGGGTTCCGGATCGGCGTCATCGGACGCCGCGATCATGAGCACGGCAATTTGCGAGGAATTCCGCAAGGAAGGCTCCGTTCCCGGCAGGGCTTTCGCTTGATGGAAACTGGGGCTTCGTGATGCGTCTCGTGACGAGAGCCAAGAGTCTAGTGCCAGAGAAAACCCCTGATTCCGACGGCATTT
>CAYRVS010000201.1:0-9211 GCA_964427725.1 uncultured Planctomycetaceae bacterium | reverse complement strand
TGTCGGCGATCGCCATCGGGACGTTGCGGGTGGTCGCCTGCTGCGGCGCTTCGGGGCGGGCGAGCAGGTTCTTGGCGACGTAAGCCGCCACCAGCAAACCGACCACTCCGAACATGATCATCGTCAGGAAGGCGGGGGTCAGGCGTCTCACGAAAGGCTCTCCCAGGCGGCGGTCGCGGCGGCGGAACGTTCAACGGTCGGCGGCGAATCGACTCGCCAACTTGGCGGATACAAGGGTCGGTCCAGGCGGAGATCCATTCCGGAAATCATTCGCGCACCATGCGCGTCTCGGAGTACAAATTGCGGCCGGCAAGACCGATTCCGATCGGCCACAGCAGGTCCGGGGCGGCGACGGTCATCGGGACTTCCACACCAACCGTCACCACGTCCCCGGAGTTCGCCCCCAGGTCGCTGATGACGTTCAGTCCCCGATGGAACCGCGGGGGCAGAATGCGACGGACTTCGGCGTCGACCTCGTCCATGGTCACGCCCGACAACGTCGCCTTCCGCGCGCCGACGCGGCTGGCCTCGACCACCAGTCCGCGGGCGTAAAACAGCCACGTGAACTCGAACAGTCCCAGCAGCACGATCCCCAGGATCGGCAGCGTCAGCACCAACTCCATGCTGAGGATCCCGCGACGACGGCGAGTCGTCTCGGTCGGCGCGCGGCGGAATGTCGGGCGTCGAATCCGCATGAAGGGTCACTGTCCAAACGATGCTGACTGCGTGGGCTTACGGTCCGAGTTGACCACCCTTGAGGATGGTGCCGTCGGCGAGGATCACCAACCAGGCGGCCATCGCGAGCGGCACGGCGAAGGGGATCATGCGTCGCTGCTGACGCTGGTTCGCCGTCTCGCCGAAGATCGGTCTTCCTTGGGAATCGGTCTTTCCCGTCGCCAAATACTGTTTCTTAAAGCGACGAACTCCAAACCGCAGCACCGTGTAGAGCGTTACCACCATGCTGTCGATCACGACCAGCAGCGTACTTACGACCATCACGTACAACGTCAGTTTGAAGCCCAGCCAAACGCTGATCGCCCCCATCAGCTTCACGTCCCCGCCGCCGCCGCCGGCGACCATCCACAAAACGAAGTAGGTGCCGAACCCAACGGCGAACGCCAACCCGGCGTCTTGCAGGCCGCCCCAACCATGTGACCAACCCTGATAGACCCAGCCGAGCGCGAAGAACGGCAGCGTCAGCCAGTTGGGGATGCGCCGTTTGCGTAGGTCGGTATACGCGGCCGTCGCGGTCAGGCCGACGATGGCCGCGATGAAAACGATGTGTTGCGGAGTCCAGAACTCCATGTTCGCGTCTCCCGAGGCGGACGTCTGAGGCGTAGGTCCGTCATCCGCCGCCCCAAATGGATGGCGAACGGACGATCGGACGCAGGAAGCCTACGTCACGTTTTCCCCCTCCGCCGCCTGGGGAACCGAGGGGGCTCCACGCGACGAACAAACGGCCTCACACCACGCACTTTCACGCCTCGGAACGATGTTCCAAGCCCGATTTCGCCGCGGGACCGCGAAGACTGGGCAAGTCGTAGTCGCCGTAGCGGTTGTAGGGGTTGTGACGATTGATCGATTGGACCAGTGACCCGTTTTCGCCGCGGCCTCCAAACGACTAAACTGATCAGCGGCAACTGATGCGTGCTGCGTCGCGCGGAGAGCATGCCGGATAAGGAGACGGCGGTGATGGCCGGACGTTCGTGGATCGCGTGGTCCCTGCTGGGACTGTTCGTGAGTGGCTTTTCGATCGAGGCAGTGGGGCAGGATCGCGCCGCGGAGGATCACTTTGAAAGCCGGGTTCGGCCAATCCTGGTAACGCGGTGCGTCGGCTGTCACGGCGGGACCAAGCAGTCGGCGGGCCTCCGTCTCGATGCCCGCGCGGGTTTACTACAAGGGGGGGAATCGGGACCGGCACTCTCGCTCGACCGCCCCGATCAAAGCCGACTCCTCGCCGCGATCCGGTACGACGGCGACCTCCAGATGCCCCCCGACGAACCCCTCAAGCCGGAAGAGGTCGCCGCGATCGAAGCCTGGCTGAAGCAGGGGGCTCCGTGGCCGGAGAGCACGGGGCGATTGGTGGCCCCCAGCGAAGAGGTCGCGCGCGACCATTGGGCGTTTCAGCCGTTACGAGACGTTGCCGTGCCGCAGGTCGTCGTTGAAGGCCGGCCCGTGACAAATCCGATCGATGCGTTCGTGCACGAGCGTCGTCAGGCGGCCGGTCTGACCGGCGCTCCGCCGGCCGATCGTCGGACCTTGATCCGTCGACTCTCCTACACCCTGACCGGGTTGCCTCCCTCGTCCGCCGAAGTCGAGGCCTTTCTCCACGATCCCGCTCCCGAGGCGGTGGAAGAACTCGTCGAACGGTTGCTCGCCTCGCCGCATTACGGCGAGCACTGGGCGCGGCATTGGCTCGACGTCGCGCGCTATTCCGACACCAAAGGTTACGTCTACGCCCGCGAAGAACGATTCTGGGTCCACGCCTGGGCCTATCGCGATTGGGTCATTCAGGCCTTCCGGCGGAACCTCCCCTACGATCAGTTCCTGCGGCTCCAACTCGCCGCCGATCAAGTCTCCGACCGCACCCCGGAAGATCTCGCGGCGATGGGCTTCCTCACGTTGGGTCGACGCTTTCTGGGAGTCACGCACGACATCATCGACGACCGCATCGACGTCGTGACGCGCGGCACGATGGGGCTGACCGTCAGTTGCGCCCGCTGCCATGATCACAAGTACGACCCGATTCCCACGGCCGACTACTATTCGCTGTACGGGGTGTTCGACAACAGCACCGAGACGCTGCTTTCCGCGTCGTCCGAACCGCCGGGGGACGAGGCCTTCCGGCAGGAGTTGGCGAAGCGCCAAGCGGCCGCGCGGGACCACTTGCAACGGGTGCGGGCCATCACCGCGGGGCGCATCCGCATGCGACTGCCGGAGTATTTGCTCGCGCAACTTGAGCTCGAGAAGTACCCGCCGCAAGGGTTCGACCAAGTCTTTCAGAAATCGGACCTGCTGCCGGCGTTCGTTCGGCATTGGGCCCGTTATCTCCGTGCGGAAGCCCGGCTGACCGACCCGGTCTTCATCCCCTGGCGCGCCTACGCCGCGCTGCCCAAGGAAACCTTCGCGGCGGAGGCCGCGCATGTCATGACCCGCTTGACGGCCCAAGGACAGCCGCCGATTCACCCGCAAGTCGCCGCGATGTTCACCACTCCGCCTGCAACCATGCGCGAGGTCATCGAGCGGTATGCCAAGCTCCTGCTGCATGTGGAATCACGCTGGCAAGGAGAGCTCCAGCGGTTGGCGGAATGGGACGTCGCCGAGCCGCCGACCGGCTTCCCCGATCCGCAAGACGAAGCCCTCCGCCAGGTCCTCTACGGACCGACCGCCCCCTGTGAAGTCCCCGACCTCCCCGTGGTCCATACGGAAACCTTCGTTGATTCGGCGACCTGCAACGAGCTGTGGCGATTGCAGGGCGAGATTGAGCGGTGGCTGATCCAATCCCCCGTCGCGGCGCCGTACGCCGTCGCGTTGATCGATCGGGATGATCCCCTTGACGCGCCGATCCTCAAGCGGGGCAACTCCCTCACGCCGGGCGAGTTGGTCCCCCGCCGGTTTCTCGCGGTGATCGCCGGGGAAGAGCGTCAACCCTTTCAGCACGGCAGCGGCCGCCGTGAGCTCGCCGAGGCGATCGTCGATCCGAAGAACCCGTTGACGGCGCGGGTTTTCGTCAATCGGGTCTGGGCGGCCCATTTCGGTCGGGGCTTGGTGCCGACCACCAGCGACTTCGGCCTCCGCGCCGATCCCCCCTCCCATCCCGAGCTCCTCGATTGGCTCGCGGGTGACTTCATGGCGAATGGCTGGGATATCCAACGGCTGCAGCGGCTCATCGTCTTGTCGGAGACTTATCGCCAAGGCGCCGGACCGTCCGATTCCGCCGCGTTCCATGAAGCGCAGCGGCTCGATCCCGGCAATCGGCTCCTCTGGCATGGTCCGACACAACGGCTCTCGTTCGAGGAACTGCGCGACTCGCTTCTCGCCGCCGGGCAGGAACTTGACCGCACGGTCGGCGGCAAACCGGTCGACATTTGGAGCCCAACCGCGCCGCCGCGTCGAACGATCTATGGCCTCGTCGACCGGCAGTATCTCCCCGGCACGCTGCGGATGTTCGACTTCGCCAACCCCGACCTCCACATCCCGCAGCGGAGCGAAACGACGGTCCCACAGCAGGCGTTGTTCTTCCTGAATCATCCGCTGATGCTCACGCGGATTCGTCGACTCGCCGCCGTCGGTGCCGATCTCCCGGACGATGCCGCGCGGGTCGGTGATCTGTTCCAGCGGATCCTGCAGCGCGAACCGACCGAGACCGAGTTGGCGGAGGCCTTGGCGCTCGTCGCCTCCATCGAACCCGCGACGACGCCGGCGGCCCCACCGACGGCTCGGGAATGGGCCTACGGCTACGGCCCTTACGATGCGTCGAATCAGCGCGTCACCTCCTTCACGCCGCTGCCCCATTTCACCGGCGCGGCCTGGCAGGGGGGGCCGCAATGGCCCGACGCCCAACTCGGGTGGGTGCAGCTCACCGCGACCGGGGGACATCCCGGCAATGATCTCTCCCACGCCGCCGTCCGCCGCTGGACCGCCCCGCGCGCCGGATTGATTCACGTCACGGCGAAGCTCGTTCACGAGCCGACCGAAGGGGATGGCGTTCGCGGCACGCTCGTCAGTTCCCGCAGCGGCGTCTGGGCCTCCTCGCAGGTCCATCACGGGAACGTCGAATGGACGTTCACGTCGCGCGCCGTCGAGGCGGGCGAGACGCTCGACTTCATTGTCGACATCGGGGGCGGGCTCGCCTACGACCAGTTCTTATGGTCGATCACCATCACCGCCGAAGCCGATGCGGCGGGGGCCGCGACCACTTGGAACGCCGAACGCGACTTCCCGCCGGCGAACGAGCCGCAGCGTCTCTCTCCCTGGGAGCAACTGGCCCAGGTGCTGGTTTGCACGAACGAGTTTTTGTTCGTCGATTGATGGGCGGCATCCGAGGTTGGAATCCGGTCCCCAGGTGACCTGTTCTCGGGAATCGACCTGCGGTACCACCAAAGCGGCCGAAACGACCCGTGCGGAGACCCATTCGCTCGCCGGCGCGGGATGCTCGCCGCAACCCTTTTCCTGTACGTGGGTTCCGTCCGAATTGACGGCCGGGAAGATGCCGGTGTATCCTGATCGTTTCGCCTGTTCGGGAGGCTCCTCTTGCTGACCGGTCCTGCTTTCGACGACGCCATCCGCAAAGCCGACGTGCTCCTCGACGCCTTAAACTGGATTCGCCAGTTCCGGGACCGGCACGTCGTGATCAAGCTCGGCGGCAGCGCCATGGAGGAGACCGCGGCCGTCCGTCAGTTCCTCACCGACGTCATCTTCATGGAAACGGTCGGCATGCGGCCGATTCTGGTCCATGGCGGCGGGAAGGCGATCAACGCCGCGATGAACCAGGCGGGGATTGCCCCCCGGTTCGTCCAAGGCCGCCGCTACACCGACGATGCCACGCTCGAGATCGTCGCCAAAGTCCTGGCGGGGGACATTTGCCAATCCCTGGTCGACGAGATCGAACGCCAGGGGGGCGACGCCGCGGGGCTCAGTTATCTCACGGTCAATTGTCTCAAGGGACGACGGTTGACGTTGCCGGGCCCGAACGGTGAACAACTTGACTTGGGCCGTGTCGGAGAGGTGGTCGACATCGATCGCGACCTGCTCTTGACCACCTGCCGCGCGGGCAAGATTCCGGTCCTTCCCTCGGTCGCGCTGGATGACGCGGGGGGGAAGCTGAACGTCAATGCCGATACGGCGGCGGCGGCGGTCGCGCGGTTGATTCAGGCCGAGAAACTGGTCTTCCTCAGCGACGTCCCCGGAATTTTTCTGGATCGTCATGATCCGACGACCCTGGAATCGCATTTGAATTCGTCTCGCTGTCGCGAACTGATCGCGTCGGGGGTGATCGACGCCGGGATGGTCCCGAAGGTCGAAGCGGCCCTAGAAGCCCTCGCGGCGGGCGTGAAGAAAGTCCACATCATCGACGCGCGGATTCCCCACTCGGTGCTGTTGGAGATCTACTCCCAGGAAGGGATCGGCACGGAAATCGTGCTGTGACTCTCGGAATCGCGAACCGAAAACGACGACAACCAGACCAAAACAAGGCGGCAGAGACCATGCCCTCCGTGGCGGACGTGACCAGTGCGGCGGTGATCGAGAAGTTCCAGCGGTACGTGATCCCCAACTACCGGCGGTACCCGGTCTGCATCGTGCGCGGCGAAGGGACCGCCGTCTGGGATGCCGAGGGGCGGAAGTATCTCGATCTCTTCCCCGGCTGGGGCTGCAACATCCTGGGGCACAGCCCTCCGCCGGTGGTCCGCGCGATTCAGGAACAGGTCGCGAACCTCATCCACGTCCCTAACACGTGGTACACCGAAGCGCAGGGGGACTTCGCCGAGGCGCTCTGCACCCGCGGCTTCGGCAAGGCCTTCTTCGCCAACAGCGGCGCGGAAGCCAATGAAGCCGCGATCAAGTTCGCCCGCTTGTACGGCGGGGGCTCGCGCTACCGGATCATCACGTTCACCAACGGCTTCCACGGCCGGACGTTTGGCGCGCTGACCGCAACGGCCCAGCCCAAGTACCACGAAGGCCTGGGCCCGCTGATGCCCGGCTTCCGCTATGCCCCGTACGGCAACCTCGCGGCGGTCGAGGAACTCGTCGACGACGAAACCGTCGCGATCATGCTCGAACCCTTGCAGGGCGAAGGGGGGGTGAACATCCCCGACCTCGAGTTCCTGCGCGGGCTGCGACGCATCTGCGACGAGCGCGACATGCTGCTGATGTTCGACGAAGTCCAAACCGGCATCGGCCGCTTGGGAACGTGGTTCGGTTATCAATCGTTCGACGTGCAACCCGACGTGATGACGTTGGGGAAAGCCCTCGCCGCCGGCGTTGCCTGCGGTGCGATGCTTTGCCGCGAAGACTTGGCACCGACGCTGCGGCCCGGGATGCACGCCAGCACATTCGGCGGCAATCCGCTGGCGATGGCCGCCGGCCTCGCGACGATCCGAATGATCGAGGACGAAGGGCTGCTGGAAAACTGCGCCGCGATGAGCGACCGCTTCCGGGGGCATTTCGCGACGCTCCAGGCCGAACTCCCGATCATCCGCGAGCTGCGGATTCGCGGGATGATGGTCGGGCTCGACCTGTCGATCTCGGCGGTGCCGGCGGTCGCGAAATGCATGGAGCGCGGCGTCCTCATCAACGCCACGCATGACACGGTCGTGCGGCTCCTGCCGCCGATCAACATCACGGCCGACGAGGTCGACGAAGGCTGTCGGGTGATCGCCGATGTGTTGCGTGAGATGGCCCACGCGACCTGACGGCCGATCCGGAGCACGGGGTTCATGGACGAGGCCCGGGGATCCGCTCCCTGGGCTTCGGAGTTTTTGACGGGCTGAATGATGCGGCATATCAACGTCCTGCTCGACCTGACGACCGCCGAAGTCGAGCAGCTTTTCGCGCAGACGATGTGGCTGAAAACGCAGGCCAAGCAGGGCTATCGTCCCCCGCTCCTCACCGGCCGCGTCCTCACGCAGGTCTTTGAGAAACCGTCGCTGCGGACCCGCGTCAGCTTTGAGTCGGCGATGATGCAACTCGGCGGCAGCAGTCTGTTCCTCCATGCGAAAGAGGCGGGCATCGGCGGGCGGGAAGCGATCCGCGACGTCGCCCGCGTCCTCGGCGGCTACAGTGACGTCATCGTCCTGCGAACCTTCTCGCAGCAGTTGATTGACGACTTCATCGAGCATTCCGGCACGCACATCATCAACGGGCTGTCCGACATCCGGCACCCCTGCCAGGCCCTCACCGACCTGTTCACGATGCGTGAGGTTTTCGGCGACATCCACGGCAAGAAGTTCGTCTTCGTGGGGGACGGCAACAACGTCGCCACGTCGATCGCCTCGGCGTGCGCGATCCTGAACGTACCCCTCACCATCTGCGCTCCCGTCGATTATCGCATCGAGGAGTCGTTCCTGGCGGAACTGCGACAGAAGTATCCCGCCGCCGACGTCACGCAGACCGACGACTTTCGCGCGGCGCTCAAGGACGCGGCGATCGTCTACACCGACGTCTGGACCAGCATGGGGCAAGAGGCGGAAGCCGCCGAACGCCGGCAGATTTTCGAGCCCTATCAGGTCAACGAAGCGCTGATGAAGCTTGCCCCGAAGTCGGCCCGGTTCATGCACTGCCTCCCCGCAAAACGCGGGTTGGAGGTGACCGACGCCGTCATCGACGGTCCGCAAAGCATCGTCTTTCAGCAGGCCGAAAACCGCATGCACCTCGCCAAGGCGCTCCTCTGCTGGGTGCTCGGAGTGTCGGTCTAGCCGAGCGACGGGTGGCTGGAGTCGGCCATCGGCCGACCCAAGAAGAGCAACCCTATCGGGGCGAGGGCACACTCCAAGCATGCGGTCAACATGAGGGATTCGTGTGCCACTGGCTTTGCCAGTGCGATCCAAGTTTTGTAGCCGTCGACCACAGCCGCTGGCACACGACTGCGGAATTCGCCGTGAAGCGAAATTGCCGTCGAGGGGACACCCGTTACCCCCGATGCTGCCCCGGCACCCACAATACGTCGGCCCGGCCGTCGTCGTTCGCCGCGCGGCACCAGACGAACAGCAAATCCGACAACCGGTTCAAATAGATCGTTGCCTGCGGATTGACCCGTTCCACCGCGGCGAGTTCCAGCACCCCCAGCTCGACTCGCCGACAGACCGTACGCGCCAAATGAAGATACGCCGCCGCGGTCGAACCGCCGGGGAGAATGAAACTCTTCAGCGGCTCCAGCCGTTCGTTCGCCGCGTCGATCCAGCCTTCCAGCGTCGCGACCTGCGTGGCGGTGATCCGTAGCGGCGGATAGTCCGGCGGCGTGTCGGTTTCGGGGACGCAGAGATCCGCCCCCAGATCGAACAGATCGTTCTGAATCCGCGTCACCCGCGCGGCGATCTCCGCCGGAAGCCCCGCCGCGAGGGCCACCCCCAGCACCGCGTTCAATTCATCGACGCCGCCGTAGGCGCCGATGCGGGGATGGGTCTTGAGGACGCGGGTGCCGTCGCCCAGCGAGGTCTCGCCGGCGTCCCCCGTCTTGGTGTAGATCCGATTGAGGTAGACCATCGAGTACGCT
>CAYRVS010000200.1:0-9247 GCA_964427725.1 uncultured Planctomycetaceae bacterium | reverse complement strand
TATAGCAGCTTCCGGACCCCGGTCTCTTGAGCCGCCCGCAACACCGTCGCATGAATCAGCGTATTGTCATACAAGAAGTCGGCCGGTTGGGTCGAATTCGCCAGAATCCCCCCCACCTTGCCGGCCACATGAATCACGTACTCCGGTCGATGCCGCGCCATCCACCGGCGGACGGCGGCCTGATCGCGCAAGTCACACTCGTCGCGACCCGCCATCAGGAGGTTTGTAAACCCCGCGGCGGTGAGGTGCCGGACCATCGCCGAGCCCACCAGGCCCCGATGTCCAGTCACCCACACGCGGGCGGTTCGGGAAATCGTCATCGCTGCGTCAGTCATCCGTGAATCAGGGTTTTGCAACGCCCCATCGGCTCAATCGAGCCGTTCCAACTCATAGTCGCCCAAATCCATCGAGGCGCCGCGTTGGATGAAATTGACTTGTACCAAGAGTCGCCGCGTCCCGCGACGCTCCAGCACCCGGCCCTCCACCCCTTTGAGAGGCCCCGCCTTCACGCGGACCGGCATCCCCGGCTGCAGCAGATCTTCCGGGGTCAGCGGGACCCCCAGTTCGATCAGTTGCCGAAGTTGCCGGAGTTCCCGCAGGAACTCCGCCGGGTCGACCACCCTCAAGCAACGACTGACATAGCCGGTGGAGACCGCCTCATACCGGGCCAGTTCGTCGCCCTGCAGAAACACGTAATTCGGAAACAGCGGCAGGTAACTCGTCCGCGCGCGACCGCCCGGACTGCGGTAGCGTTTGGCCACCGTCGGACAGAAGTAACCCAACCCCGCCACATGCAGCCGCCGGCAAAGCTGCTTTTCATGACGGCTCAAGCTGTAAAGCACCCACCAGTCATCCCCGCCGGGCGTCGCTTCGTCGAGCAGCGTATCTGGATAAAGCGTCGCTTCCGCCGCGAGGATCGGCATGGTGCACCAGTCTGATGATCAATGTTGCCGGCGGCGTCTCGCCCACGACGTGACTCCTCCGACGCCCTACGGCCCTAAGCCCGGCTCGGCTGACGCCGCGCGGACTTCGTCCCTTTGGGTGACGGTCTTGGGTTCAGACCGCCACACCAGCTTCGCGCGCAGTTCTCGCTCGGGCCTTCAAATTTCCTCGGATCAACCTTCGACGGCTGTTCCGAGAGTCGCGTGTCGCGCTCCACGCGAGCGAAGTTCACTACCTGAAAAAACCACATGGAAGCGGGCTCGTCAATCGGCCAGTTTGCCCGATCGGAAAGAACCCCCAACGAGAATCGTCCTGATCTGCTTCAGGTGTCACAACTCGAACAGATGCAACGCTTAGGGAAAGATTCATGTCCGCGGACATCGATCCGGTAAAGTCCCCTTAAACTCGCTCGTCAACGCTCGGTTTCTCGGCAGGACTGACCAAGAATTTTTCACCGAAGGCGGAAAGCCCCCCTCGGAGACCTCGCGCCTCGGTCTGAGCCGCTGCCTCCCCTCCGGGGCTCGGCACGCGACGAGGGCGCACCAGAATCCGCGTCACGAACCGAGGGTTTGGATGGCCGTACCGGAGAGGGGAGGAATCCTCCGCTCCTGAGCGGAAGGCTGTGGGGTCGGTCCGTGTGTCGTGTCGCCGAGGATCTCCAGAATCTGCAGCTCGAAGGGCTTGAGCGCCTCCATCAGTTCCCCCGCCCAAAGGAA
Organism: uncultured Planctomycetaceae bacterium; assembly: GCA_964427725.1. Lineage (GTDB taxonomy): Bacteria > Planctomycetota > Planctomycetia > Planctomycetales > Planctomycetaceae > DSVQ01. The sequence continues at coordinate 7,589 of CAYRVS010000200.1, read as the reverse complement.
CGGACTGCTTTCCAACGGCACGACACCCGTCACACGCAGCCGTCCGACTTCGTGACTGTTCCAGACGATTGGCAGTTCGCTTTCCCAATGCCTTCGGCCTAAATCGGGCTCGCGCCGTTCCCAGCGGGCGTGAAAGACCTCCCCCAGCATCGGCGCGTTGACGTTGAAGTTCAGCGCGCATAAATCGAACCGCTCGGCGAAGGCCACCAGCGAGTCCCAGGCCTGCTCCAACTCCCGATTGCCGTGAAACCGCGACGACTGCGGTTGAGGGACGGTCGGCCGATTCGCCAGCCGTTGGAACGAATCGAGGAACGACTTCAGCCGCAAGAGAAACAGGCGAAATTCGGCATGCCCGAACGACCGGGTCGCGATCAACAGGGCGACCACCCCCCCGCAGGTGATCATCGCCGTCAACTCGCTCTTCAGTGTGACCGAAGCAAGCGCCCCCGCGCCACAGATCATGCACAGCCCGGCGATCGAGAGGACCGTCCCGATGCTCCCCAAGCCGTGCCGTTGCAACACGTGATGCAGATGCCCGCGGTCGGTGGCGTAGATGCTTTGACCGGTCAATTTCCGCCGCAGGATCGCGACGCCGACATCCAGGATCGGAATCGCCCAGATCGCCGTCGGCGCCACCAAGGCCACCGTCGCCGCGCCCTTCAACGAAGCGCGAATCGCCAAGACCCCCAGCGCCAACCCGATGAACATGCTGCCGCTGTCCCCGAGAAAGATCTTCGCGGGGGGCCAGTTGTAAATCAGAAAGCCAAGCAGCGAACCGGCCAGGATCGCCCCCATCGCCGCTTCGCCCAGATTTCCGTTGAGCCCGGCGAGAATTGCGATGGTGGTGCTGAGGATCACCCCGACCGTCGTCGCCAGTCCGTCAACGCCATCGATCAGGTTGAGCGCGTTGACACAACCGATCAGCCATGCCACCGTGAACGGAATCGCCAGCAGACCCAGTTCAAGATGCCAGCCCAGGACATCGAGCTCTTGAATGACGACCCCGCCCGAGATGACGAGCATCGATGCGACGACTTGTCCCAAGAGCTTCTGACGACCGCGCAACTGAAGGCGATCATCGATCAACCCGATAAAGCAGATCAACCACGCGCCGCATGCCACGCCCATGATCACCCGGGGCTGATCGGACAGCCGCGTGGCCCATGGCAGTCCGGCAAGCAACGCGATCGCGGAGGCGAGGCCCGTGGCGAAAAAAACCGCCACGCCCCCCCCCAACGCCACCGTCCGGCCATGCAACTTGCGATAGCCGTCAGGGGCGTCGACCAATCCGGTCCGCAGGGCCAACCACCGAACGAGCGGCGTCAAGACCGCCGACAACACGATCGCGGAGAGTCCCGGGATCAAGCAGTTCCAGAGCATGGTCAGAACCTACTTCGCGGGGCGGCGAGGTCCATTCACATTTCCGAATGGCTCGCCACCAAGCAAATTGCGGTCCATCTCCTTGGAAAATCATCCGGTTTCCGTGACAGGCCGCCAGCCCGGCAAGTCACCCTACCCGGAGCCGGCCAGCGACCTGACTCACGTGGCTTCGTGTCATCAGAGAGACTGCGTCTCCGCACATCGCACATCCAGTGCGACCTCGAAGCCTATGACACATTACCCTCCCAGCCTCCAGCTTTCGCAATCCCGGAGGCTTGGAATTTACGAAAATCTCATGCAAGCGTTACTGCCATACTGTACGCCGTCTCGTCAGCGACGCGAACGATCATTCATACCGCGAGAATCGGCGCGATCGAACCTGTGATCGCCAATCGGCCCGGACCATTTCGTTGATCGGTCCCGGGCGGGCGTCTGCTCTGGTCTCGTTTCAAGTGCTCAGTGTTGAGTCCGAGCGAGCCTAAGATTTTCACATTGTTTCGGGCACGAACGAACTCGAGCGTCTCCAATAGTGATCACACAAGGGCTTAGCCCATCGCCGACTCGGCGTAGACGCCCCGTCTGACCGCATGTACCTCATACCCTCCCCGACATTCCCGTCTCGAACACGAGGGTGGCGTGCCGCCAACATGTCACCATTTTCCGGGAAATGTCCGCCGGATTCTTCGACATCATCCGCCAAGTTGATTCGTCCGACTCTTACTCCAACCATGCTGTCACGGTGTGCTTCCCAGACGCGAGGAGGTCGCCAGCCTAAATTTCGTGGGTTGCCTGCCGGCGAACCCACCTGCGCCTTGCGGCAATACGGCAACATCCGGCTCAACGGGGCTGTCGCCGCGGTTCGCTTGCCAACTTCGGCAACGGACGATCCGGGCTGATTCGGCGATGAACCAGCGATTCCCGCAGGATTCGCGCCGCCACGGGGGCCGCGATCTGCCCGCCAAATGTTTCGCCCCCCCGTCCCTGGGCCTGATTGATCACCACCAGCACGAGCAGTTCAGGCGCTTCAGCCGGCGCGCCACATAGGAACGAGCTGATGTATTTCCCATGCGTGTACCCGCCGCCGGGTGACAGCGCCTGAGCGGTCCCGGTCTTGCCGAACACGCTGTACCCCTCCAGCTGTGCTTTGCGGCCGGTGCCGCGCACCACGACCTGCCGCATCGGCTCCGCGACCACCCATCGCGCCACCTCCGGCGAGACCACCGCTTGCTCAAACGCGGGGAGCACCACTTCCTCGTCGCTTGCCGCGGCTTTCAACAACGTCGGTCGCCGCCACACCCCGCCGTTCGCCAGCGCCGCGTGCGCCGCGATCAGTTGCAGCGGCGTCGTCGCCAATTCATGCCCCATCGGGATCGAGCCCGTCGAGTAGCTCGTCCATTCCGACAGTGGCCGCAAGATGCCGGGAAGTTCGCCCGGGAGTTCGATCCCCGTGGGTCGTCCCAGACCAAACGCCGTCGTCGCGGCGTGCAATTCCTCGTTCCCCAGCCGCTGACCGATCTTCGCCATCCCGATGTTGCTCGACTTCACGAGGACGTCGGTCAATGACAACACACCGTACGGATGATGGTCATGCAGCAACCGCCGCCCCATCGCATAGCGGCCCCACTCGCAATGGAAGCTGTCGCCGCGCCCCACCAACCCGCGATCCAGCCCGTACGCCACGATGAGCGGTTTGAGCGTCGATCCCGGTTCATAGATGTCAGCGATCGCCCGGTTCTTCCACGCCGCCTCGGGCGCGGCTTCCGGATGATTGGGGTCGAACCCCGGCCGCGAGGCCATTGCCAGCACCTCCCCGGTACGCGGATCCATCACGATCGCGCAGCACCCTTCCGGCCGCCATTCCACATGCAAGGTCTCGAGCGCCTGCTCGGTGACGTGCTGCAACACCGCGTCGAGCGTCAGGTGGACGTCGCGCCCCGCCTGCAGCGGGTGGGCCGGATCCTCGACGACGTCGATCACCCGACCGCGGGCATCGCGGGTCAACTGTCGTTTCCCGGGTTCGCCTCGCAGGATCGCGTCAAACTGCTCTTCAATCCCGCCGCGTCCCATCCCATCAATGTCACGCAGCCCCAGCACCTGCGCCGCCAACGGACCTTGGGGATAGACCCGCCGATACTCCGCGCGAAACCCATGGGTCTCGGGCGGCATTTCGAGCGCGCGGACCCGTGCCGCACGCTCTTCGGTCAACCGCCGTTCCACCCACAGAAACTGCTTGTCCCGATTCCGCCCGATTCGCTCGTAGAGCTCGTCGGCGTCGAGTCCCAAGGCTTCCGCCAGTCCTTGCGCGACCGGCCAAGCTTCACGAAGCTCCAGCGGGACCAAGTACAGACTCGGCGCCTGGATCGTCGTCGCCAGCAGCCGGCCCTGGGCGTCGTAGATATCGCCCGGTCGCGGCGGAACCTCTTCGATCACCACGCGCTGGCGGGTCGCCCGCGCCGTCAACTCCGCCTGTTGGAGCCCCTGGATTTGGACCAGCCTGCCGGCGATCACCAACCACGCCAGCCCCACCAACGTCACGACGACGCCCGCCCGCCGACGCAACTGCACCAAACTCGGCGTCATGGGCGTCTGGGAGGCTGTTGTCATCGGTTCTTGGACCAGGAGCAGACCCGGCTCGCATGCGACGTCAATCCGCGCGGGGCGGCGCTTCACGCTCCAACGGGGCGGTCCAGTTCATCAGCGGCGTCCGAGGTTGCCGCGGCCGCTGAGGTTGGGCGATCCGCTCGAGCGCCAACCCGCCGCGTCCCAACTCATCGAGCCACCGCGTCGGCGTCCCCTTCTGCTGGGCGACGGTCCGCAGCCGCGATTCCTTCTCGCGCAGCATGTCGAGCTGGTATTGCTGTTGGCTCACGCGCCGCCGCAGCGCCAACGACTCCGTCTCCAGCACCGCGCCGGCCAGCGAAATCAACACCACCAGCGTCATCGCGCACGCGAAGCGAAAGAACATGGCACGGCCAAGCCCGGTTGGTGCGCGGAACCCTCACCAAGCCTTTATCGATCCGGACCCTGGAACCCGACGACTTGAACCTGGCTCGCATCGGCCGGCAGCTTCAAGACCGTGCCGACCTTGAGGTTGTTGCCGTCTTTAAGGACGTCGCGATTCATCTCGAAGACCTGCACCCAGCGCGAAGCCCGTCCCAAATGATTCCGCGCGATGCCGCTCAGCGTGTCGGTCGACCCGACGCGGTACTTCGGCTGTCCGGCCGCGTCGACGAAGAAGCCCGGGTCAACGCCGCTGTCCGTGCCGGCAGAGGAATCCTGCGCCGCCAACGGAATCTCCGCCGGATAGCGTCGGTCCAACTCAGCCGCCGGGGGCGTGGCGATCCGCACTCCGGGTTTCATCCGATCCGGATTCGGAATCAACGCCACGTTATGCTTGGCGAGCGCCTGAAAATATCGCCCGGTCCCATAGACCCGCTTCGAGATCGTCCAGAAGCTGTCGGTCGCCTGCACGACATACGCCCCGTTGTTCATCGCCGGCGGCGCGACGGGACGCGGCGTCGGGGCCACATCCAGGTCGGTCGGCAACGGCCGCGCCGTCGAGGCCACTCTCGGCAGCGCCTCTACAGGCAGGACGGGAATAGCGGCTGCGGGTTTCGCCGGGAGCATCGCGGGTTCCAACGGTTCCGCTTCGATCGGATCGGAGGTCGGCACCGCCCGCACCGGCACCCGTGGCGCCGCGGTCGAGGCGGTCCGTTGCGGCACCGCCAGCGCCTCTTCAAACGCCGGTTCTTCGTTCGCCGGGATCTCGACGGGCAACACTTCCGCACGAATCTTTGGTTCCGTAACCGCCGGCTTTGGTGGATTCTCCGGCTTCACGGGCTCGATCGTCGGCATCGGCTCAGCGGCTGTTGCCACGTCGGTCCCATCGAGATCGACCGGCAAGGCCGATGCGGTCGGGGCCGGCTTCGTGGTCGGAACTTCCAAGTCCATCGGACCGAACGGGTCCGCCTCAACCGGCTGCGCCGTGAGTGATTCCGCGGCTTCCGACTCGACCGGCCGCGCGGCGACCTCGGTCTCCGTGGGGAACTCGGCCGCGAACGGATCCTCACCCGCCGGGGTCATCGCGGGCTCCTCCACCGCCTCGAACGTCGTGGCGGCGGGATCCGGAATTGTCGCCTGAGAACCCGCAACCGGTTGCGGATCAGCAAAGGGATCGGACCCGTCCGTCGGAGGACTCATCGCAGGCGCGCTGGTGTTCGCCTCGGTCGCCGGCGTCTCGGCTGTTTCGACTTGGGGCTCCGAGAACCCAAAGGGATCCGCGTCCGCCCCCTCGTCCGCGGCAACATCGACCGGCGTCGCGGCGACTCGCTGCGGCGGCTCGAACCCGATGTCTTCCGCATTTTCCGCCGTGGTCGAGGACGTTTGCCCTGATGTGGCGGGCCGCGGCGGCTCAAAGAATTCGGAATCCGCCACTTCAACGGGCAATTTCGGCTTGGCCCCTTGCGGGCGCTCAGGGGCCCCCTGCGTCAACAAGGGAGTCGCCGACTCAGATTCCGATACCGGATTCGTCGTCACCCCAGAACCGGCCCCGGCAGGAACCTCAAGTTCGGGAGCCTCGGGCTCCGCCGGATCACCACCTGGCTCGGCGGTCTGCTCGGTCTCGGCGACCAACCCCGCCGGGGTATGAATGCGTTTGTAGACCAATAACCCAAAGACGCTCGTCAGCACGACGACGAACAACAGTCCGAATTTCGTCTCGCGGGCCATGTCGCTCTTCCTTGAACGTCGACCCCAAGGGGTCGCGAATCCTGCGACGACTTCTCGCCGCTGCGGCTTGAAGTGCCGATCGCGCGCGGAGACATAGTCGAAATCCGACCGCGCTGTCCAGCCCAATCGGGGCCGGAACTCTCGACGGGATCTATGGTTGGAACAAGTCCCACCGTGTTCACCGCCGCCGCGCCAGCCGCAACTTCGCGGAACGGCTGCGCGGATTCACCCGCTCTTCCGCGGGAGTCGGCCCGATCGGTTTCGCGGTCCGGTTCTCCCAGACCTCGCTCCGGCGAAACGCCTCTTTGACCAGCCGATCTTCGAGCGAATGAAACGTGATCACCCCCAGCACTCCGCCGGGAACCAGACAGTCGGGAAAGACGTCGTTAACCCCCTGTTCGACGTGCCGCAATTCCTCGTTCACCGCGATCCGCAGCGCCTGAAAGACCCGGGTCGCCGGGTGTTTCTCGCGAGCGGCGGCCGCCCCCAGAACCCGTTCCACCAGCCGCGCCAGTTGCTCCGCCGTGCGGATCGGCGACTTTTGTCGCTCGGTAAGGATTGCCGCCGCGAGCTTCTTCGCCGCCGGTTCTTCGCCGTACTCGGTCAGCACCCGCACCAGTTCCGGCTCGCCGACCAGCATCAGCCAATCCGCGGCGGACATCCCCGAGTGAGGATCGAACCGCAGATCGAGCGGCCCGGTCGCATGGAAACTGAAGCCGCGCGCGTCATCGGCGAGCTGATCCGACGACAAGCCCAGATCGACCAGGATCCGGTCGACCCGCGTCAGGCCTAATTCCTGCAGGACCGTGGGGAGCTCGGTGTAGCTCGCGGCCCGCAAACTGACCGGGCGACCGGCCCAACGATCAGCATGGCGCGCGATCGCCGCGGGATCACGATCCAGCCCAATCAACCGTCCGCCGGGCCCGATTCGTTCGAGGATCGCCGCCGCATGCCCCCCTCCCCCGAAGGTGCCATCGACCACCACCAAGCCCGGCCGTAGCTCAAGACCGGCGAGGACTTCGCGCAGCAAGACGGGAACGTGGACCGTCGATGCGGTCGGACTGGGCATGGCGTGAGTCACGGAGAAGACAATGGGCGTTAAGACCCCATTGTACCGGAACCCCGGGGATGACGAAGGGCGTCGCGTTCGGATCGATGGCCGGCGAAGTGACGCCGCTGTGCGCGGAACCGCGCTATGGCGCGGCCGTATCGACTGGTGCGACACCGCCGATTTCGCTGGTGGCCTCGACCGCCGAGCGCTGCTGGGGCCGGGTCGCATCGGTCGAGATTTTTTCGACCTGCGTCATTCCGCCGATCGCGAGGAGAAAAAAGACCAAGACCCCGATGCCGACGATCAGCATCCCCACGCCACGTTCAATGCTACCGGTCGAAAGCAGGCCGCCATTGGCGCCGTCCGCGGGGGAATCCATGGGTTGTCTCCTGAGAGACCAAACTGGTGGGAGTCGGGGTGGGTGTTCAAG
>CAYRVS010000199.1:0-9277 GCA_964427725.1 uncultured Planctomycetaceae bacterium | reverse complement strand
CGGACCAGCTCGGTCCAAGGCCTCGCGGCGGCCAGCAGCGTGGAATGACCGCGCCAGACATGGTGATCGATCGACAGACGGATCGCCGTGTGATCGAGCCACGTCACCGTCGTCAGGATCTCGTGGAGAAGAGCCGAACCGGCGCGGCCGTCGTCCCAGGGTTCCCACAACAGTTTGACGCCAACCGTCGCGGCATGATCGGCCCAAGTGTGCCAGGCTCCCGTCTCGACCAGTTCCGACCAGACCGACCACTGCGGCGGGCCAATCTCCACGCGAAGCGCGGGAATCCCGGCCGAGGAGGAAACATGAATCGCTCGGTGAAAGTCGGCTTCCCACGGGGCGATTCGGGAGCTCGTCATGGGGAGCCAGGGAGCGCGGATCGGCCCCAAAGTCAGGCCGAGTCGGCGGGCCGTCGTCACCACGGCGAGACGTTCATGCTCCGACCGCCGCAGCCAATCGGGATCGCAGAAATCCCGCTCGTCCCGGGCTGCGGCGTGATGGAGCTGTGCATGGATGTCGGGGCCGACCAACGGTTCATAGCGGCCGGTTTCGGAGGCGATCCGCGTGGCCGAACCGGAGGCGGATAAGGGACTCACGGCCAGGCCGGTCAGCGCGCCGGCGGTCAGGGTCTTGAGGAACTCGCGGCGTGATCCCATGACAGTGGTTCTCCGATTGGTCGCGGACTGGAGTGAGCGTCGCGGCATGATAACGTCTTGGGTCGCGAAAGAGCGCCACCGTCGGTTCGCGGCGAAACGACCGGGACGACGTTATGTTGGTGCTTGCGCGGTGCGCGGGAAGACTCTCTTCGGAAGGACTCCCGACGTGGCCGGAGTGCGTGCCTCGGTCGATCCATATTCGGTCCGGTCTCTTGGATGATGACACCCCGAATCGCGCTGCCGATTGATGAGCAACTGCCCGAGCTTGTCGCACGGCTGCGCGCGGGCTCGTCATTGCTGCTGCACGCCCCGCCGGGCGCGGGGAAGACCACTCGCGTTCCTCCGGCGCTCGTCGCGCACGGGGTGGTCGGCTCCGGGCAACTCATCGTGCTGCAACCGCGCCGGGTCGCGGCCCGCGCCACCGCGCGGCGGATGGCCGAGGAACATGGCTCGCCGTTGGGGACGCATGTCGGCTACCAGATTCGCTTTGAACGCCGGGCCTCCGCCGCGACCCGCATCCTGGTGGTCACCGAAGGGATCCTCGTCCGGCGGTTGCTCGAGGATCCGTTTCTCGACGGGGTCGGCGGGGTCATCCTCGATGAATTCCATGAACGGCATCTCGACACCGATCTCGCCCTCGCGATGCTCCGTCGCGTCCAGCAAACCGTTCGACCCGATCTGAAACTCGTCGTGATGTCGGCGACGCTGGCGACCGATCGGTTGGCGGCGTATCTCGGCGAGGCGTCGATCCTCCGCACGCAGGTCCCCACCTATCCCGTCGCGGTCGAGTACCTGTCATCCGCCAGCGAAGCCCCGCTGCCCGTGACGGTTGCCGCGGGTGTCCGCCGACTCGCCGAGCGGACGACCGGCGATCTCCTCGCGTTTCTCCCCGGGGTGGGGGAGATTCAGCGCACGATGCGGGAACTGCAAACCACCTCGCCGCAAGCGGGTTGGACGCTCCTCCCGTTGTATGGTGACCTCGACCCGCGCGAGCAAGACCGCGTCTTCGAGCCGGCGACTGGACGCAAGGTCGTCCTGGCGACCAACGTCGCCGAGACCTCGATCACGATTCCGGGGATCACGGGCGTGGTCGATTCAGGCTGGGCCAGAGTCCTCGATTTCGAGCCCGCCTCCGGACTCAACCGCCTGACGTTGCGACCGATCTCGCAAGCCGCCGCGGATCAGCGCGCCGGACGCGCGGGACGAACCGGCCCTGGTGTGGCGTTGCGGTTATGGACCGAAGCCTCGCAACGGGCCCGGCCCGAATTCGAGACCCCGGAATTACAACGCATCGATCTGTCCGAGGTCGTATTGCAACTCCGCGCCTGGGGGGAAAGTCCCCGCGACGACTTCCCCTGGTTCGAGGCCCCGCGACCCGCGGCGATCGAGCAGGCGGACGAATTGCTGCGCGGCTTGGGAGCCCTGGACGACCAGGGCGTGACCGAGATCGGCCGCGGCCTGGTCCGGTATCCCGTCCATCCCCGCTTGGGGCGGATGCTGGTCGCCGGGGCCGCGCTCGGAGAACTCGACGTCGTCGCCGATGCGGTCGCGCTCCTTTCCGAACGCGATCCCTTTCCCCGATCGGATCGGAATCGTACGACCCGGCACGTCAGCCGATCGGATCTTTGGGATCGACTCGATCATCTGCGGGAGCACCGGCGGACGGGCCGCGAGGAGTTTGAATTGGGCACGATCCATCGCGAGGGGGCCCGGCGGATCGAACGAGTCGCCGAGCAACTCCGGTCACTCACCCCTCATACGCGCGAAGCGAAGCGAGGAGAACAGGGGACCGCCGAGGTGACGTTGGCGCGGGCGGTTCTGGCGGGGTTTCCCGATCGCGTGGCTCGACGTCGTCGACCTGGCGCGCCGGAGGCGCTCCTTGCGACGGGACGGGGAGTCCAACTCAGCGAGGCATCGGGCGTGCGAGAAGCCGAGTATTTTGTCGCCTTGGAGGTCGACGGCGCGCGGGAACCGGCGCTGGTTCGGATCGCCTCGGCGATCGATCGCGCGTGGTTAACCGGGCCCGGACTCCACACGCGAACGATGGTCGAATTCGACGCCGCGACGGGACGGGTCCAAGCGCGGCAGCGCACGACGTGGGGCGCGCTCGTCCTGACCGATGCTCCCGCGCCTCTGCCGGAGTCTCATGAAGTCGCCGCCGTTTTGGCCGCCGCCGCGCGCCAAGCCTGGGATCGCGTTTATCCACCGGACGATCCCGCCGTGCCCCGCTGGATCGCGCGGGTCGAATCGCTGCGGAGTTGGTTCCCCGAACTGGAGTTGCCCGACTTCAGCGAGACGGTTTTGCAGACGCGACTCGAACGACTCTCGCGGGGCTGTCGCTCGCTGACGGAACTCCGTCAGGCGAGTTGGATCGACGTCCTTCGCGAGGAGTTGTCGCCGTCGCAACGCGCCGCGCTGGAACGGGAGACGCCGGAACGGATTCAGGTTCCCAGCGGCAGTCGGATCGCGATCGAGTACACCGCCGGCGGGCCGCCCGTCTTGCCGGTCCGCATTCAGGAGGTGTTCGGGTGGCAGACGACGCCGCGGATCGCGAGTGGCCGCGTGAAACTGGTCCTGCACCTTCTCGCGCCGAACCATCGCCCCCAGCAAATCACCGACGATCTGGCCTCGTTCTGGGCGAACGGTTATCCGATCGTGCGGGGGGAGCTCCGTCGCCGGTACCCCAAACACGCCTGGCCCGACGACCCCCGCAGCGCGGCTCCCGAGCGCCGTCCGACACGAAAATGAGCCGCGGTGTACTTACCCAGCGAGGCTCGCACATTCCGCGGCGGAGTTGCTCAGGGACCGAGTTATTGCCGGATGAGTCCACGTATTGAGGATGAACGCGGACTGGAGCCGAGCAGGATCTTGCGATCCCTAACCCAGCCATGGTCGACCAGTTTCAACAGTCGTAGTTGGGAGCCGCGTGGTAGATTGAATGCACGGGATGGACGTCTGATCTGGGCCACGTCAGGCAAGTTCCTCCCCGACATCATGCCAATCCTCTCACAGCGCCAGCGGATTCTCGGGCAAGCCTTGCAGCCACTGATTCTGGATCGGAATCAGGACGTCGAGAATCGACCGCAAGACCTCCGGCGGCGACCGGACCGCGTCGATCTGCGAGACGATCGCCGGCGGGTAGTGGTTGATCACCGGTTCCGATTCCTTCCGGTAGATTTCGTACCGGTGGCGGATCACCTCTTCGTTGGCGTCGTCAACGCGGTTTTCGCGGATCGCTCGGCGTTTGATCCGATCGACCATCGCGTCCATATCGTGGCACACGAGGTGAATCACGTGGAGCACGTTGATCACGTCGGCGACGATCGACGCCTGTTGCGGGTTGCGTGGAATCCCGTCGAGGACGAGGAGCTCATCGGGGGGCTTGTACCGCGAGATCGCGATCTGGCCGTGGAGCGCCTTCTTCCAGACGCGAATCGTCAGCTCATCGGGGACGAGTTCGCCGCGCGAGCTGTACTGGTAGATTTCGCGGCCTTCGGGCGAGCTGATGTTGAGGGACCGAAAGACGTCGCCGCAGGCGAGATGATAGAACCCCGGAATGTGTCCGAGGATGGCCCCTTGGGTCCCTTTCCCCGCGCCGGGAGCGCCGAAGAGGAGAATCGTCGGAAACCGTCCATCGAACATGGGGCCGATCCTGGAGCCGTCGTCAAACCATCCGACCGCCGCGCCTTCGACCGCCGGAGCTCAAGCTGACGTGATTGTAAGCCCGCGACGCGGTGGGCATCAATCGGTCAGCGGCGATTGGCGGAGCCGGCACGTGCGGCAACGATCACCCGCCATGCGCGACTCCCGCCGCGCGGAGCATCGCCGACGCTTTGTGCCAGGTCTCGGCATATTCGGCGGCGGGGTCGGACTGGGCGACGATCCCCCCGCCCACGCCACATTGCAGCCAGCCGTCGCGTTGGACGAACGTGCGGATCAGCAGGTTGCCGTCACACGTCCCGTCATGTCCAACATAGAACAGACTGCCGGTGTAGGGCCCGCGGACCGTCGGTTCGAGTTCCGCGATGATCTCCATCGCCCGGACTTTCGGCGCGCCGGTGATGGACCCTCCCGGGAAGGTCGCCGCGAGCAAGTCCCACGGGGTGCGGCCCGGTTCCAAGCGGCCGCGGATTTCGGAGACCAGATGCTGCACGGTGGCGTAGGTCTCGACCTCGAACAGTTGCGGCACATGGACCGTCCCCGGCAGACTGACCCGCGAAAGATCGTTGCGGAGGAGGTCGACGATCATGACGTTCTCCGCCTGATCCTTCTCGCTTTCCCGCAAGGAATCACGCGTGAAGAGATCGGCCTCGATTTGCGTCGAACGGCGGCGGGTCCCCTTGATCGGCCGTGTCGAAACCACGTCCCCCGTCACCTGCAGGAATCGCTCGGGCGACGCGCTGATGACGGCGAAATCGTCGTGCAGATAGAGCCCGGCGAACGGGGCGGGGTTGCCGCGCCGCAGGCGGTCATACAGTTCGAGTGGTGACGCCGTCGCCCGGCACAAGAGCCGTTGCGTGAGGTTCGCCTGGAAGATATCGCCGGCGACGATGTAGTCGACGACCCGCCGCAGCGCCGCGAGATACTCGTCGGCGGAGAAGTCGCTCCAGAGCTCGCTCGTGATCGGCCGGGCCCACGCGGGGGGGGCCGCGGTCGAGGTCGGGATGATGGTCGGCTGAGCGGGTGGTGTTGCCAACCGTTCGAGCAGTTTGCTTGTCCGCGTTTCGGCGAGTTGTCGTCGCGAGCGTGGATCGTGTTCCGGCCAGCCGTGGACGATCAACCACGCCGCGCCGGTTTGATGATCCCAAGCGAGCACCCACGGATAGAGATGGACCGCCATTAGCGGCAATTGAAACGGATCATGCCGCGCCGCCGGGATCCGTTCCCAGCAGCGGCCCAGTTCATAACTCAGCAGTCCCGCCACGCCCCCCTGAAACGGCGGAAGATCGGAGAGGGTCGCGCCGCGGATTTCGTGCCACCACGCGCGCGGTTCCATGAAGGGATCGCCGGGGGCGCTCTCGGCGTCGCGCGTCGCACTGCGGCAGGGTTCGGCCATCAGGAAGGAATAGCGGCCGCGCGGCCCGCGCACCGCCGTGCTCTCCAGCAACAGCGGATGCGGCAGCGCGGCGAACGCGCGCAATGCGTGTTGAACCTCGGGGACCGGATCGAGCCGCGTCACCAGCGGAGGCTCGGAGTCGCCGGTGTGCGATGAATCCGTGGGATCGGTCACGGCGTCTCTCCCGCGGTTTCGGCGGGACGCGACGTGGTCCGAGACTGGGCGGTCCGGTGCTCTTTACGACGTTCGAGCGCGCCGGTTTCCTCGACCGTCAGCAAGCCCCAGCGCAAGGCTTCGTCTTGCTGATAGGCCTTGCCGAGCGTCAGCGCGGTGCGGGCCTTCATCAGCTCCATGCCCAGATAAAAGGCATGTTCGGAGGTCAGCGCGCCGACGGTCGCGAGCATGCGGTCAAACACGTCGTACGGGTCGTCGCCATGCCAATAGCCGTCGCGATTGAGGAGGTGGACTTCCCCCCGTTCCGCGAAGATCCGGAAATTGGGATCGGTGATTCGAGACGCCAGTTGCGTCAAACCCGCCGCGCCAAGTTCCTTCAGCTTCGGATCACGCAAGAGGAGCAGCCTGCCGTCGAGATGTTTCGGCAGCCGTCGATTCGCAAGGCTGTAACGCACGAATCGCCGCGCGGCGTCGAATTCGCGGACCGCCGTGCGGCACCACGGGATGACTTCGGTCGTGAGGATACTTTCGATTCGCCATTCCTCGCACATCGCCGCCAGCAGAAAGTTCACCCCCGCGCTGTCGACCTCGCTCAACTCGGTGACGTTCCCGACCCCCATCAGCATCGGGAGGGCGGGATGTTCGCGGCGAAAGCGAGCGTAGCGTTCCACGGACGCCGCGAAGCCGAACCCGATCGGTTCGAGAATCGGATCACAGCGCACCGGCCTGCCGGCGGCTTGCATCGCGCGGGTCGTGGCGACGAGGGTGTCGGACTGGTCCGGCGTATTCGGGATGACGACGAACTCGGTGGGCAGCTCGCGGGCCCAGCTCAGGTTCGATTCGTTGACGCTGAGGACCAGTTCCGCGCCGTGTTCGACCGCCGCCGTCACCTCGGCCTGATCGAAACTGTCGACCGAAACGCGGAAGCCGGCGGCGATCAAGCGCCGCACCGCCGAGCCGATCGCGCGCCACGATTCGCCCGGGATGCAGCCGAGATCGATGAGGTCGGCCCCCGCGTCACGATACCGTTCCGCCTGCACGAGTAACGCCTCGTCGGACATGTGCGGCGCGTGATTGATCTCGGCGAGGATCTCGATCCCGTGGTCAACAAGCTCCGGCAGCGGTCGCCCTTCCCGGCCGAAATACTCCGGCAGATCAAGCAGGTCTTTGGGGCCGCGTTCGACCGGCAGGCCCCAGGCGGCCGTCAATTCGGCGAGTTCTCCCTGGCACCAGCCCGGCAGGATGACCCGCGTGAACCCCGGCTCGGGGGTGCATTTCCGCCGCACCCAATCGACGGTCATGAGGGCCGCGACGGTGATCGGCAGCACGGCGATGTCATACGTCCAGCCCAGGGATCGGGCCAGCGGAGCAACAACGTCGCGCAAGGCCGGCTCCGCCAGTCGACCCGTCACAAACAGCAATCGCGGCTCGGTCATGCCGTCATCGTAGTCCGAGTGGCGGATCGTGATCGAGCCAGCGGAAGTTATCGCACCGCGCCGCCGTTGGCGTTGATCACTTGGCCGGTAAGGTAGCTCGCGTCATCGCTCAGGAGGAAGCGGGCGAGTTTGGCGATGTCGCGGGGTTCGCCCCAGCGCTGCAGAGGGGTCTCGCGTCGGACCCGAGCCTGCCACACCTCGCCGGCGGTTTCGCCCCACGCCGTCCGAATCCACCCGGGAGCGATCGCGTTGACTCGGACTTGCGGCGCGAGACTCACCGCGAGCGACCGCGTGAATCCCATCACGCCGTTCTTGGCCGCGGCGAACAACTCGCCGGAGTCGCCCTCCATCCCACGATCGGCCTGGTCCCAACCTATGGTGAGGATCGCGCCGGTGCCACGCGTTTGCATCCGGGCACCGACCGCTTTGGTCATCAGCACGGTTGCCCGAAGATCGACCGCCCAGAGTTCTTCCAATTTCGCAGAATAGGAGAGCCCCGCAGCCGCCCCCGTCAGCAGGTCGACCCCCGCATTGTGGACCCAGCCATCGATCGCGTCACATTGCTCCCACGCGGCGTCGACGAAGCGCAACGCCTCCGCCGAATCATGGAAATCTGCCTGCAGCAGCCAGGCGGTTTGTCCCCCGGTTTCGATTTCCCGACAAACCTCTGCGGCGGCCGCCAGATTTTGGGCGTAATGAACCAAGACGGCGGCCCCGGCGGCGGCCAGTTCGAGGGCGATCGCCCGACCGATGCCGGTGGACGCCCCGGTGACGACGATTCGCCGTCCGGACAAATCCCCGAAACTTCGCATGAGGTGGTTACTCCGCGCCAACGATTTCGTGTGCCCGGGCGTGTGGAAGCTGGCACGGGATGTGCATTTTTGTCCGAGGTGGTGCCGAGGGAAAGCCCTGCGGCCCCGGAACTTGGGAATCACAGGGGACTTCCGGCGGTTCACGTCCCATGAGACGTCGCCGAGAATGCGTCACCAGAGCGGAAAAATCGACAAATTCGCATGATCCGATCGGTCGGCTCGCGGGTTTTGTCGAGTGACGAGGAGCAGTCGGGTTCCTTCGATTTCCTGGAAGCTTCGTGGCGGGTTTCGGGTTGCCGAAACCTCCTTGGACCTTCCGTTAATCATGATGAATTAAGGAATTGTGAGATCCCGGGCGAGAGATCAATTTCGTGGGAAGGTAGTTGACTTGACCGATTCGCGGGGCCATAATGCCTGCGAAATCATTCAGGAGAAAGGTGACGGGGCTCCCCTTGTGCCCGTCCGTACGCCCATGACACCGCACCGCGTTCGTTTCTCGTCCTTCGATGCCGTTCTGGCATGGTTCTGTGTCCCTTCGCTGCGACCAGTAACAACGTCCCATCCGTGAGACAGCTTAGCGAGTCCCCGCAGGCGAACCCCGCCGGGCTCAACGTGTGTCTCGACCAGCAGCGGGCCTGAAGTTCGTTCCACCAAATTGATTCGACCCCCACATCACCCGACCCGCCCAAAGCGGTCCGATCAGCTTCCGGACCGCTGACTGCGGCTCGACTTTTCCAGCCAAGGGCGGACCGTGTCGGTCCGTCTCATCAAGGATTGCCTGAATTGTCCGATCCAGGTCAGGGTGTAGATCGCCGGCCGGGCGAAACGCCACCGGGATCGCAACCAGAGAGTGAGCCCGACATGATCGCGAATCTCGCGGAAGTTTCGGCCAATAAGGCCGGGGCGTTTCCGGAACTGTCCGACCAACTCGAGAAGGATCTCGTGCAGGTGTTCAAGCTCCTGTCCGACGAGACCCGCCTGCGCATTCTGATGTATCTGCTCCGCGAAGACGAACTGCACGTCACCGCGCTCTGTGAGCGGTTGCAGCAAAGCCAACCGGCGGTCAGCCATCACCTGGCGCTCTTGCGCGTGGCCGGGCTCATCGAAGCTCGGCGCGACGGCAAGCATAACTTCTATTCGATC
>CAYRVS010000198.1:0-9345 GCA_964427725.1 uncultured Planctomycetaceae bacterium | reverse complement strand
GTTCCACATCGACGGGGCGGTCGGGTTGGGCGCTGGAGGCCAACCGGGTCAGTTCGTGCAGCCGACGCAGGCGGCCGGGGATCCCTTCCGTGCAATCCTGAAACGCCTGCCGGATGGCGGCGGGGAAGGGGGGGGCGCGGTGTGTGGCTTGAAGCCGATCGAGATACGCGGCGGTCGTCGTCACGGACCAGGCCGGCAGCTCGCAGGTGAGGTCGATCAGGTCGCAGAGGTCCGCCACCTCCGCGAAGTCCCGCACGGCCCCCAGGAAAGTCGCGGGACTGCGGGTCGCTTCGGACAGCTTCATCAGCCGTCGCCAAGACAAGACCAGATCGTCCGCGCTCTGATCGAGGTGGTCGATAAGCCATAGCGACCGTCGTTCGGTGACGGCGGCCCCCAGAAACCAATCTTCGAGCGTTGCCCAGGGTCCGTTCACTGAATCCCCCAACGAGGCGGCGGCTTGTTCGGCGAAATCGTCCCGCGTCCAGCCGGCGACATCGAGACGGCAGACTTGAAGCGTGGTACACGATTTCGCGACGTCCTCGAGCAGCGTCGTCTTCCCGGTCTCCGCCGGGCCGACCAAAATCCCACAGCGCCACCCTTGGCGGACGACATACTCAAGTCGTGACCACGCCTCTTCCTGTTCGGCGGGGAGGAACGGCGGCGGCGTCATAGCAAGCGATGTTGTGCGGGGCATCAATCAGGCTCCGACGGCAATCGGGGTAGACTTGGTGCGATACGTGATGGGGTCCACGGGTTGGGGCTCGTGGGGCCACACCGTGTGTCTCAATAAAATCACTGGCGGAGTCAGTGGCACACGTCCAAGTGAGCCCGTTAGTCACCGGATCCGGCTTCGCGAAGACGCCGGACGGCCCGCATGGTCGTCGGAACGGGGGTGGACCGGCGAGGGGACTTGTGGGACGTCAGGAAGAGATGCTGCCGTCGTGACCGGATTCGGTCTAGGCATCGGCAAAAACTGCTGATATGGTTCCGCCCCCGATGTGGGATGGAGCGGTCCCGGTTCGGTCCTGGCCGCCCCGTGGGCCCCTGAACGGATGAGATGCGCTATGCCTTGGCGTCGCTGGTTGTTGACACTCGCGCTGTGCCTGGGAACCCCCTGGTTGACCGGTTGCGGCAAGTTGCCGTTCGGGGGCTCGGCCGCGAACGATGAGGGGGACGAATTCGCCGAGCTCGACGAGTTCGACGACGAGCCCTCGGCCGACGAGACCACGGAAGCTCCCTCGGAATCGACGGGACAGGACGACTTCACCCAAGCGACCGCCGATGTCCGCGAGTTGGCGGTGCAACTTCCCGTCGGCGCGCGGTTCCCGCTGATCAAGACGGTCGAGCAGCGCCTGACGCAGCAACTCGCCACCGGGCCCGCGGTCGGTCAGACCCGGCTCGAACTACGGATGACGCTGCTGGTCGAGGAAGAGCGGCCGCAGGCTCGTCGGCTCAGCGTCCGCTATCACAAGGTTCGCTACTCGCAGAATCTGGGCGGGGAACCCCTCGAATACGACTCTGATCAGCCCCCGGCGGTCATTCCCCCCGCGGCGTTGGCTTACAGCGGACTCCGGGACAACGGCTTCTCGTTCTGGCTGGGGGCCGACAATCGGATCCTTGAATTGGTCGACTTTCCCGAGTTTCTGCGGCGATGCGTCGCGAGCATCGCCCCGGAACAACGGAACGGCGTGCTGCAGCAACTCGCCGCGCTGCGGAGCGAGGACGGCATCGCGAGCTTCGTCGACGACAGCATCGGATTGTTGCCGAACCCCGCCGATCCGCAATTGTCGGGCCAACCGCTGCGGGTCGGCAGCAGTTGGGACTTGCGACCGGGGTTGTCGAGCGCGGCCCGGAGCGGGTCGGGGATGCGGTGCCTGCTGAAGAACCTCACCCCGCAGGTCGCCGAGATCGCGCTGGTGGGGATGATCGAGCCGTCGAACTATGTCGATGATCAGCAGCGGTTGAAGCTGACGGTGCAGGGGGGGCAATGCAGCGGGACGTGTCTCGTCGATCGGCAGACCGGTTTGCCGACGCAATCGCGCATCGACCGCGTGATCGATATGGTCGCGGAACTGGCCGATGGGACGCAGATTCCGCAGCGGAAAGAGGTCGTCACCACGATGACGGCATACGTCGATCAGGCCGGTTTCGAGCAATCGGGCGGCGTCACGCAGGTGGGGTATCAGCGGTAGGAGGGTGAGGGATTAGCGAGTAGCGAATAGTCAGAGAAACGCCTTGGCTATTCGCTATTCCCTACTCGCAATTCCCTATCTTCCGCTTCACCATCGCTCGACCGGGCCGTTCGGAACCTTGATGAGCGCAGTCGCGATGTTCGTCCGGCGCTCGCCGTGACGGGCGGTGATCTCCTGCACGATCGCGGCGAAGGCTTCCGGGGACTCGAACCGACGCAACCGGTCTTCCAAATCTTCGGGGATGCCAAGCTTCGCCCCGTACCAGCCGGCGAATTTGCGGAACAGGATGCAGCTCCGTTCGCCGTGTTGTTCGGTCATCAGTGCGAAGTGTCGTTGGAGCAGCCCGAGCTGTTCCGCCGCGGTGGGTTGATACGGCGGCCGACCAGCGGCGACATCCGCCAGCTTGCGAAAGAGCCACGGATCGAGCATCGCCCCGCGACCGATCGCGACCGCGGCGCAGCCGGTGTATCGCCGCATGTGGAGCGCGTCGTCGACCGTCCGCACATCGCCGTTGCCGATGATGGGGATCGTGGCGACGGCGGCGACCGTCGCCGCGATCCCATCGAGATCGACCGTTCCATGAAAGCCTTGATTCCGCGTTCGGCCGTGCAGCGTGATCGCCGCGACACCGGCCGATTCGAACTGCCGCGCGAGTTGCGGCGCGGTGATCGATTGCCGATCCCACCCCAGCCGCATCTTCACGGTGACGGGAACCGGGACGGCCGTGACGACTTGCTCGACCAGGCGGGCGGCGCTCGTGGCGTCACACATCAAGCGAGCCCCGCCCCCCTGACTGTTCACCTTCGCCATCGGGCAACCCATGTTGAGGTCGACCCCTTCGTAACCCCGCTCGACCAGCCAGCGGGCCGCCGCGACCAGCTGCGCGGTGTCGCCCCCGAAGATCTGGATCGATAGCGGGCGATCGGCGGGATGGGTGGCGATCAGTTCGAGCGAATGCCGATGCCGCCCCAGCAAATGGGTCGCCAGCACCAGATCGGTCGTCGCAAGTCCCAAGCCCCCCAGTTCGCGAATCACCCGACGAAAGGCGAGATGCGTATACCCCGCCAACGGCGCCAGACAATACCGCGACGGCAGCACGCGACTCCCGATCGCCAACGGCGATTCGTCAAGGGGATGCGGTTGCGGCGACAGAGGGGTCGTGGTGGTCATGACGGCTCGGAGCATCGGGTCCGGCACGTCATACTCGAATCCGTCCGGCAATCCCATGCGTCCTGATCCGGCGTCGTCCTGGGTCACTGGTCAATGACGAGGGTGTGCCACGGGCTACGCCAGTGCGTGGTCAGTTGGTTCACCATGGCGAAAGCGCACGGGCGAAGCCCGTGGCACACCAAATCCACGCTTTGAGGGAACACGAATCGGTCCGCCGCTCTCGACGACACATTTCCCCGCCGGGTCGTTACAATCGCGATCCGACTTACCCAAGGAACAACGCATGACGGCACGGTTGGCGGCGGAATTGGCGGCGGGGCTCGCGGCGGTGCGTGACGCCGCGCGGATTTGTCGCTCGGTCCAGGCGGGCATCTCGCCCGAGGCCCTCGCGAAGAAGGACAAAAGCCCCGTCACGATCGCCGATTTCGGCAGTCAGGCGGTCGTCTGCCGGATCATCGGCGACGCCTACCCGCACGACCCGATCATCGCCGAGGAAGACTCGCGGGAACTTCTCAACGAGCAGAACGCGCCGTTCCTGCACCTGATTCACGACGAAATCTGCAAGCAATGCATCGAGGCGTCGAAGGAGCAGGTCTGCCGCTGGATCGATCGCGGCGGAGCCGAAGAGTTCTCGCATCGCTTCTGGACTCTCGACCCGATCGACGGGACCAAAGGCTTTCTGCGGAAGGAACAGTACGCGATTTCGCTCGCTTTGGTGATCGATGGGAAGATCGAACTGGGCGTCTTGGGCTGCCCGAACTTGCCGCTCGATCCGGCTCGACCCGCCGAGACCGGCGCGCTCTTCTACGCCGTGCGCGGGGCGGGGGCGTTCGTGCTGCCGCTCGAAGGGGTGGATCTGCCTCGTCCGATTCACGTATCGCGGACGACCGATTCGATGTTGGCGCGGTTCTGCGAGTCGGTCGAATCGGGGCATAGTTCGCACAGCGAATCGAGCCTGATCGCCGAGCGGTTGGGGATCACGGCGGAGCCCGCGCGGATGGACAGCCAGGCGAAATACGCCGTGGTCGCGCGGGGCGAAGCCGACATCTACCTGCGGCTGCCGACCCGGCAAGACTACGTCGAACGGATTTGGGATCACGCGGGGGGCGTGCTGGTGGTGGAGGAAGCGGGGGGCCAGGTGACCGACGTCACCGGCAAGCCCCTCGAATTCACGCACGGCCGCGGCCTGGAACAAAACCGCGGCGTGGTGGTCACCAATGGGCATCTGCACGCGAAGGTGTTGGAGGCGGTCGGGGCGGTGCTCGCGGGGGTGTGAATTCCCACGCGTTGTCGGCGGTCAAGCCGAACGACTGAGCCCCGCGATCGACGGGAGAGCCACCGGGCCGCGCGGTCCCGTTCCCGCGCCGTGCCAAAAGAGGTTCAAGAGCTGATCGGCCAGCTCCGCCGTGAGGCGACTCGCGGGCTCGGGCCACCGCACCAGCACCTGGACTTGCTGATCCATCAACCCGCAAAAGGCCAAGGCGAGCGCGGCGGCGTCTCCAGCGGCCAATTCGCCTCGGTCGAGCCCCGCCTGCATGATGTCGCGGATGAGCGCGAATCGGCGACCCGCCCACGCCTCCATGAACACGGCGATCCCGGGAATCGTCGGCCCATAATGCGTTTGGAACATGAGTCGCGGCACGCGCGGATCGGCGGCGCAAAAGGCGAACGTTCCATGCAGGATCGCTCGTAGGCGGGCCCGGCAATCGGTCGCATCTCCGATTTGCCGTTCGAGCTCCTGATACGCGGCGGCGTTCTTGTCGTGAATCAGCCGCCGATAGAGATCCTCCTTGTCGGCGCAGTAGTAATACAGGACCGGTCGCGTCACCCCCGCCGCTTCGATGATTTCACGGACGCTCGCCCCGGCGTAGCCTTTGTCGGCGAATAACGTCAGCGCGGCGTCGAACAACCGGGCTTGTGTCTCGGACGGGGAGCTGGTGGCTGCGGCCGCGCTCATGGCGTCACCGGCTTGCGCGGTTGGCGGGCGTCATGCCGCAGATTGTCGAAAATGACGGTCATCAGGTCGGCGGGCCGTTCCGCGGTCAGCAGGAAGAAGCAGAACAGCATCTCGTCGGTGGTGCCATCCCCCCAGGTGACGCGCCGCGGCGGACTGCTGGGATTGGCGGGATTCGCGGCGGAGTTGTCGAATCGCGCGACGACCTGCAACGTGGTCCCCGCCGGCAGCTTGAAGGGCCGTTCGTAGTAGTACTCGTCCTGCCAGTTGTAGTTCCATCGCGGGATATCGATGAGGCGTTGCTCGGTCCCATTGGGGAGAATGGCGGTCACGCGCATCGTCTGGCCCAGCAGATGCATATGCGGCACCACGCCCACCATGA
This sequence comes from uncultured Planctomycetaceae bacterium, assembly GCA_964427725.1. Taxonomy (GTDB): domain Bacteria; phylum Planctomycetota; class Planctomycetia; order Planctomycetales; family Planctomycetaceae; genus DSVQ01. Next base: position 3,647 of record CAYRVS010000198.1, on the reverse strand, counting down.
TGACTTCCCGCGGCAGCTTGTACGACGTCCGACGTTCGTACGCGGCGTCGCCCGCGGGGATGTCCATCTCATAATTCGCCAGCCAGATGCTCCCGACGAGTTTCGCGGGAGCCGCGAGCGACTCCACGACCGGGCGATCCACGAAATAAATGCCGATCGTCGACTGATCGACTTCCGGCTTGCCGGTCGGATGGTAGTGCATTTGGACCACGAGATCGGACCCGCGTTTGACGTAGCGCCCCATGTCATTCGGCAACCTACGCGCGGTGTTGCCGACCGACCAGCCCCCCAGCGCGCCCGACGGGAAGAATCCCGGCCCGCCGAAATTGGCGTAGCCCGGTTCCGGAGTCGCCCGATCGAGCCGCCGCGCGGCCCCGCTGTCGTCGAGGAACAAGACCGCATGATGGGCGACCTGCTTGTTCCCCGGATGAAACTCGACCGCCGCGACCAGCCGATCCTCGGAAAGTTCGAGCGGGATCACGAAGTTCTGCAGCAGGTCCGGACCATCCGCCGGGACGGTGAAGGGCTCCGGCATGGTGACGATCAGGTCGGGCGTCCCCAGTCGCCAGCCCTCGGCGAATTCCGGCGGCGGGGGGAGATCGGCGGCGGCTCCGCGCGTTCGCCCGGTCGCCTCCCAGACGCGAAACAATTCGAGTTCGTGCTCGGTCAACCAGCGTTCGCCGACGAAGCGGGCGTGCCCCGGCGCGGGAATCCACGGGGGCATCAGTCGCTGTTTCGTCACCTCGACGATCTGCCCGGCGTGACCGGCGGTCTGTTCGTAGGTCTCGAGCGCGAAGGGCGCGACTTGGCCCGCGCGATGACAATTCAGGCACCGCCGCTGCACCACGGGGGCGATGTCCCGCGTGTAGGTGACCGGCGCGGTCCCCACTCCGGCGGGGGTCGACTCGATCAGACAACCGACGGGGGCCGTTCGTGACACCGGGGCGGATTTTCGCTCAAGCGCGGCGTCGATCGCGTCGGCCAGATAGTGCTCCTCGGCCTGCGGGCGACGCCGACCGAGCGCGAGCCAGGCATTGTCGATCGCCCCCCGATAGACGAGTCGGCCGGCGGCATCAAGAACGAACGCTTCGGGAACATGCGTCGGTTTCAACTCCGCTGCGAGAGTTCGCGAGGCGTCGAAGAGGATCGGAAACGGGACTTGATACTCGGCGTAATGCTCCGCCGCGTGTTGTCGCGAGACGCCGGGATCGACGACCACACCGAAGAATTCGACAGGCGCCGCGCGATGGGTTTCGGCCAACCGCGTCAGAGTGGGGAGAGAGCCGTTGGCGATGGGGCATGCGACCGACAGAAAGACGAAGACCCGCACCCGCTGGGCATCGTTCTGGTTCAGGGGATGAATGCGCCCTTGAAGGTCGGCCATGGGGAAGTCGAGCGCGGGCGTCAGCAACACGCTCGGATCGGCGAAGGGGGACGACACGCTTGGCTCGACGGCATGGCTGATGGGCAGCGACGCCATGACGAGGCCGAGCGCAAGAAGGGAAAAGGCGGCGGGATGCATATGCGGGCTCGCGTAGGGTAGGTGAGGAGATCCGTCGAGGATACCTACCTAACGGTCGTTAGGTTTCGGATTGTCGAACAAGTTTCGATGTGCGTCTACGAAATCGACAGCAGCTCGCAAGCACACTTGGATGGCACTTCACTGAGATGGTCGCATCTTGTTGATTAGATTGTGGTTATGGCCGTGTAAAGGTGTCGCGGATCAGTCTCGGCAGCAACTCTCCGGCGGTTCCGCGCAGCCAGCATCCGTCGGCGTGCTGGGGATCGATCGAAACAACCGCGGCACCGGCGGCGCGGGCTTGGCTGGGAAGGAGTGCGGCCGGATAGACCATCCCCGACGTCCCGACGGTCAGCAGCAGATCACATTCTTGGACCGCCCCTTGAGCCGCACTCCAGTCGGGCTCGGCGAGGGCGTCGCCGAAGAGGACGAGCCGCGGGCGATGCCGGCCGCGTAAGTCCCACGGGTAGTGCCGTCGCAACCGGCCGAGCATGCCGAACCATGACAAATCGCGATCGACATAACCGCGCAGCGCCGCGGCGATTCCCTGCAACTCGGGACGCGTGAACCGATGGACGATGCGCCCCGTCGCCGCGTCGGATACGTCCCACAGCGAACCATGGATCTCATGCACCACGGTCGACCCCGCGGTTTGATGCAGCCCATCGACATTTTGCGTGACGACCGTCGTCGGGACGTGCCGCTGCAGTACGGCAAGGGCGTGATGCCCCGGATTCGGTTCCGCCCGGGCGATGGGGTCAATCAGGCACCACAGAAACTCCGCGAGCCGCCGGGGCTCGGTCGCCGCGGCCCGCAGCAACCCGCGCCACGACGCGAACTCTGCGGGAGGAAACCGCAGCCAGAACCCCTCGTCATCGCGAAACGTGGGGATGCCGCTTTCCGCCGAGATCCCCGCCCCGGTGAACACCACGACCCGCCGCGCCTTCCTCAAAGCCAAAACGGCGGAGATCCAGGCGTCGATGTCGGGCGGAGGCATGAGGCTTGTGGTGTCGTCGTTGTTCAGCGGTAGGGTGCGTCTTGACGCACCGCCATCATCACGGCCGATCGTGCGTCAAGACGCACCCTACGGTTCTCGCGCCATCATGTGGGACGTGCCACCGTCGCGGGTGGCCCAGGTTGACCGTAGGTCTACCTGGGTGGCGTAGCCACAAGACTCATGAGCTGGACCTCCGGAGACGCTTGGGCATCGAACAAAGGGAGCTTGTCGCTAACGCGACCCCGGTAGCCCGCAGACGGGCAACCGGGGCCACCCGGGCACACTACATATCTCACGTCATCGTGTGGCGTGTGTCATTATCGCATCACCGCGCCGACGATTCCCGCCCCGCTTCCCCCTGATCGAGCACGAAGCTGACGTCGTTGATGATCGTTTGCTGGATCGTTTGCGGGCCGACGGCGATTTCCAGGTTGAGGGTTTGCTTGAGTTTGCTCGATTCGAGGCGGCCCGCTTGGCGGTCGAAGAGGTATTCGCCCGCCGACTCTTCGTCGCCGATGGTGATCTTCGCCGGGCTGTTGGGGAGCGGGATGAACTCGGTCTTGGTGGTCAGGCTCATCCGTTCGAGGTCGCCCTCCGCCGGGCCTTCGTAGCGCATCACGCGGGTGGTTTTCATCGTGCCGAAGGGCATTTTGACTTCGATGGGGGTTTCGACGACGTCGCCAATGTTCCAAGCGGTTTCGGGGAAAACGATCATCGATTGAGTCGTCAGCTTCTTGAGGCCCGCTTCGGTCCCCATCTCCCCCATCATGGCGGCGGCGGGGTTTCCTTTGAGGCCGTCGAGCAGCCCTTTGGCGACCGTGACGTCGCTCACTTCGCCGCGGGGGCTGATGGTCAGGCTGAAGGGTTTGCCGATCATCGGTTTCATCGTTTTGGCGAGCATCTGAGCGACGGGCCCTTCGGGGGCCTCTTCCGAGTCGGAGTCGTGCTCGCTTTCCATCGCCATCGGGCCCCCTTCGCTTTTTGTGGTGATGACCGCCCGCGTGATGATGTGCCGTTGCTTCACCGCGCCGTCGGCGACCGCTTCGTCGGTGATCAGGTCCATCATCATTTTCTGGGAGGTGACGGTGGTGACGTTCCCCGCCGGCGCGGGGAGCGCCATCTCCATCGTCA